>JAEEUZ010000107.1 GCA_016290725.1 Bacteroidales bacterium | reverse complement strand
TGTGGCTGCGGTGGGCACGGTGGCAGTCAGGGTAGCATCCTTGCCGCTTAACGCCATAGTTGAAGAATGTGCCAGGCCCTCATTTGTGCCGATTCCGAATTCTTCGGCATCCGCCGTGGCAACCCAGTTAAAGCCCTGGCCGTCCACCCAGGTAGCTTTGGAGGCGAGCTCGCTCTGAGCCACCTTGAACGTGAGAGTCTTGGTTGAATTGTTGTCGATTTCCTTGTTGCAGGAGATGAAAGCAAGCAATAGTGCTGCAAAAATCAAATTAATCTTTTTCATAATACTTGTCCTCCTGTTAAGCAAATTCCTCATCTTCTTCAAGAAAGAAATTAACGTCCGACGTTCCTTTGCCGGAGTCGTTCCATTTGCTGGTAGCAGCAAAGTCCTGCTCCAGTTTTAAGCGTTCCACTTCCAACAGTGGTGTAAAATAAGTTTTTTTCATATGTGGTATTATTTGGTAATTTTCATCCAGTTGATTGCTGTCGAGGCGCCGGATGTGCCGGTAATGCGCAGCGTGGACTTTCCGGAGGGAAGGTCGATGGCGAAGTGGCCGGTGGTCCACTCCTTGGAAGTGGACGGGAGGGCCTTGGAAGCCACCTCCGCGCCATTGAGGGACACGGCGAACGACGAATCCATATAGGTTTTATAGCGCATCACAAGCTTGTATGTGCCGGCCGAGGCAACGTTCAGCTGATACTCCACCACGCCGTTTTTGCCGAGTTCGGATATCTCCAGGATGCCCGATTTGTCCGAAGATGGACGGAGATGTACGGTGCCGGAGGCCGATGAATACTGCTCCGCCGGAATTACGTCATCGACACTATAAAAAATACTCTTGTCCTGCGTGGAGAAGTTCACGAACACCTTGCCCAGAGTCGTCAGTTCAATCGGGACCTCCGAGGTGAGCAGATTGTCGTGCCACTTGGAATTGAAGCCGCCGCGGGGCATGAACCAGGCATAGCGCTCCACGTTGGCGTGGCCTTCCAGCATATTCAGGGTCTCGCACATATAATTTATCTGCGACTCCTCGGAGATATTGTTGGAATTGCCGTTGCAGAACTCCGTGAGCCAGATTGGCTTCCCGTATTTTTCAAACAGGTCGATGAAGCCCTTCACGCTGCCGGCCGACGGCATATAGCAGTGAAGCGCGATTGCGCACATATCGTCAATCGACACTCCGTCGCAGGCAAGGAATTCGTCCATCCATTTCACGGGGTCGTGGTAATCCTCCAGCGTGCCGTAGTTAAGGGCGGGAGAAACCACTTTCATCCCCAGTTCCTTTGCCAGGGCCACGACAGGGGGCCAGAGCTCCGCCGCCTGGGCGGGAGTCATGTTGGCCTGGTCCTTGAGATTGGGCTCATTGAAAGCCAGAATATATTGTGCTTCCGGATGCTTGCGCTTGTATGCGCGAATGTTGTCCGGACTGTAATTTCCATTCCATATCATAGGGCACCAGTCCAGTCCGTACTTGGTAAACTGGGCGTCCACAGCGTCCCCGGGGACCTGTGAACTCCAGTTGTAGGACCAGGAAATGGCGCTCTGCAGCAGAGGCACGTCCTGTTCCGGCAATGTGCCGAAATTAAAGCTCACGCCCCTCTTGGCACTCTTGGCCTGGTTAAGGGTGTAAGTGACGTTTTCCTGCTCCGGGTTATCCTTGTCGCAGGCGGCGAGAAGGCCGATTACGGCAAGCAGTATCAATGCCCGTCTCATTTCTGATACACTTTAACAAAGTCGATGTACATGCTTGCGGGGCCGTCGGCCAGAGCCGTGATGCCCGAAGCATTATGTATGCCGGGGAAGTTTCCGCCCACGGCAAGGTCGTAGACGATGAAGAAATCGTGGTGGAAATACTTGGCCACGGCCCAGTCGCCGTCGTTGTCCACGATATTCATCTTATAATAAGGTTCCGCCGACGGGTTCTTGTCCAAATCCAGATACATGGTGATGGACTCCTCGTCCCAGATAAGCGTGAACAGATGGAACTGGCCGTCCTGGAGGCTATATGGAGCGTTCAGCGACCTGGCGTAGTTGGGATAAGCCCCGTTCTTGTAGAAGCCCCAGTGGCAGGCGCCGTTGAAATAAGTGGCCTGGGTGCCATTCTTGATTCCGGCGGAATTACCCATTTCCACAATGTCGATTTCCCCGCACTTGGGCCAGTTATTTGTGTCGATGTCGTTGCCCAGCAGCCAGAACGCCGGCCACAGGCCGTTGGCCGTGGAGGGCATCATAATGCTGGATTCTATTTTTCCGTGTGTGAAGAAATGCCTGTTCTTGGTGTTCAGGCGGCCGGAAGTGAAACTCTTCCCGCTGTATTTTTCGGTTTTAGCCGTGAGGATGAGGCAGCCCGCACCTGTCGACGGTTCCTTTCCCACAGTGACATTCTCCGCACGGTAATACTGCAATTCATTATTGCCGCCGCCGTTGCCGTTCACCTCGATGTTCCAGTCATCGGCCGACAGGCTTTCGCCGTTGAAATAATCGGCCCAGACAAGCTTGTAGCCGTCGGTTTCGCCGCTTCCCTCCTCATTGGGTGTGGAAGGATTTTCAGGCGTGGGCGTAACGGGATTATCGTCCGAGATTGTGCCTTGGCCGTTATGGGGATTCAATGGCAGGCAAGCCGCCATCAGGAGAGCCACTATTACCAGTACGGGATTCATTCTCATAGGTTTGATAATAGGGGGCCGGGGCCCGGCCCCCGTTGAAAATCAATTATTTCTTATAGAAGAACGCTGCATCGATCTGCAGGAGAGTGCCGGCAACGCTGCCACTCAGGCCGCAGAAGATATTCTGACCTGCTTCTTCGGCAGCCGGGGCCGTGTAATCAAGTCCGGTGTCGGAGAGGGCGATCTCATATTCGTTCCACTCGTTGGCGACGAACTTACCGCCATTGCTGATTGGAGCGATAAAATCATAGGTATTATCTCCATCGGCGAATTTTGCTCCGTCGCCTACAGAAACCCTGTATTCCTTGCCGCCCCAGGCGGGATAGATGCAATGGGAGACGCCTGCGGGGCCCTTTAAGGCAAAATGCAGATAGTAGCCGCCCTTTGCGAGTTCGGCCATTTTGGCAAAGCCGGGATCGGTCTTCTTGAGGAAAACACCGAATCCGGACCAGACGCCACCATTCACGGAGAAGCATGTGAAGCCCTCGGCGTTACCGTAGAAGTTAAGACCGGCAGCTTCTGCGCCTGAATAACCACTCCAGATATAGAGCGGACGGGTTGACTCTGCATCACCGCCATCCTGGGCGCGGAGGTCGGCGACCACCTTGCTCTTAATCTTCTCAAAAGTCACGGCATCCATGAGGATGGGATAGTAATTGCTGCCGTTGAGGGAAGACACAGTCTCGGTGTTTCCGTTGCCGCCGTTACCGCCATCGTCGATGATTTCACCGCCGTTTTCGGGATCCTTTTCGCAAGCGGCAAAGGCCATCAGCGCTGCTGCTGCAATAAGTAAATACTTTTTCATTTTAGTAATTGATTAATGGTTAATAGTATTGTTCAGGTTTTATCAATATCCGGGATTCTGGGAAAGCGAGCCAAGATCCATCTCCTTCTGGGGGATGGGCATAAGCTCGTGCTTGCCGGCAGTAAAGTCGGCCATTTGGGCACGTACCTCGCCGCTTTCAGATGCCTTGTAAGCATTCATTACATCTTTCACCGTGCCCCATCGGCAAAGATCGAACCAGCGATGGCCTTCCATGCCAAGTTCCACGCGGCGTTCGTGACGGATGGCGGCGCGGAGGCCGGCCTGATTGTCCGTATAGCTTCCATAAGGGAAAGCGGGGAGCACCGGAACCGGGTTGGTAACCATCGCACGGGCACGGGCGCGCACCAATTCAAGGTAAGTCTTTGCTGTGGGAAGGTCGTTGTTCTCTACGGCTGCTTCGGCAATCATCAGATACACATCGGCCAGACGGATCTGCTGGTTGTTGATGGCGCCGCGGGAGGCGTGATCCAGATGCAGGTAAGTGCGCGTGGCGGGATCCATAAGGGAGCGCTTCAGCGAGAGATAGCGGGAACCGAGGTAGATTTCCTCAGCTTCGTTGGAAATCTCGGCATCGGTAGGGGTCAGGATGGTTATATCCCTGCGCGGGTCCCCGGGCTCGTACTCGTCGTAAAGGTTCTGTGTGGGGTGGTTGAAGCCCCAGCCGGTTTCGCCGAACGCGCTGCCGCGGCTGCGGGTGAGCACTACAGTGAAGGTGCCGCGGGAGAAGCCGTTACCCTCGCCATAGTCCGACATTCCGTCCTCCATATACTGGATTTCGAACACGGATTCGGAGCCGTTCTCGCCCTCGAGGGTGAAATTATCGGCATAATCAGCGTGAAGGCTGTACTCGCCGGCCTGGTCGGCGATGAACTTTTTGCCCCATCTGAGGGCCTCTGCGAAATAGCTGCTGCCGTCCTGGCCGTTGTTGACGAGCCATTGAGCATAATACATATTGGTCTTCAGGAGCATTGCCTGGGCTGCGCCCTTTGTGGCGCGGCCAAGGTCGGCTGCGGGGTAGGCGCTCTTCAAAGGAAGCGACGCTTCCGCATCGGCCAGATCGCTCAGGATCAATTCATAGATGTCTTTTACCGAAGCGCGTGGCTGAATCCAGTCGGCGCTGCTGTAAATCGGCTTGGATACAAGGGGGACTTCGCCGAAGAGGCGCACCAGACGGAAGTAATAATAGGCCCGGAGGAACTTCGCCTCCCCGAGGAAACGGGCCTTGAGGTCGGCCGAAAGGCTTTCGTCGACGGTCATATCGGCCACCTGCTCGATGGCGAGATTGGCCCTGGCCGCGCCCTGATACTGGGCGCGATAGAACTGAAGGACGATGCCGTTGTTGGACACCACCTTGAAATTGTCGATGTCGTAGAGGTCCGGGCCGTCGGCTATGTTCTGGCCGCCCTTGAGGGCGTCGTCGGAGGCGATGTCGCCGAAGTACCACTCCGGGAAGTATCCGTCCTGGTATTCCCACATAAGCGGGGTGTACACGGCGGTTACGACCTGACGGGCCGTTTCTGCGGAGGTGAAGAAATCGCCCACGCGGTTCACCATGGGGCCGTCCTCGCTAAGCCAGGCGTTGCAGGAAACAAGTGTAAGCAGGGAAAGTGCAATAACTGTCTTTTTCATAGCGGCTCCTCCTTAGAAATTAAGATTAAGGCCAAGCTGTACGGTACGGGACTGCGGATAGTTGCCATAATCCACACCGCCGCCCACTTCGGGGTCATAGCCGGTGTAACGGGTTAATGTGAGAAGGTTGGAGGCGATGACGGAAACCCTCATCCTGGATATTCCAGCCCTCTGGGTGAGCGTCTGCGGCAGGGTGTAACCCAGCTGCAGGCTCTTCAGGCGCAGATATGAGCCGTCCTCCACGAAGCGGGAATTGTTATCCTTGTTGTGGGAACCGCCGAATGGATTGGGAATGGTTCCGCCGGGGTTGCTTTCGGTCCAGACATTGCGCATAGTTGTGGAAAGCGTGGCTTCGTTGCCGGTGCCTTCCGTACGGAGTCTCAGTGCGTTGTATATCTTGTTGCCGTATACTCCCTGGAAGAAAATCTGGAAGTCGAAGTTTTTCCAGTTGGCGCTTGCGTTCAGGCCGTAGGTGAGCCAGGGAAATGGATTGCCGAGGGCCTGCATATCGTTGTCGTCAATCTTGCCGTCCTTGTTGAGGTCCTCGTACTTGGCATCGCCTGCGTGATACTCTTCAGTGGCGCCGGGGGCGGTAAGATACTCTGCGACTTCCTGGTCGCTGGAATAGATTCCCAGGTATTTGTAACCCCAGAAAGTGTACAGGGCCAGGCCTTCGTCGCTCTTGGTGCGGTCCCCGTAAACCGGGGCGCCGCCGTTAAGCGCGGTGAGTTCGTTCTTGATGAACGAGACGTTGCCGCCCACGCTGTAGTCCCAGTCGCCAATGTGATTGCGGTGCTCCGTGGAGATTTCGATACCGGTGTTGCGGACAGTGCCCACATTGGCCGTAGGAGCATAGCGGTTGCCCACGTGTGCCGGAGCGGTGACGCCGAGGAGCATTTCCTTGGTGTCCCTCTGGAACACGTCTATGGTTCCGGTGAGTTTGTTGCGCCACAGGCCGAAGTCGACGCCGGCATTCAGCTGCTCGGTGGTTTCCCACTTGATATCGGTGTTCACCAGCGTGAGGATGGTGGCGCCGCCGGCCAGCTGCTGATCGGCCCCCAGGACATAGTCCACGAAGGTGGGACCGCTGTTGAATATGGTCTGGACCGACGCATTGTCGCCGATCTTGTCATTGCCGATGCGGCCCCATCCGGCCCTCAGCTTGAGGGATTCCAGGAAAGCGGGCTTGTTGAACCAGGGCTCATTGTCGATGCGCCAGGCTGCTGCCAGCGACGGGAAATAGCCCCACATGTGGTTTTTGAACTTGGAGGTGCCGTCGGCACGGAAGTTCAGGGTTACCATATAGCGGCTGTCGTAGGAGAAGTGCGCACGGCCAAGGAAACTGAGGCGGCGGTTGCGGGCCGCTCCGTCTCCGGCGGGGTTGCGGTCTTCCGTCGTCTGCGACAGATACCAGTTGTTCTCACGGGGAACGAGAATGGAACTGCCGGAGCCGCTCAGGGAATCGTAATTGTATTCCTCCATCGTCTGGCCGCCCATCAGGTTGATGTTCAGCTTTCCGATTTCCTTCATCCAGGTGAGCGTGTTTTCCACGATTATCGTAGAATAGCGGCTCATCGACTTTTCAAGGAAGTTCTTGTCCATCTTGTCGTAGCTGGACAGGATATAGGCTTCCTTGAACAGGCGGTGGCGGTTGTTGGTGAGGTCCATCGACACGTCGCTGCGCCATACCAGATTCTTGATGGGGGTGATTTCAACGAAGACATCGCCCACCCAGCGCTCGCTGTAGTCCATCGGGTGGGAATACTCCACCATCGCGTACGGGTGTGTCACATTCTTGAAATTGGAAGAAGCGCTGAGATGGCCGCCAAGATCCTCGTCCTTGTAGTTCTTTGCGCCCTGCGGATAGTAAATCGGATCCCACGGAGCCATGGCAAGGGCCGCCGAAAGGATCGAGGCCTGGGCCGATGACGAATTGTTCATTGCCGTGCGGCCGTGCGAGCTCATAAAACTGATGTTCTCTCCCACCTTGAGCCAGTCCGTCACTTTATATGAAGATGTGGCGCGCAGGCTCAGGCGCGTGAAGTCCGAGCCGATGATCGTACCATCCTGGTTGAACCAGCTGGCGCTCACGGACCACTGGCCCTGCTGATTTCCGCCGTTGACGGAAAGATGGTAGTTCTGAATGATAGCGTTCCTGTTGAACACCGCCTCCTGCCAGTCCGTATTCACGGTGGCGTATTTCAGGTTTGAAGGATGATAGAGGGAAGTGGTGCCGATGAGCCTCGAGCGCATCCACGCATCTAGTCCCTGATTCTCCAGAATATAGGCACCTCCAACGGACGGGCCGTTTGCCAGGACGCTTGCGAATTCCTGCGGGCCCATCAGGTCGAGCTTTCTCCAGGGATTCTGGATACCTGCCGATGCGTCGAAGGAAATCGACACAGTACCGTCGCTGCTGCCCTTCTTCGTTGTGACCAGGATGACGCCGTTCGCACCCCGGGAACCGTAAATGGCCGTTGCGGATGCGTCCTTGAGGATTTCCGTGGAGGCAATATCCATCGGGCTGAGGAATGTGATATTGTCCACGATGACGCCGTCCACAACATATATAGGTGCTGCGTTGTTCACAGTGCCGATACCGCGGATGCGGACTTCTGCTGCCGCGCCGGGCTGACCCGTGGATGCGTTGACGGTTACGCCGGCAGCAACGCCCTGCAGGGCCTGATCCAGACCTGCGGCGGGTGTGCGCTGGAGTTGATCGCCCTTTACTGAAGTTACGGAACCGGTTACGTCGCTCTTTTTCATCACGCCGTAGCCGATGGCTACGACTTCATCGAGCATCTGGGTATCCGGTTCCAACTTAATGTCGATCCGGGAGCCGTCTACTGTTACTTCGACGGTCT
>JAEEUZ010000106.1 GCA_016290725.1 Bacteroidales bacterium | reverse complement strand
AGAAGTCATGCGGCCTCTGTTGTTATGGGGTATTACGCGACGTTTCCATCGACTATCCCCCAATACCGGGCACGTTGCTCACGCGTTACTCACCCTTTCGCCGGTCGCCGTCGGAGTATTGCTACTCCACGCTGCCCCTCGACTTGCATGTGTTAAGCCTGCCGCTAGCGTTCATCCTGAGCCAGGATCAAACTCTTCATTGTATATTATTATATAAATCTGGTTTGATCCGTGACATTTCCTTTTCCAAGGAATTAGACGCTCGTTTATTGTAAATAGTGTTACACTATTCGGTACTTGCTTGTACTTTTAGTCTTTCAATATTGTCAATGATCTAACCGCTTTTTCAAACGGGACTGCAAAGGTACACTTTTTTTCTTATCCGCCAAAAATTTTTTCACCTTTTTTATCGTATATTTGCAGCTGTAATGGAACAAGGCCCTCAAAAAGTATCCCTGTGGCAGATTTTCGTCACTTTCGCCAAGATTGGTGCATTCACCATCGGCGGAGGTTACGCCATGATTCCCGTTATCCAGGCGGAAATGTCACGGAAGGGCTGGATCCCCGAGGAAGACCTTCCGGACATCGTGGCCCTGTCCCAATCGGCCCCCGGAGTAATGGCGGTGAATATATCCATTTTCGCCGGGCATAAGCTCAGGGGCATAAAGGGAAGCATTGCAGCAACCCTGGGAAGCATCCTGCCGTCGTTCCTCATTATCCTTGCCATCGCCATGTTCTTCACCGCCTTCAAGGACAATCCCTGGGTGATAAAAGCCTTCAAGGGAATCCGTCCCGTGGTTATCGCCCTTATCCTTGTGCCGATGGTGAATATGGCGCGGAAATGCTGCACGAAGTGGTATCACTGGCTTCTCGCCCTGGTATCACTTGCCCTTGTGGCTTTCCTCAACGTATCGCCCGTTTATATCATCCTCTGCGTCCTGGTATTGGGATACAGTGTAAGCCGATATAGCCTATGGAAACGCTGATGCTCCTTGCCCAGCTGGCGTGGACTTTCCTCGTCATCGGCGCCTTCACGATAGGCGGTGGCTATGCCATGCTATCGCTCATCCAGAACCAGGTTGTGGTTGAGCATCCCTGGATAAGCGAAAGCACCTTTACCGATATCGTTGCCGTATCGCAGATGACTCCCGGGCCGATAGGAATAAACAGCGCCACCTATGTGGGCTACGACGTGCTGTACAACGCCACCGGCAGCGCCCTGATGGGCTTTTGCGGCTCGCTCACGGCAACCCTTGCCCTGATTATCCCCTCCTTCATCATAATGCTTCTTATCGTGCGCTTCTACACGGCTTTCAAGAACAACAAGCTCTACGAAGGCACGATGTCATTGCTCAAACCAAGCGTGGTTGGGCTCATCGCCGCGGCTGCGGTAATCCTGATAATCAAAACCACGTGGATCGGCACAACGCCCACCGTAACGCTTGTCAGCGAAAACTTCCCGGATTGGAAGAGCTGGTGCCTTCTTGGCGCGGCATTCGGCGCGTCGTACTGGGGAAAGGTGAACCCCATCCTTATAATAATAGGAGGAGCCGCTCTTGGACTCCTCCTGTACTAGGTCTTATTTCTTCCCGTTGGTGAGATAATCCTCCAACTGCTCCGATGTCCTTGCCGGAATTCGGTCCAGGCCGATGAGGCAGCGGATGTCCAGACAGTAATTGTAGCCCATCACGTCGAACATGCGGAAGGCGTGGTCCAGCGACTCGTTGAAACGGGTGAAGTCCTTCCTGTCGGCATCGCACCAGGCCACCTCGCTTTCCGCGCACATTCGCGGCAGGAGCATGTATTCCAGATGCTCGGGAGTGGCCACGTATTCCGTCCACAGATTGCACTGCACGCCAAGGATGTGGTCTTCCGACCCGTCTTCCATCCCCTCGAAAGGCTCATAGCCGTATACTTTTTCCACAGGCAGATGGCCGCCGATAGCGAAGGGTTCCTTGTCTATTTCCTGGCTCTGGTAATAGTCTATGTACATGTATTTGTTGGGCGACATAATAACGTCGAAGCCCTTGGCCGCGGCCTTCACCCCGCCGTCTATACCCCTCCATGACATAATCGTCGCACCCGGCTTGAGATCCCCTTCCAGGATTTCATCCCAGCCGATGACCTTGCGGCCATGCTCCAGAAGGAAGTCCTGAACACGCGCCGTCACATAGTTCTGCAGCAAGTGCCTGGCCTCGGGACCCGGCTTGATGCCAAGCTCCTTCATCCGGGCCGCACACTTGGGGCATGAATCCCAGGGAATGGGTTTTCCTTTATCCCGTCTTCCGCCGAAGCATTCGTCTCCGCCGATGTGGATATATTCGCTGGGGAAGATTTCCATAACCTCCGCCAAAACGGCTTCCAGGAACTTGTATACGTCGTCGTTTCCGGCGCAAAGGATGTCCCTGGAAATGCCCCAGCATGTTCTAACCTCATACGGCCCGCCGGTGCAGCCGAGCTCCGGATATGAAGCCAGGGCGGCGAGCATATGGCCGGGAAGGTCGATTTCGGGGATAATGGTAATATTCCTTTCGGCTGCATAGGCCACGATATCGCGAAGCTCCTCCTGACTGTAGAAGCCGCCGTGACGGATTCCGTCGTTGGACTCGAAGTCTTTCTGGATGCAGGTGCCGCTTCGCCAGGCGCCAATTTCCGTGAGCTTGGGATAAGACTTTATCTCCACGCGCCAGCCCTGGTCGTCGGTAAGATGGAAATGGAAGCGGTTGAGCTTGTACACCGTCATAATGTCGATATAGCGCTTCACTTCTTCCACGCTGAAGAAATGGCGGGCAACGTCAAGATGAACGCCACGGTATGCAAAGCGGGGTTCATCCACAATCGATACGGCGGGAACAACCCAGTCCGCCTTTGCGCGGGAAGAGCCGTAAACCTCTGCCGGAAGCATCTGCTTCAGGGTTTCAAAGGCATAGAGGAAACCGGGGAACTCCGACGCCTCAATAACCATGACATCCGGTGTGGCCTGAAGGGCATATGCCTCGGGGCCCAGGTTGGAATTGAGGATGACGCGGATTTTCTGCCCGGCATCAGCGCGAGAAATCTTGTTTTCGCGCCCGCTCACAACGGCCATCCTATCGGCAAAGCGCTCCGCCACCGCCAAAACCTCGGCGGGAAGGGCTTCTTCCACGTAAATATCGGCCCCGGCCACTTTGAAGACTCCCTGGCCCATTTCCACGCTGTTGGGCATGGGAATAACGGTGAAAGGCTGGGCCTCCGGAGTGTGGCAGGAGACCAGAATCGCTGCCAGAGCAAAAAGAAATGCGAATTTTTTCATATCAGGTTAAGCTTTTGTTTTCATTACTTCACGGCCGCGGTCCTTTAGGAAGAACCAACAGAAGGCCACATAGGCAAGGATAAGGACGGTGTTTATTCCAAGCTGCCCCCAGTGGATGCCCGGGGCGCTGAAAAGCCGTGCGCCCATAAATGCCGCAGCGCCGTACACAAGGCCCATCGCCACAAATATCAGAAGAATCCTGCCCCATTTATACGGGTACGGGTTGTATTTCGCACCCAGCAGCACGCAGATTACCAGCATGGTAAGGTAGCTGGCCAGATGCCCGAAGGCCGATGCCCAGTAGGAGTACTTTGGCATGAACACGATGTTCACAACCGCCGTCACCACCAGGCCGGAAAGGGTAATCCATATTGCCATGGACGTGCGCCCGGAAAGCTTATACCACATGGACACGTTGAATAGCATGCCAAGGAGCATGTAGCTCAGGAGCATTATCGGCACAACTCCAACCCCGATGCGGAAATTCTTGCCGAGGAAAAGGGAAATTATGTCGATATAGAGGATTACGCCCAGGAACACCAGCCCGCAGAAGGCTGTGAAATACTCCATCACCACCGCATACAGCTCCTTGGAATTCTTGTCACGCGCCCTCTGGAAGAAGAACGGCTCCGCGGCGTAACGGAACATCTGTATGAACAGGTTCATTATCACGGCCAGCTTCACAGCCGCCTGATAAACCCCCAGCGATGCCCTCCAGGCCTCCGAATTCACGTCGAAATAGCGGAACAGGATTCTGTCCAGGAAATCGTTCGCAACCCCGGGGAGCGCCGCCACCATAAGGGGCAGCGAATAGAGGAGCATGCGCTTGGTGAGGTTGCCGTCGAACTTCAGCTTCAGATGCAGGATATCCGGAATGAAAAGCGCCAGACACAGCACGCAACTTAGGAAAATCGCGAAAATGGGATAGGTGTATTCCGGCGTGGGAGAAACCAGAAGGTGCTCCAGAACCCCGCCGGGATGCTTCGCCGCGAACGCCGGGAACAGGAAGAACAGAGCCAGGTTCGCAAGGGTTTCAGTTAGGATCTTAACCGTCTTTAGAATGGCGAACTTCACCGCCTTATGCTCCTGCCGGAGCTTTGCAAACAGAATTGCCGTTATGCTGTCGCAGAACAGGATTCCAGCAACGTAAATGATGATGCAGCCGAATCCCTCGTACCCCAGGGCCGCAGAGATGGGTCCCGAGAATGCGATCATCGCCGCCAGGAATGCCAGATTCAGGCCGAATACCGCAGTGAGGGCATTGGCATACACCTTCGCGGGGTCTTCCCCTTCTTTGTTGGCGAACCGGAAACAACCGGTTTCCAGGCCCAGCACCAGCACAACCTGAAGTATGGCGATATACGCCATGAACTCCGTAACAACGCCGTACTGGCTCTGCGTGAGCATACGGGTGTAGATCGGCACGAACAGGAAGTTCAGCACCCTCGCCAGAATGGAACTCAGGCCATAAACAGCGGTCTCGCCCGCAAGTTGTTTCAGAGGATTCCTTGCCATATCAGTCTGCAAGACAAGAGTCCATGAGGTTTTCTATCGCCGCGCGGTCCATCTTTTGGCCGATGAACACAATCTTTTGCATCCTGTCACCGAACTCCGAATCCCAGTCCTTTCGGAGCTGAGGCGTTCGCGCCATCATATCGGCCAGTTCCTCCGGGGGCATGGTAGCATACCACAGACCGGCATCGCGCACGGTTTTCTGCCTTCCCGCCTGCTCGAAGAGATAGGCTTTATCCGTATTGTCGGAGAAGTAGCACAGGCCCTTGGCGCGGATTACCGATGAGGGCCAGCTCTTGTACACCATCCTGTCGAACTTATTCAGGTCCAGCGGTTTGCGCCTGTAATAAACAAAAGTGTCGATGCCGTATTCCAGCGCCTCTCCCTCCCCTTCGTGCTCGTGATGATGGTGGTGATGACCGTGCTCTTCGTGATCGTGGTCGTCGTCATCATCGTCGTCGTCATCGGCCTCGACATCTCCCTCCACGCCGGCCACCCAGGCCGCGGAACCGGAAACGGTGAAATAGTCGAAATCGCCGGTGTAGATGATTTCATCCAGGTCGATGTCGCCATAGTCGCACTGCAGGATGCGGGCGCCGGGATTGATGGCCGCGACGATGCTGCGGAGCTTGCCCAAATCGGCCTCGCTAACTTCGGAGGCCTTGTTCAGAAGAACTACGTTGCAGAATTCCAGCTGTTCGATTACCAGCTGCTCAAGGTCGTCGTCCTCGATGTTTTCCTTTTCCAGAGCCCGGCCGCTGTCGAACTCGTCCCTCATCCGGAGGGCGTCCACCACGGTTACGATGCAATCGACATACGGCACGGCGCCGCGCACATACTGCGAACCCATCTGCGGGATAGTGCAGATAGTCTGCGCGATGGGCTCCGGCTCGCAGATGCCGCTGGCCTCGATCACGATATAGTCGAACTTGCGGGACGATGTGAGCTCCGAGATCTGGGCCACAAGGTCCATCTTCAGCGTGCAGCAGATGCAGCCGTTCTGAAGGGCCACAAGTGAATCGTCGGTCTTACCCACGATGCCGCCCTTCTCGATAAGGTCCGCGTCGATATTCACTTCGCCGATATCGTTCACGATCACGGCGAACTTAATTCCTTTCCTGTTGGACAAAATCCTGTTAAGGAGTGTTGTCTTTCCGCTCCCCAGGTACCCGGTTACCAAAAGCACCGGCACCTGCCTGATATCATCTTCAATAGTCATAGCATACAAAAATACGGAAATTAATCGAGATTATATAGGAATTATCTTTATCTTTGTGAAAATTGCAAATACGATGAAAAGGTCACTGTTATATATAGCAATAGTTGTTGCCGCGGTAACATCATGCGGCAATTCAGCGGCGCGCAGGGAAGCGGAAAGGGAAGCCGCGGTGGCGGATTCCCTGGCAAAGGCGCAGGCGGAGGTGTCGGCATCGGCCATTAATCCCCAGAAGGAGAAGAAGGCATCGGAGATTATCGCCCTGCTGCCGGAGGAACCGGTGTTCGATATCGTCACCAGCATGGGAACCATCAAGGTGAAACTCTATAAGGACACCCCGCGTCACAGGGACAATTTCGAAAGGCTGGCCCTGTCGGGTTATTACGACAGCCTTCTGTTCCACCGCGTGATAAACAACTTCATGATTCAGGGCGGAGATCCGTTCACGCGCGATACTTCCCTGGTAGACCGCTATGGGAATGGCGGCCCCGGCTATAATGTCCCGGCGGAACTCAGGGACGGAAGCGGCGCCCCCCTGCATCGGCATAAAAAAGGCGCACTGGCAGCGGCTCGCAAGGGCGATATGGCCAATCCCATGAAAGAATCTTCGGGATCGCAGTTTTATCTGGTGCAGAATCCGGACAACTGCACACATCTGGATGGAGAATACACCGTATTCGGGGAAACCGTTGCAGGACTGAACGTTATCGACAGGATTGCATCGGCCCAGACCAACAAACGGGACCTTCCACTTCAGCCAATTCGCATAATTACGATAAAACCTGACGACGAACTTAACGCTATGGCACAGAATTCGCAAGAGAATTAAGCGAATAGTTTTTTCATAGGTTAAGTTTTAGGTTAGATGGAAATGTCGCCTGCAGAGATGCACGCGACATTTTCTTTTTGGGGTTACGTACCGGCCCCAGACTGCCACTTTTGGAGAAGTTGTGATTCCAAGGCCGTGATCTTCTCCATAAAGTGCCACAGAACACAATGTTTTGGAGAAGTTCACCCACATAAAATCACAACTTCTCCAAAGTTCGCCCCCGGAGCCCTACTCCACACTGTACTTCGTGGTGTGATACTCCGTGCTGGGGGTGGCTGTGAGCACCTCAACCCAGATGTAGTTGGAATAGCGGATACGTTCGTTCTCGAATGCCAGATAGATGGTCCGCGCCCCCTTGGCGGGGATGCGGCCGTTGCAGGACTGGGTTCCAAGGGTGGAATAGTCCACATCGTACGATAACTGGGAGGCCTGCTTGAGCCCGTCCTGGAACTGCTTCGCCGCCGACTGGCTCCTGAACACATACATATTGCAGTAGGCATCCTCTTCCCGGAGGGGCCTGTTGTCGTCCAGAAGCGTACTCAGAAGGCCGCTGCCACGGGATGATTCATAGAGCGGAAGCCCAAGGAAGCGTATCTTCCTATAAGAAAGGCTCATGTCTTCGGGAAACCTTCCATCGGAACTCTTGTCCTGTTCACTCGTAGAAATACGCAGATTGTACAGCACGTCCGTCGCCCCGGAAGGAATCTGAACGGCCACAAGTGCCCTTGACTTTGCTGCGCTGGAAAAGGTAGATTTCAGGTTGCTGGCAAGCGTAAACTTGCGCGGCTGGTCAAAGACCGGCTTCAGCACAACGCCTTTGTTAGAAACTACGCGGAAGTCTCCGGCACGGGCCTCAATCTCTTCGCTGTTAACCGTCTTGAAAGGGTGGCAGTGATCGGCCATCCTGTAAGTTATGTCGATGGATGCGTACTGCGTTCCGCCCGGCGCCACTTCCACCAGATAGATGCCTTTGTTGGCAATGACAAGGGAGTCCGCCACGCGTACGGTCTGCGAGAAGGTCTTCAGGAGTTGCCGCGCATCGGCATTATATATCTTTACGGTGCCTTTTTTCTGAAGGCCGACGTTGTAGTAAAGGATGTCGCCCTTCTCCAGGTACACGGGGTAAGCTGTGGTCTGTTCCAGCAGGCAATCGTCATTGACCTCGGCCTGGATGAGCATGGTCCGGAGGCGCTCGGAGGCGGCAGCATC
>JAEEUZ010000105.1 GCA_016290725.1 Bacteroidales bacterium | reverse complement strand
CGCACTACGTTTGGTCGAAATGACAATATCGAGCCTTCTTTTGTCATTTCGAGCGAAGTCGAGAAATCTGATGAAACTCCCGTTACCCCTCCCGTCAAACCCCTCACCCAGGAATCCACGCCGGACCAGCCGGAGCCCGCTCCCGAAGAGGGCGACAACCTCACCGTCGTAACGGACGACACCCTGGAACAGGAAATCAAAAAGCCTCTTCCCAGGATAGACAACCGCCTGGACCCGGACAACGGCGGTCTTCCCCGCTTCAAGTTCCCTCCCCTGGACATTCTGGGCGATTACACTTCGTCCCGTCACGACGTTTCCCAGGAGGAACTCATCCGCAACAACAACAAGATCCGCGTTACCCTTGCCAATTACAAGATACAGGTCAAGGACGTAACCGCCATCGTGGGCCCCACGGTAACGCTGTACAAGGTGTATCCCGCCCCGGGCGTGAAGATATCGGCCATCCGCCAGCTTCAGGACGACATTGCCATCTCCCTCAACGCGAAGGGAGTACGTATCGTCACCCTGTCGGACTCGGTGGGTATCGAGGTGGCGAACGACGCCCCCTCCATCGTCCCCCTGAAGCAGCTTCTGAACGATGAAGCCTTCCGTAACAGTAAAGCGGAACTGCCTGTGGCACTGGGATATACAATCTCGCAGAAAGTGAAGGTCTTCGACCTGGCAGATGCTCCCCACGTGCTCGTTGCAGGTGCCACGAAGCAGGGTAAATCGGTGGGTCTTAATGTCATCGTGTCTTCGCTGCTGTACGCCAAGCACCCCTCGGAGCTGAAGTTCGTCTTCATCGACCCGAAGATGGTGGAATTCTCGGCATATAGCAGGCTCATCAACCACTATCTGGCAGTGCTGCCCACCGCCGGAAACGAGGAAGAAGAGCGCGATATGGCCATCGTCAAGAATGCAAAGAGCGCCGCCGCCGTGCTGCAGTCGCTGTGCATAGAGATGGATTCCCGATACGAACTCCTGAACAAGGCCGTGGTGAACAAGATCAGCGCATACAACGACAAATTCCTGGACCGCAAGCTCAACCCCATGGAGGGCCACCGCTTCCTTCCGTATATCGTCGTTGTGATAGATGAGTATGCAGACCTCACGATGTCCGTGGGCGCAGGCCCTGAATCCAAGGCAACGGCCCGCAGTATCACCACGTCGGTCATCCGCCTGGCCCAGAAGGGCCGTGCCGCCGGCCTGCACGTGATTCTGGCCACCCAGCGCCCCACAGTAGACGTTATCACCGGCCTCATCAAGGCGAACTTCCCCATGCGTATCGCCTTCAGGGTTACCTCCCGCATCGACTCCTCCACCATCCTGGACCAGCCGGGAGCGGAAAAACTCATCGGCCGAGGTGACATGCTCTTCTACAGCGGCGTAAACATGGAACGCCTGCAGTGCGCCTTCATCGACAACGACGAGATTGTGAACCTCACCTCCTTCGTGGGAGACCAGAAAGGCTACCAGAAGTCCTACAACACGCCGTTCTACCTGCCGGAGCCCGCTCCCGAAGAGGGCGAGGAAGGCGGCGGCATGGTGGATATGAAGGCTTTGGACGAACGCTTCGAGGAAGCTGCCCGCCTGGTGGTTATGACTCAGAGAGGTTCCACCTCGGATCTTCAGCGCCGCCTGGGCATGGGCTATGCCAAGGCCGGCCGTGTTATGGACCAGCTGGAGGCTGCGGGAATCGTCGGCCCCCAGAACGGTTCCAAGGCCAGGGAGGTTCTCGTGAAAGATTTCAACGAGCTGGAGCCCATTCTGGCCCGCTTCTTGGAGAAGTAAGGAGTATGAGAAAAATCATTTGCATACTTGCAACCCTTATCCCGCTTCTTTCCGCCGCTCAAAACCGCGGCGGAATCGCCCTGCTTGACAAAGCGGCCGGCCAGCGTGTAACCTTCAACTATGTATACAGCCTGGATCAGGGCAAAGGCATGAATGAAGTCACCAAAGGCAGTGTTACCGTAGAAGGCAATTGCTTCGTGGTTTCCGGCCTTGGCATGAAGAGCTACAGCGACGGAGCCAACCTCTGGATGGTGGACGAAAAATCGAAGGAAGTGGTAATAGACGCAGTTTCTGCCGATGACGTCTTCTCCAACCCCGCCCTTCTCATAAGTTCATACCGCAATTATTTGGACCAAATCAAGGTGAACCGCGAAGGGGCGGACAACCTGGATATCACCATCACCCTGGACGAAGGCACCAAAGCGCGCTTCAAACTCAGCTCGGTGCACTTCTCGGATCCGGAAGGGGCGGATGGCTTCTCTTTCCAGGTAACCTCTCTCCCCTCGGAGTGGGTTGTCACCGATCTCCGGTAACATTCTTCAATGGATTACGACGAACTGAAACTTGAACCTATCCGCTTTCTCCCCGACAGGGTAGACATGCCCTGGGGCAGCGCCGAATACATTCTTGCCGATTTAGGCTTCGTAGACTCCCTTGCCGCGGAAGGCATCCTGGGAGGCAACTCCATAAGCGAACTGATGGAAACCTACCTGGAGCGCATCTCCGGGGAAAACGCCTTTGACGCCTACGGAACGCAGTTCCCGGTGATGGTGAAGCGCCTTAACGTAAAGGGGCGCACCTCGCTCCATGTGAATCCTGACGACACCACCGCCATGGACCGCTATGACGCCCTTGGGAAAACCGCGCTCTGGTACGTTCTGGAGGCCGATAAAGACTCCCGCCTGTGGCTTGGCTTCCGCCGCGACGTAACGCCTTCGGAGTTCTACGAGAAGTGTCAGGGCCGCGGCGACGTGGAAGGCCTCCTCCGCGAGGTGAAGCCTCATCCCGGCCAGCTGTTTCTCATCCCCCCCGGCACGGTTCACGCCGCACAGAACGTGAAACTCCTGGAAATCGCAGAATCTTCCGAACTGTGGTTCCGCCTGCACGAATGGGAGCCGTCGGAGCGGGAAATCCACCTGGAAGAGGCCTTCGACCTCATCGACTTCCATGCCGCCGGCTCGCTTGAGACGCAGTTCCCGGTGAAACTGCCCCAAATGAGGGTGCGCAAACTTAACATCACCGTCCCCTCCGGCGTTGAATCCCCGGACGGCGACAGTTTCCGCCTTTACGTGAGCCTCAAAGGCAGCCTGGACGTAGACGGCTGCAGCATCGGCGAAGGCGGAGCGGTCCTGGTCCCGGCAGATGTCCTATCCTGGCATCTCACCCCTGGGGCGGGTGGAACCGACGTGCTTGAAATAACCGTAGACAAAATTCCCGACCAAGAGCCATGGACGACTGCAGAATAGACAAATACCTCTGGGCCATCAGGGCCTTCAAAACCCGCAGCGACGCCACCGAGGCCTGCAAAGGCGGCCGCGTAAAAGTGGCCAACGCCAATGCCAAGCCCTCCCGCGCGGTATCCGCCGGGGACGTGATTCAGGTGCGCAAGGGCGCGGTAACCTTCACCTACAAAGTTCTCCGTCCTCTGGACAACCGCGTTGGCGCCAAACTGGTGCCTGACTATGCGGAAAACCTCACCCCCGAATCCGAAATGCAGAAACTCCGCGCCCCCGTTGAAACCTTCTTCGTTACCCGCGACCGCGGCGCCGGCCGCCCCACCAAGCGCGACCGCCGCGAAATCGAACACATGTGGGATGCGATAGACTTCAGCATAGATGATGATGAAGACTAAAAAAGTATATATCGAGACATACGGATGCCAGATGAACGTGAATGACACGGAAGTCATTTTCGCGATTCTTGCTAAAGCCGGATACGAGAGGACAACCGAAATGGAGGAGGCCAACCTTATCATGGCCAATACCTGTTCGGTTAGGGACAATGCCGAGCAGCGCATCTGGGGCCGCATAGAGCAGTTCAACATTCAGCGCAAAAAACGCCCCGGAACGCTCGTGGGCATAGTGGGCTGTATGGCGGAGCGCCTCAAGGATGAGCTTCTGGAAACGCATAAGGTGGATTTGGTGGTGGGCCCGGACGCCTACCGCTCACTCCCCCGCCTGCTGGAAGCAATCTCGCCGGACAGCCCTCAGATCGACGTCCTCCTTTCCCGCGACGAAACGTATGCCGATATCACCCCGGTGCGCACGGATAAGAACGGCGTTTCGGCCTTCATCTCCATCATGCGCGGCTGCAACAATGTGTGCTCATACTGCGTTGTGCCATATACCCGCGGCGTGGAGCGTTCCCGCGATGCACATTCCATAGTGCGTGAAGCCTGCGACCTGTTCCAGAGAGGCTACAAGGAAGTAACCCTTCTGGGCCAGAATGTGGACAGCTACCGCTGGGAAGACGTGAATTTCGCCGCCCTGCTGCGCATGGTTGCCGAAATCAACCCGGCGCTGCGCGTACGCTTCTCCACCTCGCATCCCAAGGACATATCGGACGAGGTTATCGAAACCATGGCAGCGTACCCCAATATCTGCAAGCACATACATCTGCCCGTGCAATCAGGCAGTTCCCGCATGCTGGAAAAGATGCGCCGCAAGTACGACCGCGAGT
The DNA here is from genome assembly GCA_016290725.1 of Bacteroidales bacterium. Taxonomy (GTDB): domain Bacteria; phylum Bacteroidota; class Bacteroidia; order Bacteroidales; family UBA932; genus Cryptobacteroides. The sequence continues at coordinate 3,667 of JAEEUZ010000105.1, read as the reverse complement.
GGTATCTGGAGCGCATCTCAAAGATACGCAGCCTCATTCCGGACTGCGGCCTCACCACCGACGTCATCGCCGGCTTCTGCTCCGAAACGGAGGAAGACCACCGTCAAACGCTATCTCTCATGGACGAAGTGGGCTTCGACTGGGCCTTCATGTTCGCCTATTCGGAGCGCCCCGGTACCCTTGCGGCCCGCAACTACCCGGACGACGTTCCCCCCGAGGTGAAAACCCGCCGCCTGAACGAAATCATCGAGCATCAGAACGTCAAGGGGCTGGAAAGCTACAGGCGCGATATCGGCAAAACCCTGGAAGTGCTGGTGGAAGGCACCTCCAAGCGGGATTCCGGCATGCTCTGCGGCCGCGCCTCGTCAAACAAGATGTGCGTCTTCCCCGCCGGAGACCTCAAAGTGGGCGATTACGCGAAGGTCGTAGTCCGCGACGCCACATCGGCCACCCTAATCTGCGATTTAGTAAACTGAAACTGATATGAAAAGAGCATTCTTCGTTACACTGCTGCTTGTTATCTGCAGCATGGCTTTCGCCCAGGAAGAAAGGACATGGACGGAGGCATCGGACCTCACCCTTATCGGAAAGATGTTCCCGGACACCCCCAATCCCTACCACAGGATCGATACCGTCAAGTACAAGGGCTTCACCAAGAGCGAGAATGCCCAGGTGAGGATGTCATCGGGCATTGCCGTGAGTTTCGTAACGGATTCTCCCTATATCTATGTAAAAACGGACTATGCAAACCCCGGAAACGGCGCCAACATCACTGGCATCTCTTCCCGCGGCTATGACCTCTACATCAAGAAAGACGGCAAATGGCTATGGGCTGGTGCTGGTGCACCTGCCTGGGGCAAACTGGACAACGAAGTGCGCATAGTTTGGAACATGGAAGAGACGGAGCACGAGTGCCTCATGTACCTTCCCACCTTCAGTGAGGAGAATTCTATCCTTATCGGCACAAAACCCGGCAGCGTCATCCGGCCCGGAGCGGAACCCTTCCGTCACAAGGTTGGCCTTTTCGGCTCGTCCTACATGCACGGAGCCAGCACTTCGAGAAGCGGCATGGCCGTTCCGGCGCAGCTCACCCGAATGACCGGAATCCAGATCCTGAGCATCGCCTGCAGCGGAAACAGCAAACTCCAGCTCTATTATGCCGATGCCCTCCGCGATGCCGATGTGGAAGCCTACATCTTCGACAGCTTCTCAAACCCCAACGCCGCCATGATCAATGAGCGCCTCTTCCCCTACATCGAGCGCATCCGCGAGAAAAAGCCGGACACCCCCATCATCTTCATCAGCAGCATCTGGCGCGAGCGCAACAACTTCAACACGAAGTCCTATGAGGATGAAATGGCAAAAATGCACATGGCCGACAGTCTGATGAAGATAGCCTGCAAGAAGTACAACGATGTGTATTATGTGAAGTCCGATGCCTCCACCCCCGGCCACAACCACCAGGTAGACGGCGTGCATCCCGACGACTACAGCTACGAGCTCTGGGCAAAATCTATCCGGAAACGCATCGTCCGGATTCTCCGCAAGTACGGAATTAAGTAATCGTTTATCTTACTTTTTCAGAAGGGCTATATGCCTGTCGCAGAGATTGGCCATAACCTCAACTCCAATCACATCCGTGTACTTCTCCAGTGCCGGATAATACTCGTCTCCGAGTTCCGCGGCCACCTTGTATGCGATGTGGATGAGCTGGCGGAAAGACTGGTTGAAAAGAGGATCCGCCTGATTGTGGCGTAGAGTTCTCGCGTACTTTTCTGCACTCCATGATTCCACCTCCTTCGGGGAAGGCAGGGCCTTGAGGTCGATGTCGATCACCGTTGCATAAGGGCCTGCAAGCTCGTCTATACGGCTATACGCCTTGGCATAAATCTCCTTGGCAAGCTTGAGCGCCTCTCCTCCTGCCATAGCCAGGCCGATGATTTCTTCAAGCCAGGTTGTACCGGCTGTTTTGATGTGAATACCTTTGTCGTACTTGCGGATAAGCTTTCCCATGATGGGATAGATGGAGAACTTGTCCGATCCGGAGTGAATGCTAAGTTTCAGATTCTTCGGAAGGCCGTACTCGTTAACAGCCTCCTCGATAACCAGCAGATCCTGCTCGAACTCCTTCTCGAACTGCGCCAAATCTCCGCGGTAATCCACGCCCTTATTGAAACGCCCGGTGAACTTCGGCGCAATCGTCTGCACCGGAATGCCCTCGCGCGCAATCTCGCGAAGGATAAACTTCAACTCCTGGGGCGACTGGGCCACATCCACCTCGTCCATCGAGACTTCCGTAACGAAATTGCCCTTGCCCTTCTTTTCCTCTATGTGCCGATATATACGCCCAGCCTCTTTCACGGCCGGCAGGAAACGCTCCTCCAGGGAACCGGACTTACCGATATAATCCGCCACGTCGATGGTGAAGAAATCCGACGCATCGATGAACTTATCCACATTGGACAGATTGATATGGTCGGCATCCACGAAGTACTGGCCCTTGTAGCCGAGCGCCTTCACGGCGGCATCGGCCTCCTCCCGCACCGCTCCAGGCTCCGTTCCCACAATCTGATGTTCGCGGTTCGACTTGTTCCACACCGGCTCGAAATGCAGCCCGGTCACTTCTTCCGCCTTGATAAGGGCCTTCAGCTGATTGATTCCCTCGTGGGCAAAACGGTCACCCACCCCAAAAGAGTATTTTCCGATGAGTTTCATAGGTATCGCTTTTTTTAATTATCTGTCAGAACGGAATGGAAGAGCCGGGATGCCGAAACAGTTGAACAGCGTGCCGCGGGTCCAGTTGTGGAAGCAGTAACGCACCGCTACCGGATTAGGTACATCAGGAGAGGTTACTATAACCTTATATCTGTCCTCGACCACTCCGGTAGCCGGATAGAAGATTCCGTCTTCACCCGAGAGTTCAAAGCCTTCAAGTTCCTGCCCCATGGGAGAAAGCCCCATCTTGCCCACATTCATGGTCACGATTGCCTTGCCATCCTCGAAAACGGCTTCCTTGAAGGACGGGCTTTCGGCATCTATTCCAACTGTTTCACTGTAGGTCGAACTTCCGTCAACCGTGCCATTGATGCCGTAGGTCTTGGTTAGGGCCAGAAGCGCAAGACGGTCTCCCACCTCCTTTTTCCGGCAGGGATGGATGGTGCCGTATTCGCCGATATCCACCGTAGCGGCCATACCGCTGTTTGGAATAAGGGCCAGCGTCTTCTCCTGCGCCTCATTAAAAATACCACTGGTGATGTTTTCAGGATGCTTAGACCGCCAAGGGGCAATCTGAACGAAATAGAATGGGGCATCCGGGTTCTGGAACAGTGTGCGCATCATCTGCACATAGGCCGGTTGCAGCCTCACATACTGGTCCGGACGCGATCTGTTCGATTCGCCCTGATACCAGAGCATACCCTTGAATGTAAATGGAATCAGAGGGGCAACCTGGCCGTTAAACAACGTGCAGGGCAGTTTCTCTGGTCTTTCCGGAAGGAAATCGCCATCAAGAGCGGAAAGGTCGAACTCGCCAGCGAAGTCTTTTTCAAAGGTTTCCCTGTTTATCCAGGTCTCAATGGGCGTTCCGCCCCAGTCCGTGATAAGGAGCCCCACGGGGACCTCAAGGACCTGCTGTACACGCATTGCGAAAAAATATGCCACCGCGCTG
>JAEEUZ010000007.1 GCA_016290725.1 Bacteroidales bacterium | reverse complement strand
AAGATGTGTGGTGTCCGGGGAACTCCGTTCCGCTTCGCTCCACTCCGGCCCCTCCCACAATCTACTGCGTCCTGCTACGCAGAACTTGTATCTTGCGGGCCCCTCCCCCTGCCCGTGTCCGGGGGTGGACACGCCCCCGGACACTAAAAATCTTCTCTAATCGAGAAACGCCTTAGAACGGGTAGCCCACGCCGAAGTGGACGGCGTAGTTGCCGCGGCGGAGCCATTGGGTGGGCCCAAGCCAGCGGTCGCCTTCCGCGCGGGCGGGATCGTGCACCTGCATGCCCATGTCCACGCGAACCAGGATGAAATCCAGGTTCAGGCGGAGGCCGATGCCCCAGTCGCCTGCGATGCTGGAGAGGGCGAAGCGTTCTTCTTCCGGGGCTGCGCCGTTAAGGGCCCAGATGTTACCGGCATCGGCAAAGATGGCGCCCTCCACTTTCCAGAAGAGGGGCGAACGGAATTCCAGATTCGCCTCCAGTTTCATGTCGCCCGTTTGGCTGGGGATCACGAAGATGTCGTTGATCTGAGAATGGCCGGGGCCGAGGGTACGGGCCTGCCAGCCTCGCATGCTGGAGGCGCCGCCGCTGTAGAACTGCTTTTCGAACGGCAGCGTGCTGGCGTTACCATAAGCATATCCAACACCTGCTACGATGCGCCCTGCTATGGAATACTGCTCCTTGTTGCCCATACGCACGGTGCGGCCAAGCTGAACCTCGCCGCGGACATACTGGGAATAAGGGGTTTGCCATATTGTGTGCTGGCCCAGATCGTTCGTTGGAAGAAGAGGGTTCAGCAGGCTGAGGGCGTTGCCGGAAAGGTCGAACAGGAGCCTGTAGTAGTGATATGATGTAGTGGGCACTGCCGATACGTCCGTGGTGTAGTACAGGATTCCGCCTATACCCATGTCGAAGTGGTCCGAGTACGCGTTCATCATGAAGCGGTCTGTGGCGATGTTCTTGGAAAAGTCGCTGCTGATGTTGAACAGGCGCACCACATTGGCCTGGAAGGGATACAGCTGATAGGAGAACCGCCGGCCGCGTCCAAGGGTGCCGGAATAGCCGAAGGCGCCGGAAATGATGGTGCGGGAGTATTCCGGACGGTCCTGGTAGCTGAATGCCGCGGTGATGTCTGTGCGGGGAATGTTGTTGCCCCGGAATATCCTGTTCGGAAGGCCGATGAATTTAGGAAAGCGGATACTTGCCGATGTGCTTATCTCGTTGGACTTCACGTCACTGTCCAGACGGAACTGGTGGTTGCCCTTGATGGATACGTTCAGAACTTCCCCGCCGTGGAAGAGGTTCTTGTGGTAATAGCTGAACTGGGGCGACAGGCCCAGCAGGCCGGTGGAGTTCACGGAGCCTTCCAGATTGAACTTGAAGCCCTGGAGACCGCTGTTCCGCAGGTTGATGCTGGCGTTCACTTTATCTTCCGAGACGGGCTCCATGTCGATGTTGATGCCGTTGAAAACCGAGAGGTTGGAAAGACGGTTATACGTCATGTTTACCCGCCTTTCGCTGTATATCTGGCCCGGCTTGAGGATGTTCAGATTCTCCAGCACGGAAGGCCTGAAGGGCAACGACTTGGGATAGTTGATAACGACATCCCCTATTGTGAATTTCTTGTGCTCTGCCGCTTCCTGGGGCGTGCCGGTTCGTGGATAGTCCAGGATGGACATTGTGAGGATAGCCTTTCCGTCATGGCCCAGGGTATCTGCCTCAAAGCTGTAATATGCCTTAGTGAAGCCGAAATATCCTATGTCGCGGAAGAACTGGGCGCTTCGCACAGTCTCGTCTTCTAGGGCCGATTCCGACAGCCACGACCCTGTTTTGATCGTTGTCCTGGAATTGTTTACCTTGAAATCCTTGGCAAATGTGCCGTAGGACGGGATATTGTAGTTTATTTCGCTGATTTTGTAGCGCTTACCCAGGGTAACGTTGTATGTGACGTATGCCCTGCGACCCTTTTTCTGGACATCTGCCGATACCGTGGAGCCGTACCAGCCGATATACTCCAGGTGGTTCTCCAGGTTCACCACGCTGGCTTCCACCTGGGACTCGTCGAAGACCACAGGCGCCTGGCCCAACTTGCGGAGGAAGTTCGCGAATTTGCTGTCGCTGTCCCCTGCCCATCCGTAGATGCTGAGGAACGGGTTCCAGCCGAAAATGATGGATGCGTTCGGCTTCTGGCGCAGATAGGGGCTGAGCTCGGAATTGTCCACTCCCCTTCTGTCTACCTTGATGGTGTTCTTTGCAAGCCGGTACTCCCCTTCCTTGAGCGTACGCGTGGTGCTGCAGCCCACCGCCACGGCAGCGGCAAGCAGAACCACGAATATTCGCCTGAGAATGTACATCATACAAAAATACGAATAATATTCTTTATATTTGCACTGCAAAACGGCTTTTTTGACAATGTTAAGCGCGAAAGACATCAAAAGGATAAAGTCCCTGGGGCAGAAAAAGTTCAGGGACCTCGAAGGCGCATTCGTGGTGGAAGGCGAAAAACTGGTTCGCGAGGCGGAGCAATCCGGTTTCCGCATCCTTGAACGCTACAGCGTGGCGGATATAGGCGAAGCCGCGATGGAGCGCATCAGCCAGCTTAGTTCGCCCTCCCCAGTCCTTGCCGTAGTGGAAAAACCGACCGCCTGGGATAAGGTATGTGCCGATGTGCCCGCTCCCGGCCTGTACCTCGCCCTGGACGGCATCCGCGATCCCGGCAACCTTGGCACCATCCTCCGCACGGCCGACTGGTTCGGCATAAGCGGCGTGTTCGCATCGGCCGATACAGTGGAAATATCCAATCCCAAAGTGGTGCAGGCCACGATGGGCGCCATTTTCCGCGTGAAATTCGCCCTGACGGATATCCCAGCCCTCTGCCGCGCTACCGCCGCCTCCGGCGGAGTCGTGTACGGCACCTTCATGGACGGCGCGAATATATATAAGGAAGAGCTTTGCACCGGAGCCGACCGCCCCGTGCTGATCGTCATCGGCAACGAAGCCAACGGCATCTCGGCGGAAACCGCCGCAGCCGTCACAAGGGGCATCAGCATCCCGGCCGCGCCCACCTCCGCGATGGAATCGCTCAACGCCGCCATCGCCGCCGCAATAACCATTGCGGAATTCCGGAGGCAGTGCGCCCAACCATCCACTAAACAGCATGGTTAGGCGCAAAAACGGCCCAAAATGCGCCCAACCATCCATACCAAAGCACGGTTAGGCGCACTGAAGGGAAAAACAGTGCGTTGGGTAGTGGCGAGAGCCAAAACAGACGGGACAAAACTTTTGCGAGCCCCCGAGAAAAAGTTTTAGTCCCGTCGCAATAAAGGTCATGGATAGTATTGGGAAACAGATTTCTCGACTGCGCTCGAAATGACAATAGGGATGTGCTCGCAGAAAAAGAGTTACTCCCGTCGCAATAATAGACCATGGATAGTAATAGGAAACAGATTTCTCGACTTCGCTCGAAATGACAATATTAGTTATAATATTAGTATGATATATGTCTAGGAAAAGGGTTGATTTAAGGTTGGAGAACGTCACGATTGAGGCGGTGGCGGCGGAGGGGAAGGCGCTTGCGCGTGTGGACGGGATGGTGGTGTTTGTGGATTTCGCAGTGCCGGGGGATGTCGTGGACATTCAGGTGAGGAAGAAAAAGAAGAACTATATGGAGGGGCGCATCGAGCGCATCGTAACCCCCTCCAAGGACAGGCTTCCCGCATTTTGCCCCCATTTCGGCGTGTGCGGTGGTTGCCGGTGGCAGCCGCTCCCCTACCCGATGCAGCTCGCAGCTAAGCGCCAGCAGGTGGAAGACCAGCTGGTGCGGATCGGCCATTTGCAGGTGCCGGAGATAAAACCCACACTGGCATCGGAATCAACCGAGTACTACCGCAACAAACTGGAGTATAGCGCATCGGCCCGCAGATGGGTGCTCGATGGTGAAAACGCAGAGGCAATCGCTCCGGAGGACCGCCCCGGACTTGGCTTTCACGTGGGCAAGTTCTTCGACAAGGTGCTGGACATCAAAGAGTGCCACCTGCAAAGGGAACCATCGAACGCCATACGCCTGTTTATCAAGGACTTCTGTATCAGAAATGGCTTCACATTCTATAACATACGCGAGAATCACGGCTTCCTTCGCAACATCTTCATCCGCACCACTGAGGACGGGCAGGTTATGCTCATCCTGTGCATGGGCGAAGACAAGCCGGTCGACAGGAAGGCTCTGCTGGAGGCGGTATCGGCCCAATTCCCCCAGATCACCTCTTTCTATTATGTGGTGAACACGAAGCTCAACGACTCCATCACCGACCAGGAACCGGTCCTGTACAAAGGCGAGGACGCCATTTACGAAAGCATGGAGGGGCTGAGCTTCAAAATCGGCCCGAAATCCTTCTACCAGACCAATTCCCGCCAGGCGGAACGGCTATACTCAGTGGCGCGCGAATTCGCGGCTCTGAGGGGCGACGAAGTTGTTTATGACCTCTATACCGGCACAGGCACCATCGCCCAGTTCGTGTCGCGTAAGTGCCGGAAGGTCATCGGCATAGAATACGTGCCGGAGGCTATTGAGGACGCAAAGGACAACGCCAGAAGGAATGGAATCGACAACTGCGAATTCTTCGCCGGCGACATGAAGGACGTTCTCACGGCGGACTTTATCGCGGAGCACGGCTGCCCGGACGTGATTATCCTGGACCCTCCCCGCGCCGGAATCCATCCTGACGTTGCCCAGGTTATCCTGGACGCGGAGCCGCAGCGTATCGTATATGTGAGCTGCAATCCCGCATCGCAGGCGCGCGACCTTGCCATATTAAACAAGAAGTACCGCATCACTGCGGTACAACCTGTTGACATGTTCCCCCACACCATGCATGTGGAGAATGTGTGCGCCCTGGAGCGCTATTGAACCTCCAGTTCCACTTCAATACTTTCCGTGGTATTGCTGTTTTCATAATAGATTACAGCGCGAAGCGTGTGCGTTCCGCCGGTGAGGGTTATGCTGTCTGCAGATACCGCTGCGCCGTCCAGGTACCAGGCGGTAATCCTTGGAGTGAGCCCCTTGCCATATACCACCTTTAGCGGCAGCTCCGTCCCGGCTGTCATGGAGATGGATTCCGGGATTTCGATGTAGCTGAAGCCAAATGCGGCAATGGGATCCTCTCCGGGTTCAATCTCCGGGCCGGGATCCTCTCCTTCTTTCTTTACGGTGACGGAAACGGCAATGTCATAGTAATCCTCTCCGTTTTGAATGGGAGTCCAGTCCGACGTGCCGAGGTTCAGATAGTCGAAATAGCTGCCGTGGAATGTTTTTGAAGGGGTGCAAACCAGAGGATAGTCATAGTCGGCCCCCTGGACGCCATATCCGAAGTACACGTCTCCGCTTTCAGGAATGTGAAGGTCCAGGTTTTCGAGCGGTACTGTGATCAGGTCTCCGAACTGTGGATTGGTAACCTTGTAGGTGAGAGCCCTGGTGCCGCCGAAATCGATTATCACATAGATGGTTGCCGACGTGCAATAAGGATAGAACGTTATCGACTTGATAAGGTCTCCCGTATACATTGAAAGTTCACTGTGGGTGAAGCAGACCGAAGCCATCAAATCGTATCCCGGTATGCCGATGGAAGTGAAATTGGTTGCATCGGTGTCGTACTTGCACAGATCCGTAGGCACGGTCTCCCCTACCTTCATCAGGGTAAAGTTCACCTTATTGCCGGTGACCTTGAGAGTGACCGTTTGCGCGGATGAGACGTAACCGTCCTTGTGGGCCGACAGCTCCACCTGCGATGCAGTGCACTCCTGCAGGTCTATTTCATAATAGCCGTTCGAGTCGGTCTGGACGGAATACTGGGCGGCCTCATTGGCCTTGACAACCCGGATACTTGCCTTGCCGCGCACCGATGAAGTAGACCCTTCCAGTGGATCCAACTGGATGGTAACGCCGCCCAGAGGATTGCCGGAAGTGTCCGTCACATAGCCGCTGACGCCCTTTTTGTTCATCACGCTGGCGTTGAATGACACCTGTCTGGTTGAAGAAGTGTATTGAATGCCGGTGATGCTGACGGGAGTTTCCTCTCCGTTCCAGTCGATTGGCTGGTACGAAGTTACATTGCTGGATCCGGGGAATACAATGGTGCTTAGGTTGTACGACCTTTGATAAAGGGCCGTGGGATTGTTGGCGGGAATAATGTAGAAGCAGGGATGCGAGCCATTCTCGTTGATGGCATTATAGCTTGCCCAATAATTCCACAGATCCGCCGCCGGAACATTTATGCTCCTTCCTGCGCCGTCGACTATGGTAACGTTGCGGTTGGATTTATCCACATGATAGATGAGAAGGCCCGTGGGGATGTATTTGTCCCATCCCTGGCCACCTCTTGTCTCGAAGATGAAGTATTCCCCATCCGTATTGGTAGAGGCCTTGTATGCAATGTTGTTATCCACATCAGGAACGGAATACTGACCGGAGGAGGATATCTCCTGGATTGCGGAAGGCTCTACCCAGCCCAGCATGATGCGCTCCTCGATGTTGAGATAAGGCGGAGTGCGGCCGCTGTTGTTATAGCTGCCGCCGCACATGAGGGAGAAATCGTACAGGCCCGATGCCTCTCCGTTGGTCTCATAGTCCGTGTCGTAGAAATCCGGCAGACCCATCGCGTGGCCGAATTCATGGCAGGCGGTGCCGATTCCGCACATCTTTCCGGAAAGGGCTCCGTGATTCACGATCTCGTTGGAACAGGCGTATCTGTCGATTTTCTTTCCGCCAAGGACCAGGTTGATTCCTCCGTTGGAAAGTTCCCACTGGTGGGGCCAGATGCAGTCTGTGCCTCCGCCGTCGGCCTCGCCCTTACCGGCGTAGTACATGAACACAAGGTCCACATCGCCGTCTCCGTCATTGTCGTACTTGGAGAAGTCGATATCCGGTGCAAGGGCTTCGCAGCCTTCCTTGACGGCCAATTCCGGCTGACGGTCGCTGCCCTGCTGCGTGGAAGATGTATTTCCACCGTAATACTTCTGATTATTAGCCAGTTTTACTGGGCCGTAGACATCGAAAATGGGTTCGAAATCGTGATGGGAATTGTCGTAATAATAGTCCCTTGCGGAGCCGGTTGCGCCATTGTCGCTGTATCCTGCCTGGTTAAGGAGTTTGGTGAAATCCTCATTTGCCGTGCTGCTACTGAACTGCACGTCCGAGAATTCCACAAGGATAACCAGGAAATGCTTCTGGCCGTGGGCGATACCGGTTTTGCCGATACGGCTCGCGCGGGCCGCATTGGCGGCGGTGCGGCGTCTTGCACCCTCAGAGCGCCTTATCTGATGGACATATGCGGGCACGGGATGATAGTAGCCATCCTCCCCCTGCTCGATGACATTGCCGGATACATCCGTTGTCCAGTGGAAGAATTCATCGCCATGGAGGCGGATCTGGATCACTGAGCCGTCCGGCTGGGTGTATGGAATGAGGCCCCGGTATGCGGGGATTGCGCTTAGCTGAATTGATGCTGCAAGAAGCAGTGCTGCGAGTAAGATAATCTTTTTCATAGTCTATTGCTTCTTGAGGATGAAATAAGTGACGTTGGAACATTTGAGCCAGATGAGATTCTCATCCTCCCCTATGATCTTGGCGCTCACGGGCTGCGAGTACGTGGTTTTGCCGTTCTTGTATACGGAGAGGGAAAGCTGGAGGGTTTCCCCGGCAGTGATCTGGACCGGAACACCCTGGAGCTGCACTACGCATGTTTCAGAAGGAATGATGAGACGGTAGCTTCTGGAGGTGCCGGAGGTGAACCGGGAGTTCTGGCAGATGCCCTTGCGGTAGATGTAATCCTGGCCCTTTATGCCGTAGAAGCCAGGTGTGGTGACATCCAGAATGGGCTCTTTCCCTTCCTGGGTAACGGTTACGGTTTCCGAGATGTCCCCGTAGGTGAAGGTGATGGTGCCTGTTCTGGGCTGTGAGGAGGGATTGGCATCCGCGCTGAAGGGTTCGTTGAATTCCAGCAGGCCCCTGGTGCCGAGTTTATGGATCCAGGAGGCATCCGTGCTCACCTGGTAATCCACGTTGGTGAGGGTTTTTATGCTGAAATCTCCGCCCGTTGCCTCGAGGCTGAGGGTGCCGCTCTCGACTATTATCGTTTCTGTGATTACCTGCTTAACCGGGATTGTAAGATTAAGGCCCTCCAACTGGAAGGTTACACTGCCGGTGCGGGAGTCTGTATTAATATTCTCGCTTGAGGCAGTGAAAGTGACAACTGTTCCTTCTGAGCCGCCAACCGGGCTAACGGTGAACCAGTCCCCTTCCTTGGAAACCGACCATCGGCCTTTGGCGTTGAACGGGTACTGGACCGGGAGCTTTCCATGAAGGACGACTTCGCTCACGTCCAGAAGGCTGCCTACACCGTTCTGAACGATTGCGACCGCGCGCCTTTGGTTTCCGGATATGACGATGAGGGAATCTGTTCTGGACTCCAGCGAGGGATTGGACTGCACCCTGAAACACAGGCTGGTGGTGAATTCATTGTAGAAGCTTTGGTCTCCGAGAGTGCACCAGGAGCCATCCTTGAGGGTGGCGTACCAGAACATGTCCGATGAGATGTATACCATCTGCTCCTGTGCCTCCGGCCCCACTTCCAGCCTTTCCGTATTGTTGTTCACAACGAAGATGGAAGGCTCTGTGGGCTGGTAAATATGAATTCCCCAGTCACATGCAGAAACAAGCGCTCCAGCTGCGACCAGCAATGCCAGATAAAAAAGTCTTCTCATTTTATATGAGGTTTTTTTTACGTAAACTCTACAAATATACCTATTTATTTCGTAAATTTGTAATCAAATAGGTTTTTTATGGCACTTTGGTTGGTCATCCTTCTCCTCCTTCTGGGGCTTGCCCTTATAGTTTTCGGCGCGGATTATCTCGTGGACGGATCGTCGTCACTGGCCAGAAGGCTGAAAGTGAGCGAGTTCGTCATCGGCCTCACAATCGTCGGCTTCGGCACTTCGGCTCCGGAGATGGTTGTGAGCTGGCTGGGGGCGATTCAAGGCAATGCGGATATTTCCCTTGGCAACATCCTTGGCTCGAATATTTTCAATACCCTGCTGATACTGGGGTTAACGGCTATTATCCTCCCCATCGGCATAACAAAGACGAACAAGCAGCAGGATATTCCCATGAATATCTTCGTTACTGCGCTGTTCATCGTTTTCGGCCTGTACGACGGCATCTTCTCCAGGCTGGACGGAGCAATTTTCCTGGCACTGTTCGCCGCCTATGTCTGGCTGAGTTTCCGCACTCATGACAAGAGCCAGGAAGAGGTTCTTGAGACGGAAATGCCGGTGTGGCAGGCAATTATTCTTGTGGTTGGCGGTCTTGGCGCCCTGATCCTGGGCGGCAGGCTCTTCGTGAACAACGCAACCGAAATAGCCCGCATGGCAGGGGTAAGCGACAAGTTTATCGCCATCACACTCCTTGCCGGCGGCACTTCCCTGCCGGAACTGGCCACCTGCATTGTGGCCGCCGCCAAGAAGAAGGGGGCGCTGGCGCTCGGTAACATCATCGGCTCCAATCTGTTCAACCTGCTGCTGATAGTGGGCGGCTCGGCGCTCATCTGCCCGCTGTCCTTCTCCGGGCTCAGCCTTGTGGACCTTGGCATTCTAGCTCTCAGCGCCGTGGCGCTGTTCACATCGGCCTACATCGGCCGTAAGAATGAAATAGACCGTCTGGACGGGGCTATCTTCGTCTTCGTCTGGCTTGCCTATATGACATACCTCGTAATCAAACTCTGACATGCTTCATACTATTCTCCAGGCGGCGCTTGCCGATTCCACCGCGGCGGATTCCCTCGCGGTGAAAGCACGTAGCTTCATTGAAACCGTCAAAGATACTCCGGCCAACGAGCTGGTGAAGGAACTCGGCGTACAGGCCCTTCATTTTGGCCTCAAATTGCTGGCGGCCCTGGCGCTTTTCATCATCGGCGCATGGCTCATAAAACTTGTGAGGAGGGCGGTGAAAAAGGCGCTCATCCGCAAGAATTCCGAGCACACGATCATCACTTTTACCGACAGTTTCACGGCCGTTGGCCTGTGGACACTTCTGATTATCCTCAGCATAGGCGTCCTGGGCATCAACACCACTTCTCTGGCGGCCCTTCTGGCGGCAGGCGGAATGGCCATCGGCATGGCGCTCAGCGGCACGCTTCAGAACTTTGCCGGCGGGGTTATGCTGCTTGTATTCAAGCCTTTTCGTGCTGGAGATTTCATCGATGCGCTGGGCTATTCCGGCACGGTGAGCTCCATCAACATCGTGAACACGCTCCTCGTTACCACGGATAACCGGGTTATCGTCATTCCAAACGGAGCCCTCTCCAACGCGAATATCAACAACATCAGCGCCAACGCGGTGCGCAGGGTGGATATTACCGTGGATGTGGAATACGGCTCGGATTTGGACGAGGTTAAATCGGCCCTCCTGGAGATTGCGGCCTCCTGCCCCGGAGTGCTGGATACGAAGACTCCCCTATGCGCAGATCCTTTTGCCGGCCTGGTTTCCCTGAAAGACAGCAGCGTGCAGTTTGTGCTTCGCCTGTGGGTGAAAACATCGGACTACTGGCCTGCATGGTTCTATCTCAACGAAACTATTTACAAGGAACTGCCCTCGAAGTACGGCATCAATTTCCCCTTCCCCCAGATGGACGTTCACCTTATAAAATAATGCCGATATGGATTTGAAACCCTTTTCCGACATCGCCCCCTATACCGACGAAGAAGCGGCGGCCGCAATGTCCCGCATAGCCAACCACCCCAATGTTCCGTGGGTGTCCAAGTTCATCTTCCCCAACAGGAAGGAAACTTATCTTCGCGATATCCTTCGCGAAATCAAGACCGTGGATGAATTCCAGTCCAAGGTGATGTCGGAGGCCATCGAGTGGGTTATCGCCAATACGGTGCACAACTTCTCCTATGACGGACTTTCGAAGATCCAGGCGCTGGACAGCACCTTCCTGGCCATGTCCAATCACAGGGACATCATTCTGGACCCGGCTTTCACCCAGATAATCCTGTACCGCAACAAGATGCCTTTGACTCAGATTGCCGTCGGCGACAATCTGCTGAAGAGCAAGGCGGTGGAGCTTCTCATCCGCTCCAACCGCATGATCAAGGTGATTCGCGGGGTATCGGCCCGTGAACTGTACCTGTCGTCCAAACTGCTGTCGGAATATATCCGTGAAACCATCGTGAGCGGCACCGGCTCGGTGTGGATCGCCCAGCGCCAGGGCCGCACCAAGGACGGTCTTGACGTCACGGAGCAGGGCCTCCTGAAGATGTTCGACATGAGCGGAGGCGACGATTTCGTGCACAACTTCATGGAACTGAACATCGTTCCCCTTTCCATCTCCTACGAGTTCGAACCCTGCGACATTCTCAAAGCCCGCGAAAAGCTCATCTCCCGCACGCAGAAGTACGAGAAAACCGAAAACGAAGACCTCCAGAGCATCCTTGTGGGCATCAAGCAGTGGAAGGGCAACGTGCATCTTAATATCGGCGATCCCCTTAGCGAAGAAGAAATCCGCGCCGCCGCAGCCTGCGACAAGAACGAACGCTACCAGAGCATCCGCCACGCAGTCGATCGCCGCATTATCAGCGGCTACCGCCTGTGGAAAACCAACTACATGGCGTACGACATCGTGGAAAACACCACCCGCTTTGCGGACCGCTATTCCCTGACGGAACTCGAGGCCTTCAAATCCTACATTTCGCACCAGCTGGAGTACGTAGAACCCGAGCTCAACAGCGACGATCTTCGCGACATACTCCTCCACATCTACTCCAACCCTGTGGCCGCGAAACTCGAACTCGCCTCCCGCGAATCTGAGTAAACGTATTGCGTTTGCGCATTAGCACCGTGAAGGGTTACACCAGGTATAGGACGGCGAAGTCGTTGGAGGGGACACAGAGGCGGAGTGTGAGGGGGCCGGAAAGGGGTGTTTCGAGGAAGTCCAGGGCGCGCTGGGGAATTTGAACCGTTAGTTCAGTTGATTCACCGAAATTAGCTACAACCAAGGCCGTTACGGAACCCGTAGAACGGAGGAAGGCGAAGTGACGGGAAGGGTCGAAGCCGGAGTTCTGGCAGTAGCAGAGGTCGTAGGTTTGCCCTTCGGTGAAGGCGGGTTCGCGCCCATAGGAAAGAAGCTCGGTGTAGCGCTTCAAAACGGCGCGTTCACCAGCGAGAAGCCCGGCGCGGTGATTGCCGATGTAGCGGCGAAGGCGCTGAAGGCTCGCCACTTTCCACCAGTCGAAAATGGTGGTGCGTCCGTTAAGGCCGCTGTAGGGTTCATTGTCCATTCCCCTCTCCCCTATTTCCTGGCCGAAATACAGCATGAACGAGGCATCGTTAAGAAGCAGGGAAACGGCCATTGCCGCGTACCCCGCAGAAGCAGAGCCGGCGAAGAAATCCGAGGCGAGACGCTGCTCGTCGTGGTTCTCCAGGAAGCATAGCATACGGGGCTGCAGATCGCCAAGGAACTGCCAGTTGCGGGTGATCTCGCGGGCCGATGCGCCCGAGCACATAATGGCCCTCAGAGTGTCGTACAGGCCGGATTTGTCATAGAGAAGGTCGAATCCAACCTCACGAACATACATATTGTATTTCTCCTTCTCGTACACCTCTGCAACGAACATAAGAGAAGGGTAATCACGCTTAATGGATTCTATCGCCCACTGCATGAACTGCGGGGGCACCAGCTCCACCATGTCGCAGCGGAAACCGTCTACGCCAAGGGCCGCCCAGAACTGCAACACATGCAGCATCTTGTCCCATGTAGGGGTGCGCCAGTTGCAGTAGTTAAGCTTCACGGTTTCATACCAGTCCGTCTGGGCCGGAGCCGGGGTGAAGGCGTTGCCGGAGGCCCGGGCCGGGAACTCGCTATAACCTTCTACATAGGGCATCCATAGGGCCTCGCCGGGATAGTAGTAGAAGTCGTTGTCCGGAGCCCAGTGGATGGACGAGTCGTCATCGGCCCCGAGGACAGGCTCGCCGGGAGGAGTCATGGCGCCGGAATATTCGCGGGCCACGTGGTTGGGAACAAAGTCGATGAGCACTTTAAGGCCGGCCTCGTGGGTGCGGCTCAAAAGCTCCGAAAACTCCTTCATCCGCTCCGAAGGGTCATCGGCCATATAGGGATTCACGTCGTACCAGTCCGTGATGGCATAGGGCGAGCCGGCCTCCCCTTTCACCACTTTTTCGGTGGCCGATGTCGCATGCCGCACGATTCCCGTGTACCAGATGTAATCGAAGCCGAGGGATTTCACATAAGAGAGGAAGCTATCGTCCACACTGGAGAACTTCCCTTCTCCCCAAAGCCGGGGAAGCATCTGATAGATAAGATGTTTACTCATCGTAATAAACTATGTCGCGGCTTTCCGCCCCGGAGTTCACAACCTTGCCTTCGCAAGTGACCGTATAGCGCCTGGACACCCAGTTTCCGAGGGAATCGCAGGTGTAGCCGCTGAAATTGTAGATGTATTTGGCGCTGTCTGCCAGGTCCCGCACCGAGGTGTTGATAACCCGGCCGTCCGAGCCGCGCTCCAGCACATATTCGTACTCTCCGAAATCGTTCCGGTTAAGGGCCGACAGGAGATTTCCGCCCCGGTCCAGCGTGAATTCCAGGGCCACGTTGAACTCTTCCCTGGAATCGTTGTCCACCTCGCAGAGCGAGGCTGATTTGATCCTGCCGCTGAGACGGTCCCTTCCGGTAACCTCCCAGGCGCCGCGGACCATCTTTCCGTCCTGCGAGAAATCCCACTGGCCGGAAGTGAGCCCAGTGCCGCCCGTCCACGTCACGGCCCTCACCCGCCCCTCCAGTTCGAAGAAGGGCTGGTCTAAAGCGACCCCGCCCCTCTTGCAGGCTACTGCTGCAAGGGAGGCGAGGACGATGGTTGCCAGTGCTTTCGGGGACACTCTACATGCGTTTACCAGTTAAGGATCTTTGCAAAATCGTAGGCCTCCGGATCCGCTACATACTTACGCGCAGCCTCATAGTCTGCGGGAGTGATGTAGTGGCAGAGGTTCGCGTAGTAGTTGCGAGCGGTGCCGCCGTCGATATCCACCCTGCGGGGAGGAATTTTGCCTTCCGCGTTCTGGAGGTCTTTCAGGTACAGAGGATGTGCGGTGCCAAAGGCATCTACATACACCATGCAGCCGGTTTCACCTTTCTTGAAGAGCTCATAGGCGCCCATTGCAAGCTCCGAGCAGTATGTGAGGTCATAGGCGATGGGATCCTGGCAGCGAACATCGTAGCCGATTTCCACGGGGCGGGTTTTCACCTTAAGGCCGATGGCTTTGAACTTCTTGTCCAGGATGTCGTTGAAAAGAACGGCCTTGGAAATCTTGCCAAGCTCCGGATGGCCGTGCTCGTCGTAGGTCATGGAAACACCTGCGTCCTTGATTTCCTGGGGATCCAGATCGTGGAATACGCCTTCCGCAACTACCACGGTGCCATACGGAATGCCGAGGATATTGCGCTTGAGAATGGCGGAAAGGGCCAGGTTCACAATCTTGTCCAGGGTAATTGTTGTTTTGTTGAACATCTCCGGGATAATGGTCATGGGGCAATGAGTTGCCTCGCCGATACCCAGGGCCAGGTGGCCAGCGCTGCGGCCCATGGCGCTGATGATGAGCCAGTTGCCGCTGGTGCGGGCATCCTCATAGACGGTGCGTGCCAGGTGTGCGCCCTCGTCCTTTGCGGAGTTGAAGCCGAAGGTGGGGGTGTTCTGCGGCAGAGGCAGGTCGTTGTCGATGGTTTTGGGGACGTGGATGTTATGGATGGGATACTGCTTTGCCTCAAGGAATTTGGCGATGCGGTTTGCAGTGGAAGCGGTATCGTCTCCGCCCACTGTTACCAGGAGCTTGATGTTGTTGTCCTGGAAAAGGGAGAGGTTGAAGTTCTCCGCAAAATCCTTGTCGGTGGGTTTGAAGCGGGACATCTGCAGGTAGCTGCCGCCACGGTTGAAGTATGCATCGGCCTTGAAGAAATCGATTTCTTCCGTCCTGGGGGATTTGGAAAACAGGCCGCTGTAGCCGCCGTGAAGGCCGATTACGCGATAACCGCCTGAAAGGAAGGTCTTTGCCACAGACATTACGACGGTGTTCATGCCCGGTGCAGGGCCGCCGCCGCAGAGGATGATGATGGAATCTTTCATATCGATGATATAAGTTAAGTTTTTTCGATTGCACAAATATACGCAAAAATAAAAAATGTGCGCGATTTTTTTTGTATCTTTGTCGATTATGAATCGCACGGACGCGCATACACGCATAGAGGAATTGAAAGCTATTCTCCTGGAGAACAGCCGGAAATACTATGTGGAGAACGCTCCCACGATGAGCGACTATGAGTACGACCAGCTCATGCACGAGCTGGAATCCCTGGAAGCAAAGTTTCCCGAGTTTGCAACCGCAGACTCCCCCACCCGCCGCGTTGGCTCGGATCTGGCCTCTCAGGCGGAAAGCGGCTTTGCCAAATATCCGCACAAGTATCCCATGCTGTCGCTCACGAACACGTACAGCATTTCCGAAGTGGAAGAATTCGCGGAAAGGGCGTCAAAAGCCCTGGACAGGCCTTTCACCTGGTGCTGTGAACTAAAGTTCGACGGAACGGCCATCTGCCTCACATACCGCAATGGGCACCTTTTCCGGGCACTCACCCGCGGCGACGGCGTAAAAGGCGACGATGTGACGGAAAACGCCAAACGCATCTCCAACATCCCCCATCAACTGAAGGGCAGCGGCTGGCCGGAAGAATTCGAGATAAGGGGCGAGGTTCTGATGCCCTTCGAATCCTTTGACCGCCTTAACCACGAGCGCGAACTCGCTGAGGAACCCCTTTTCGCCAATCCCCGGAACGCCGCCAGCGGCTCCCTCAAACTGCAGGATCCGGAGGAAGTGGGAAGGCGCGGTCTCATCTGCACGCTGTATCACATCCCCACCGGCCAGGTGGATTTCCCCACCCATGATGCAGCCCTTAGGGCGGCGGAGCAGTGGGGGCTTCCCGTTTCCCACGAGCGCCGTCTGTGCAGCGGCATAGCGGAAATCGAACAGTTCATCGACCATTGGGATACGGCCCGCAAGCAGCTCCCGTACCCTACGGACGGCATCGTCCTGAAGATAAACGAAATGGCATTCCAGTTCCAGCTGGGATACACCGCCAAGAGCCCCCGCTGGGCAGTGGCATATAAATTCAAGGCGGAGCAGGCCTGCACGCCCATCCTCGGCATCGACTATCAGGTGGGCCGAACCGGCGCCGTTACGCCCGTGGCAAATCTGGAGCCCGTGTTCCTCAGCGGCACAATGGTCAAGCGCGCCACTCTGGTTAACGAAGACCAGATACGCATGCTGGACATCCATGAAGGAGACTGGGTATACGTGGAAAAAGGCGGCGAAATCATCCCCAAGATAACGGGCGTGGAAGAGAGCAAGCGCAGCCCCGGCGCCAAGGAGCCTGTGTTCCCGAGCGTTTGCCCGGACTGCGGCGCTCCCCTGGTTCGGGTGGAGGGCGAAGCCAAATGGTTCTGCCCCAACACCAAGGGCTGTCCCACACAGATAAAGGGCCGCATGGAGCATTTCGTAACCCGCAAGGCCATGAACATCCTCTGCGGGGAGGCCACCATAGACCAGCTGTACAGGATGGGCCTGGCCAACACTCCGTCGGACCTGTATCGTTTGAAGGCCGATCAGCTCACCTGCCTGGAAGGCTGGAAAGAGCGCGCCGCGGAAAGGTTCCTCGGCAGCGTTAAGGCGTCAAAGAGCGTCCCCTTCGAAAGGGTGCTCTTTGCAATAGGCATCCGTTTCGTGGGAGAAACAACCGCCCGTGACATCGCCCGGCATTTCGGTAGCATAGAGGCTCTGGAGCAGGCCTCCAAAGAAGACCTTCTTGCAGTTCCGGAGGTTGGCGAAGTGATCGCGGATAGCGTATACAATTTCTTCCGGGATGCGGATAACATAAAGGAAATCGAGGCCCTGAAAGCCTCCGGTCTCAACTTCAGCACAGAAAAGGCGGAGGCAGCATCGGAAGCATTAAAGGGCAAAAGCATAGTAATAAGCGGCAACTTCTCCATCTCAAGGGACGACATGAAAGCCCTCATAGAGGCGAACGGAGGCCGCAATTCCTCCTCGGTTAGTTCCAAGACGGATTATCTTCTCGCCGGCACCAAGCCCGGGCCGGAGAAACTGAAAAAAGCCGCCGAATTGGGAATCCCCGTCATCGGCGAGGAAGAGTTCATGGCCATGCTGCCGGAAAAGGCGGCATCGGCCCCATCGGCCCAGGAAATTCCGGTGGAAGAAGAAAACGACCTTACACTGTTTTAACGGGATATGGGAAAGAGGAAGAGAAGATCGTTGTTCAAGGCCATAAAGGTGCGCATGCGTTGGTTATCCATCATAATCAACCGCGTGGTGCGTTTTATCACGCACGACATCTGGTATCTGAATGCCGATGATTTCTCGCGCTTCAAGAAACGCGCGATCACCGACATCCGCACCGTCCTGCTGATGATGAACACCTTCTCGGACCAGAAAATCGGCTTCCAGGTGACGGCGCTTAGCTATCAGAGCATGATGAGCATCGTGCCGTTCCTTGCCATCGCCTTCTACCTCACCGGCGGCCTTGGGCTGTCGGACCGTCTGGCTGAATTCCTCTTCACGAACTTCGACAATCCCCAGCTCATCGACAATCTCCTTAACGCGGCAGACCATATCCTCCTCACGGCTGAATCCGGCCTGTTCGGCCTGGTGAGCATGCTTTCCTTCCTGTGGATTTTGATTTGGATGATGATGAGCGTGCGCAGGGTGTTCAACAACGTGTGGAAGGTTCCCAAGGAGCGCAGCTTCTGGAAGATGCTCGGAGTGGTGTTTGCGGTTCTTCTGCTCTCCCCCTTCGTGATCGTGCTGTTCTTCTCCGGTTCGGTAGT
This sequence comes from Bacteroidales bacterium, assembly GCA_016290725.1. Lineage (GTDB taxonomy): Bacteria > Bacteroidota > Bacteroidia > Bacteroidales > UBA932 > Cryptobacteroides. Next base: position 15,253 of record JAEEUZ010000007.1, on the reverse strand, counting down.
GTATTCGCATATCCTGGACCTCATCGTCCCGTCCAAGCTGGCATTCTCCGAAAGCCTCAAGACGGCCCTTTCGTGGATTACTTTCGCCGCAATGGCGATACTTATACTGGCAGCCATGTACAAGTGGATCCCCGGCACGAAGGTGCACTACCGCCACGCCCTCAAGGCGGCGCTGGTTTCGGGCATCCTTTTCACGGCCGTGCAATACCTGTATCTGGAAACCCAGGTGATGGTGGCCAAGCAGAGCGCCGTGTATGGAGTTCTGGCTGCGATTCCCCTGTTCATGATCTGGCTTAACATAGGATGGAGCATCGTCCTTTACGGGGCGGAACTCTCCTATGCTTTCCAGAACGTGAACCATGCTCCGTTACCTGTTAAAAAGAAAGAGGAAAAGGCATGAGCAGTTTTAACACGATATTCACTCAGGAGGATTACGACCTGATAAACGCGGCTTTCGAGAAGCTGTGGGAATCGGCTCAGAAGCGATGCGAAGACCCCGCGGAGCGTGAGGTTATCCGCAAGGCCTTCGAGTTCGCCAACGAGGCTCATAAGAACGTGCGCCGCCGCAGCGGGGAGCCGTACATGCTCCATCCCCTGGCGGTTGCCCAGATTGTGGTAGACGACATCGGCCTTGGATATAAGTCCATATCGGCCGCCCTCCTGCACGACGTTGTGGAAGACACCGAGTTTTCGGTAGACGATCTGCGCCAGCTCTTCGGAGACAAGATCGCCTCGCTGGTGGATGGTCTCACGAAGATCAAGAATGTACTGGACACCAGCGACAAGAAACGCAGCGCGAATGCCGTGAAGAGCCTCCAGGCGGAGAATTTCAAGCGCATCCTCCTCACCCTGAACGACGATCCCCGCGTTGTCCTGATCAAACTTGCAGACCGCCTTCACAACTGCCGCACCATAGAATTCATGCCGGAGAACAAGAGGGACAAGATATTGTCGGAAACGATGTTCATCTTCATCCCCCTTGCCCACAGGCTTGGCCTTTACAGCGTCAAAACCGAACTGGAGAACATCTGGCTTCGCTTCAAGGAGCCGGATGCATATAACGAGGTGGAACGGCTTATCAACCGTTCCGTGGAGGGAAGGAAGGCCGATATCGACAACTTCGTGGCTCCTATCGAGCAGAAACTCAAGGATGCAGGCTACACTTTCCGCATCGTGAAGAGGGTGAAAACCCCGTACTCGGTGTGGCACAAGATGCAAACCAAGCACGTGTCCTTCGAGGAAGTGTATGACCTGTATGCCATCCGCATAATCTTCGATCCCAAGCCCGGTGTTCCGGAGCGCGAGCAGTGCTGGCGAATCCACTCCATGCTGGGCGGCATGTACCGCTTCATTCCGGAGCGCACAAGGGACTGGCTGGCGATGCCCAAACCCAACGGCTACGAGGCTCTCCACTGCACTCTTATCGGAGACAGGGGCATTAAAGTGGAGGTGCAGATCCGCACCACCCGCATGGACGACATCGCGGAAAAGGGTATCGCCGCGCACTGGCGCTACAAGCAGGACGGCTATGCCGGCGAAGGCGACAAAGAAATGGACCGCTGGCTGGAAAGAATCCAGGATATCCTGTCGGATCCGGACGTGAACGCTCTGGAACTTCTGGACATAATCCACAACGACCTCACCAGTTCGGAAATAACCGTGTTCACCCCCAAGGGAGAACAGCGCAGCATCCAGAACGGCGCCACGGCCCTGGACTTCGCGTATCTCATCCATTCCGAAATCGGCAATACCGCCATCGCCGCCAAGGCGAACCAGAAACTGGTTGCCCTAAGCTATAAGCTGAAGGCAGGCGACCAGATAGAAATCATCACAGCGGCTGAAGAAAGGCCAAAGCACGAATGGATGGGCTTCCTCCAGACACGCCACGCCAAGGCCCTGGTGATGGATTATTTCCGCGGTGAACGGCGTCAGAGCATAGATTTCGGCCGTGGAATAGTGGACAGGGAAATTGCCGCCACAGGTTCCAAGAAAGATAATCGCACACTGAATTTTCTTATCCAGACTCTCGGCGCCTCCAATGCGGAAGACCTGTATCTGAGCGTTGGCATCGGCTCAATCTCTCCGGACACCGTGAAAGAACTTCTGGAAAAGAAAAAGAGCGGTTCGAGGGGCTGGCTGAGTAACCTTTTCGGCGGCGGCCGCGAAACCCCCAAGGCTGCCAAAGGTGTTGAAATCAACGAGCAGGATGGCAAGTACATAATCGCCACATGCTGCAATCCCATTCCCGGGGATTCGATAGTTGGTTTCCGCGCCCCGGACGGGAGCGTAACCATTCACAAGAAATCCTGCCCCGTTGCGGAAGCTATTGCAGCCACGCACGGAGACCTTGTGGTTGTTCCCCACTGGGGAGCGGAAACGGAGAGCGTCTCATTCCCGGTGCGCATTTCCATGCAGGGAATCGACCGCAAAGGCCTGGTGAACGAGATCACCCATTATCTCTCGGAGGTGATGGGAGTGAACATGCGCCGCATCGACATCGCTGCGGAGGAAGGCATATTCAAAGGATTTATCGACTTTTACGTCAACAATACCGAAGTCCTGGAGAAAGTGATACGGAAGCTGGGAGGAATAGACGGAATTCGGAATATAACACGTACCGACTTATGATTAAACGTATACTGCGCCTTCTGATACCACTGGTTCCGGTGGCCCTGGTGCTGGGAGCGATGATGTTCCCGTCCGGCTGTGCCAACACCACCACGCCCCCTACCGGCGGCCCCAAGGATACTATACCCCCGGTGCTCACCAAGGTGTCTCCCCTTCCCGGCTCCGTGAACGTTCCCGTGCACAAGACCAAACTTGTGTTCACCTTTAACGAATACGTGAAGATCAAGGACCCGCAGGCCGTGTTCCTTTCGCCGCCTCTGGAGAAAAAGCCCAAGACAAAGATCCAGGGCAAGAGCGTCGTGGTAACCTTCGAGAGCGACCTTGAACCCAACACCACCTATACGCTGGACCTCACCGGAGCTATTGCCGACAATAACGAAGGCAACATGCACCCTGGTTACACCCTGGTGTTCTCCACCGGCCCCCAGATAGACTCCATGTGCATGAGCGGCATCGTTCAGGACTGCAACACCCTCATGCCGATAAAAGGCGCAACCGTGCTCCTGTATAAGGACCATGCGGACTCCGCGGTATTCCTGCACCGTCCCGTTGCCGCCGCCCGAACGGACGACTGGGGCTACTTCAGCCTCCGCAACATCCAGGATACGCTGTACCGCGTGTACGCTATCCGCGATGCCAATAACAACAACATGTACGACCCGGACCAGGAGAGCATCGCCTTCCTGGATACTCTTTTCCGCCCCTCGGTGGTTTATAACGACACTCTGTACGAACTGCTCAAGTTCGACATGAAAGATACCCTGCACTGCCTTGCCCGCAAGACCGACATGGAACTGAGTATCTTCCGCGAAAAGCCGTCCAAGCAGTATATCGTGAAGAAAGAAAGGGTTGGAGCGCGCACGGCATACATCACTTTCATGGCTCCATCGGCCAATGTACATTCCATGCGTTTCCTCGGGAAACCGGCTCCGAGGCTCATTTCCCAGTTCAACCCCCAGAGGGATTCACTGGAACTCTGGGCCCTTGGGCCGATCCAGGATACGCTCATCCTGCGTATCAATTACGACAAGACGGACAGCCTTGGCAAGCTTGTCCCAACGGAGGAAGACGTGCGGCTTCCAATGTCCAAGCAGCTCCGCGCGGAACTGTCCAAGAGTTCCCAGCGGGACCGTAAGCACGAGGATACTATCGCTGTGTATACTTCCGTAGCGGAGGCTACAACCATCGAACAGTACGGATTCAGTTTCGAGTTCAAGTACCCGCTCATCGAGAGCGCCTGGGATTCCCTCGAGTTCTGGAGCGTGAACCCGCGCCAGCAGAAAAAGGCCGGCACATACACCGTAACGCAGGATTCCACGAATCTGAGGCGTTTCACCGTTATGCCGGGCGAAACCCTTCTGGAAGGCTATGAGTACTACCTGAAACTCCCCTACCGGAAGTTCCGCGACGTGAACGGCCATTACAACGACAGCACTGAACTGAAGGTGAGTCTCCCCAAGGACGACAAACTCAGTTCCCTCACCCTGGAACTCAGCGGAGTTGGGGCGAAATACATCATCGACCTGCTCACTGAAAGGCGGGACAAGGTGATTCGCAGTTTCATCGTGAGCAGCGACCAGTCGGTTTTGTTCCCGTACCTTAAGGCGGGCAAGTACTGCGTGAGGGTGATCGAAGACATGAACGGCAACTCCCTGGTGGATACCGGAAACCTGCTGGAGCATCGTCAGCCGGAGAAAGTGCTCTTCTATAAAATAGACGACCAGTTCCTCATCGATATCCCCGAAAGGACGGAGCTGGTGCAGAAAATCAATCTGGAGGAGATGTTCCGATGATGTTAAAGAAGAGACTTCTCATAGCACTGCTGCTGCTCGTCCCCGCCTCGCTGCTAGCCCAGGAGCCGGAATTCTTCTCGCTGCCGGATCCGGTCACGAACGAGTATCTGGACACAGTGCAGATTAAGCGGCAGAACCGCCCCAACAACAACTGGCTCATCGGCGCATTCGGGGGTGCAACGCTACTGAACGGATATTTCAACCCCACCTGGGCCAGCGAAATAGCCGTGCACTACCCCACCTACGGCTTCTCCATCATCAAGAACGCCACCATGATGAACATGTTCCCCAACGTTGGCCTGGAACTTGGCTTCCAGTACACCTGGGAGGGCTACCGCTTCAAGTATTCCAAGGAAACGGGAAATGTGCGCTATGTTTCCAGTACCTATGCCTATGAGGCTGCCATGCGCGTTCCGGAGATTTTCGTTCTCACACACGGTCACTTCGACATAAGCGACCACTTCAAAATCCTGGCGAAGGTGGGCTTTTTCGCCGGCTACCGCGAAAGCGTGGACCGCAAGGCCTTCTGGGAACACCCCAACATTACCTTCAACCCCACCGACGCCGTGAGGGAAAAGTTCGAGAGCGTGCGCAACACCTTCCAGGACGATGAAAACCGCTGGACCGGCGGCATGGCCGCGGGCCCCGGAATCGCCATTATGTTCGATCCAATCGAGATTCACATCAACGCTCTTGTGAAGTGGGGCTGGATCACTTTCTACGACCCGGACTTCACGGGAGAAGGTTTCTATTACCGTTACGCATATCCGCTTGACGCGGCGGTAACCCTTGGCCTGTATTATCAGTTAACTCCGCGCGTGGGCCGCTCCAGGGGCGACCTCCGTCGCCTTGCCCGCGAGATGGCGGAGTCCATGAATTCCCAGCGATGAACACCATTACAGTAAACGTTGGCGGCATACTCATAGGCGGCGCCAATCCCATCGTGGTGCAGACAATGTGCAACACGCACACCAGCGATGTCCCGGCCACGGTTGCCCAGTGCAAGAGGCTCGCGGCTGCCGGTGCGCAGCTCATCCGCATCACTGTTCCCGGATTGCAGGATATTCCGCACCTGAAGGCTATCAAGCAGCAGCTCCGCCGCGACGGAGTTCGCACTCCCCTTGTGGCCGATATCCACTTCTCCTCGGAAACCGCCATCGCGGCTGCCAAGGTGGTGGAAAAAGTCCGCATCAACCCCGGTAACTTCCATAAAGACCACGAGGAGGCTCGCAGGCAATTTGCCCGTTTCCTGGAGGTTTGCGAGGAATATGGGACAGCCGTGCGTATCGGCCTTAATCATGGTTCACTGGGGGCATATATCACCGACAAATACGGCAATACTCCGGAGGCAATGGCTCTGGCCGCAATGGAATGGGTGGACATGTGCCTGGAGGCCCAGTTCTACAATGTTGTTGTGTCGCTTAAGGCTTCCAATACCGTTGTGATGGTGCAGGCGTACAGGGAGCTCGCCCGGCTCATGAAAGAGCGCGGTGTAGTGTTCCCCATGCACGTTGGCGTTACTGAGGCCGGAAACGGGGATTCCGGGCGCATCAAGAGCTGCGTTGCCATATCCACGCTTCTGGCGGAGGGCATCGGCAATACTATTCGCGTTTCGCTCACGGAAGATCCGGAGAACGAGCTTCCGGTGGCCAGATATCTTGCTGATCGTTATGGCCGGCCGCATCCCGGGAAAAACTGTCTTTCCCCGCAAGAAGAGACCATCCTCAAGGCAGCCTGCGACTATGGCGCTCCCCTTTTGAACCACGAGGTGGACGACATTCCCCTGCAGGACGAATATCTTAAGGACGAAATCATGCAGGCCTGCAGGCGCCGCTTCTACAAGCCGGAATACATCGCCTGCCCAGGCTGCGGGCGCACGATGTACAACCTTCAGGCGGCGTTCGAGGCGGTTAAAAGCCGCACTTCGCATCTTAAGAACGTGGTTATCGCCGTCATGGGATGTATCGTGAACGGCCCCGGCGAGATGGCCGATGCCGACTTCGGCTATGTTGGCGAAGGCGGCGGAAAGGTTACCCTCTACAAGGGCAAGGAGCCGGTGAAGCGCCACATCCCCGAGGAGGAAGCGGTGGACGAACTCGTGAAACTGATCGAGGAGTCAGAGGATATAGCTTAATTCCTTGAAAGAGAAAAGCCTTGGGCCGAGCGGGGTTTCCATGAGAAGCCTTCCGTCCGGCTGAACGTCTTTTATGGTTCCCGTGAACTCTTCCCCGCTTGCGATGTCCCGGTACTGCCGGGCAACATCTTTCTGGAATAGCCCGTGAAGGTAATTCCGCCTTAACTCTTCCGCGCGAGCGAGCGCGCCCATATCGAAATATGTAAGGAGTTTTTCGAGCGTTTCCATCGGCTTGAATTCCCTTCCCGTTAGGAGTTTCATGGACGTGGGGTTAGGGATGTTCTCCGGAAAACAGACCTGGTTCAGATTAAGGCCGATGCCGATAACCGAATACGCTATTCTGCTGTCCTGGAGGCCGTTTTCGATGAGCATACCGCAGAGTTTGCGTTTTCCCGCGTATATGTCGTTGGGCCATTTCACCTGGGCTGGGATGCCCTCACCCTTGAGGAAATCCCTCACCGCGGCGGCGGCAAGGAAAGTGATCGACATGAAATCTTTTGCCTCAAGGGCCGATGGCTTCAGGAGGATGGAAAATGTGAGGTTCTCCCCGGGGGCGGAACTCCAGCTGTTACCCCTCTGGCCACGGCCCCGAGTCTGGCTTTCGGCGGCTATAACCGACAGATTGTCATACTCTTGGATATTCCTCAGGAGCTCGCTGTTTGTGGAATCCAGCTCGGGGAACCACTTTATTTTCCAAGCATTTTTCATTGACGGGAAAATTGATTATCTTTGTAGATGCAAAAATACTAAAAAAACATTAATGATTACACACGACTTAAGGCTTATCGCCGACGCCATACTGGACAAGAAGGGAGAGAATGTTGTGTCTCTTGACCTCCGTGGGCTGGAGGGTGCCATCACCGATTATTTCGTCATCTGCGACTGCTCGAACACCACCCAGGTGGGCGCCGTTTCGCTCAATGTGGCGGAAAAGATGAAGGAAGAAGGCCACAAGCTGTACCGCTCCCAGGGAGAAGGCAACAACTTCTGGATCATCCAGGACTACGGAAACATCGTCGTACATATTTTTCTAAAGGAATACAGGGAATTCTACCGTCTGGAAGACCTCTGGTCGGATTTTCCCCGGAAAGAATACAAGGAGCGCCGCAAGGCCCCCGCAAAGAAGGAGGAAGAGTAAATGGCTCCAAATAACAAGAAGAAAAAAGGCAATCCCAGGGTCATAACCGTAGACCTTTCCTGGCTCTTCTACGCCGTCCTTATCATCGGCCTTGGCTGGGCCATCCTGGGCAACCGTTCCGCAAAACCCCAGAAGGTGGAGTGGGAAGACGTGAAGGCCATGGCAGATACCGGCGCGGTGGAGAAAATCGCTTTTATCAGAAACGATTTCAAGGGTGAAGTCTCGATAAGGCCGGATCGGCTTGGAGAATTCGCAGAGCTTTTCCCCGGAGGCCTGGTTCCCCGCCGCAGCCCCCATTTCTATTTCTTGGTATCCTCGAAGTTCGACCCGGAAACTGCTTTCGAAGCCCTTAACGAGCCCCTCCCGGAGGAAGCCCGCTTCAAGGTTGAGATGCGCAATGAGGAACACTTCTGGTCGGACGCCCTCCAGTGGATACTCCCCTTCGGCCTCCTCATCCTCTTCTGGATATGGATGTTCCGCGGGGTGAACCGCGGCATGGGCGCAGGCCCCGGCGGCATGAATCCCTTCAACACCGGAAAGTCCACCGCCCGCCAGACGGAAAAAGGCGACGTGAAAGTAACCTTCAAGGACGTGGCCGGCCTGTACGGTGCCAAGGAGGAGGTTATGGAAATCGTGGACTTCCTGAAGAATCCCAGGAAATACACTGCCCTGGGAGGCAAGATTCCAAAGGGCGCGCTTCTCGTGGGCCCTCCCGGAACGGGTAAAACCCTCCTTGCCAAAGCAGTGGCAGGTGAAGCGAACGTTCCTTTCTTCTCCATCTCGGGCTCGGACTTCGTGGAAATGTTTGTAGGCGTTGGAGCATCCCGCGTGAGGGATCTCTTCCGCCAGGCCAAGGAGAAAGCCCCCTGCATTGTGTTTATCGACGAAATAGACGCCGTTGGCCGTGCCCGTGCACGCAATGCCGGCTTCACCTCCAACGACGAACGCGAGAACACCCTGAACCAGCTGCTCACCGAAATGGACGGTTTCGCCACCAACAGCGGCGTTATCGTGATTGCAGCCACCAACAGGGCGGACATTCTGGACCAGGCCCTCATGAGGGCAGGCCGCTTCGACCGTCAGATCCACGTTGAACTCCCGGAACTGAAGGAGCGCGAGGAAATCTTCAAAGTGCACCTCAAGGGAATCAAAACCGCTCCGGATTTCGACATCTCCTTCATGGCCAAGCACACTCCCGGCTTCTCGGGGGCAGATATCGCCAACGTTTGCAATGAAGCCGCTCTCACAGCAGCACGTAACAATCACAAGGCAGTTGAACAGCAGGATTTCCTGGACGCGGTAGACCGCATTATCGGCGGCCTTGAGCGCAAGTCCAATACCATAATGTCTCCCGCGGAAAAACGCACCACGGCATTCCACGAGGCAGGCCACGCCCTTGTTGGCTGGCTCCTCCCCTATGCAGATCCGGTGTTCAAGGTGAGCATAATCCCCCGCGGCAAGGCTCTAGGTATTACCTGGTATCTTCCGGAGGAGCGCAAATGCGTTTCCAAGAGCGTTATGATAGACCGCATGTGCGCCCTCATCGGCGGCCGCGTTGCGGAAGAGATCCTCAATGGAGAGCCTTCTTCGGGCGCCCTCAGCGACCTTGAACGCATCACCTCGATCGCTTATGGCATGGTGCAGTATTTCGGCATGTCGGATGCAGTGGGCAACCTCTCCTTCTACGATTCCTCAGGCGCCAAGGGCTACAACATCACCAAGCCCTATTCGGAAAAGACTGCGGAACTCATGGACAAGGAAGCCAAGAAGATCGTGGACGACGTTCACAAGCGCACGATGGATCTGGTGAAGGCCCACCGGGAGGAATTCATGCAGATGGGCCAGCTGCTTCTGGAAAAGGAAGTAATCTTTGCCGACGATATTGAAAAGATTCTTGGGCCGAAGGTTCAGCCTCCCCAGGACGAACGCGCTGAAGCATGAAGAACACTTGGGTAAGAACCATATCTGGTATCGTTTTCCTGGCCGTAATGGTGGCTGGGTTCCTAATCCATCCCTGGATTTTCGCTACCCTGCACGTGTTCATCATCATTTGCATGATGGCGGAGTTCTACCGCATGGCGATGGACAAGCGTTTCAAGGTTCCCCGCATCCTGGGTATCCTCATGGGCGTTGGAATCTACATAGCGGCTTTCCTGGTATTCGGGTATAAGGTTCCCGGAAGGCTCATTGCGCTGTACGTTATCCCTCTGCTGGCGGTTATGGTGTCCATCCTTTACGTAAAGGACAAAACAGGCTTCAAAGACCTGGCTTTCCTCTTTATGGGCATCTTCTACATCGCCCCTCCCGTTGCCGCAGCAAACGTTTTGGTATTTGCCAAGGACGGCACTTTCAACGGCCTGTTGCTGCTGTCGTTCTTCTGCATCATCTGGGCATCGGACGTGGGAGCTTATGTTTTCGGCCACTTGTTCGGAGAGCACGGAAAGAAACTCTTCCCCAGCGTGTCGCCCAAGAAATCCTGGGCTGGCTTCTGGGGCGGCCTTGTGCTTGCCATTGCCGCCGGCGTCATCGTCCATTACTGCGGCATCTTCAACTTCTCCCTGCTTCACTGCATCGCCATCTCGGTTGTGCTGGACGTTGCAGGCGTATATGGGGATTTGTTTGAATCCCAATGGAAACGGGTCCTTGGATACAAGGACTCCGGCACCATCATCCCCGGCCACGGCGGCATGCTGGACCGCTTCGACAGCGCCCTGTTCGCAATCCCCGGCGGCCTCGCCTATCTGATTTTTACCGGACTGCTCGCATAGGCTATGAAATGGATTAAGATAGACAGCGATTCCTACGGCACGATCTTCTTCAGCTGGATCGTGTGCGCGGTGCTTATATTCCTGTCTGCCACATTTATCAGGAACCTTTGGATAACCATTCCCGTGATGGTCGTGCTGCTCACCTTCATGGTGTTCATCACCTGGTTCTTCCGCGTGCCCAACCGCGAGGCCCCGGAAGCGGAGAATGACCGTCTGGTAACCTCGGTGGCAGACGGAAAGGTAGTTATCGTGAAGAAGGTTTTCGAACCGGAATTCCTGCAGACGGAATGCATTCAGATATCGGTGTACATGGACTTTTTCGACGTCCATTGCAACTTCTGGCCCATCAACGGCAAGGTTGTCTATTATAAGTATCATCCGGGCCGATATATACTTGCCTTCCACCCCAAATCATCGGACCTTAACGAGCACTCCTCCTCCTGCCTGGAGAATGCCTACGGAAAGGTGTTCTTCAAGCAAATTGCCGGCACTTTCGCCCGCAGGATCGTTTGCTATTCGGAGCCCGGCAACATGGAGAACCGGGGCGACCAGTGCGGCGTTATAAAGTGTGGCTCCCGCATAGACCTGTACCTCCCCCTGGAGGCCGAAATCCGCGTGAAGGTTGGAGATAAAGTGCGTGCCGTAGAATCTGTCATTGCCCTCCTCCCCGATAAGAAATGAATACTCTCGTAGCCCCTTCCCTTCTGGCGGCCGATTTCCTTCGGCTGGACAAGGCCGTGGATATTGTGAACTCCAGTGCCGATATCTTCCACATGGACGTGATGGACGGCACTTTCGTGCCCAACCTCTCCTTCGGCTTTCCCGTGGTTGAAGCTGTGGCGGCAAAGGCCTGCAAGCCCCTGGACGTTCACCTTATGATAGTGAACCCGCAGAACTATGTGGAGCGCTTCGCAAAGGTTCCCGGCGTGGAAATGATCAGCTTCCACTACGAGGCCTCAAAGGAGCGCACGGGCGAGATTCTGGACCTTATCCGCAGCTTCGGCTGCAAGGCCGGCATAGCCATCAATCCGGACTGCCCGGTGGAGAGCATCTTCCCCTATTTGGAGAAGGCCGATTTTATCCTGATCATGAGCGTCTTCGCCGGTTTCGGCGGGCAGAAGTTCATTCCGGAGAGCCTCCGGCGCATAGCGCAGGTTCGGCAGCAGCTGGACTCCATCGGCCTTAAGAATATCCCTATAGAGGTTGATGGCGGTGTGGGCCCGGGAAATGCCGCAGACATAAGAAAAGCCGGCGCCCAGATACTGGTTGCCGGCAGTTCGGTTTTCAGGGCTTCAGACCCTGCTTCTGCGGTTGCCGCACTTCGCGCTTAGCAGAAATTCAGCACAACATCGTTCAGGTGAGCGACGAATTTGTCCAGGGAAGCCAGTTCCAGCTTCTCTCCGGGAGCGTGTACCCCGCGGAGGGTGGGACCGAATGAAATCATGTCCAGCTCCGGGAATTTCTCCAGGAACAGACCGCATTCCAGGCCCGCGTGGATGGCTTTAACCTCCGGATCCACTCCGAAGAGCTTCTTGTAAGAAGCCACGGAAACTTCCAGGATGTGGGAGTTCAGATTGGGTTTCCAGCCGGGATATTCACCGTGGTGCTCCACGTCGAACATGCCAAGGAAGAGGCAGGCCTCCACCCTTTCTGCAATTGCGTGAAGTTCCGATACCACGGAACTACGCTGGCTGGTTACCACTTTTACCGTGTCGCCCACCGTGTGGATGGCGGCAAGATTGGTGGATGTTTCCACCAGGCCGGGGATATCCATGGACATCTTCACTACTCCGTGCGGGCATGCAAGGAGTGTCATGACGATGTTGGACGCGTCCCCTTCCTCGATTGGTTTGAGACTGCTTTCGGTTTCCTGGCACTTCACGCTGATGCCGGGGTCCGATGAAGCATACTCCTTGCGGAGGAGCTCGTCGAAGGCCTTCGCATCGGCCTTCATGTCTGCGAGTTCGTCTTCAGGAACGGCGATAACAGCCTCCGCCTCGCGGCAGATGGCGTTGGGCTTGTTCCCGCCTTCGATGCTCAGCAGCTGGTAGTCGAACTGCATTTCGGTGTAAAGGAAGCGGAGAAGTTCCTTCAGCGCGTTGGCCCTTTCCTTGTTTATATCGTCTCCGCTATGGCCGCCGATGCCACCAGTTACGCTCACCTTGAGCAGTTTATACCCCTTGCGCAGGGCCTCCCTCTTGAAATTGAAGCTGGCCGATGTGTCCATGCCGCCGGCGCATCCCACAAACAGCTGGCCTTCGTCTTCCGAGTCCAGGTTGATGAGGGTTTTGCCGCTGAAGAAGCCCTTTTCAAGCGCGAATGCTCCGTCCATTCCGGTTTCTTCCGAAATGGTGAAGAGGCATTCCAGCTTTCCGCAGGGCTGGTCGCTGTCCAGAAGGGCCAGGCAGGCTGCTATGCCGATGCCGTCGTCGGCCCCCAGAGTGGTGTTCTTGGCCACCATCCAGCCGTCTTCTATCTCGTAGGGGATTTCCTGGGTAAGAAAGTCGAAATCGAAGTTTGCATTCTTCTCGCAAACCATGTCCTGATGGGCCTGGAGTACGAGTGCGGGAATTTTTTCCTTGCCGGGTGCGGCCTCTTTTACGATAACCACATTGCCGGTTTTGTCTGTGCGGCACTCAAGGCCGCGGTCCGCTGCAAATTTCTGCAGCCATGCGGTCATGGGAGCCTCGTGGCCCGATTCCCTGGGAATGCGGGTTATTTCCTTGAAGATGGAAAGTACCTTTTGTGAGTCCATAGAGCTGAGGGTATTGTTACCGCAGCACTGGGACGAGCATCATGTTTTCAATGTCGCTCACCCACTGGCGGAAGAGTTTGTCTGTGGCCATGAGGTCCTGGACTGTGCTGCATGCGTGCAGTACGGTTGCGTGGTCCTTGCCGCCGATTTCCATGCCGATGGTGGAAAGCGAGCAGTTGCGGATCTGGGTGCGGCACTCGTACATGGCAATCTGACGGGCCTGCACGATCTGGCGCTTGCGGGACTTGGAGACCAGCGCTTCGCGGGTGATGTTGAAGTATTCGCACACGGTGTCCACGATGGTGTCGATGGACATTTCGTTCTCCTTCTCCCCTACTATCTTGCCGGTTACGCTTTCCGCAAGTTCCACGGTGATTTCCTTGTGGCAGAGCGTTGCGTTGGCCACCAGTGAAATCAGTGCGCCTTCCAGTTCACGGAAGTTGGTCTTGATGCGGGTGGCAAGGAAATCAAGGACTTCTTCGCTCACGGCGACGCCTTCGCGGAAGGCCCTTGCGCGGAGCATTTCCAGACGGGTTTCGAAATCCGGACGGGTGAGCTCCACGGACAGTCCCCATTTGAAGCGGGACAGAAGGCGCTCTTCGAAGTTCTGAAGCTCCACGGGCGCGCGGTCCGATGTGAAGATGAGCTGTTTGCCGCTCTGGTGCAGGTGGTTGAACACGTTGAAGAATGCGTTCTGGGAACCCTGCCCCAGGAGGTCCTGGATGTCGTCCACGATGAGGACGTCCATCTTCATGTAATAGGCCATGAAATCCACCAGACGGTTGCCTTTTACGGCATCCATGTACTGTGTTTTGAATTCATTTCCAGTCACATAGAGGACAACCAGATCCTGGAATTTTTCCTTTATTTCTATGCCGATGGCCTGTGCCAGGTGGGTTTTCCCAAGCCCTGGACCGCCAAAGATGAACAGAGGATTGAAAGGAGTTTTGCCCGGGGCCGCCGATATGGACTCGCCCGCGGTTACACCCATTTTGTTGCAATCTCCCTCTACCAGGTTGCCGAAGCAGTACACCGGATTGAGGCGGGGATTGATCTGAACCCTTTGCACTCCCGGGAACACGAAGGGATTGGGAGAGCCGGAAGGCTGGTACGTGCTTATGGCAACCGTCTTGTTCGTGGGAGGAAGACCGTGGGATGCGGGATACACCATGGCCTGCTGCTCCCTCACGGGACGCACCATATAGTTAAGGCGCGCGTCTGCGCCTATAGCGCGTTGGAGGGTTTTCTTGAGAAGGTCCAGGAAAGCGCCTTCCAGATATTCACGGAAGAAATCCGACGGAACTTCCACGGTGAGCGTGGAGTCCACCAGGGAGACAGGGCGGATGGGGCGGAACCAGGTATTGAACTTCTGCTCATCGATATTGTTACCGATGATTGTGAGACAGTTCTGCCATACCGCAATATGTCTATCTTCCAATGACATTGAAAAAAAGGTCCAGAATTAGGTGAATTGGAATGCAAAGATGGCTTAAAAAAAATTAATAAAAAAACTTTTTTACTATTGCATTTGCCGATTATTTTCTTTTATTTAAGATTTAGGACGGCCCAATTTTTCGGTTTTTTAATTAGTTTATTTTCAGGCCGATACGAAAGCCATCATCACGTTCATCCCTATACAATTGTGATACTAATTTTTAACTTTTCTAATTTAATGAAATTAAGAAAAATCAGTTATCAACATGTTTTCAACAGGGGAAAAATCAATTCCGGGGAAGGCTAATTCCGGACACTGAACAGTCGTAGGTTTTTTTGAAATTTTTGAAGGCCGTGAAGATGCATTTTGCGATTTGTTCCCTACCCTGTTCCGTGCGAAGTTTTTCGAGGTCTCCGGTATTGGACATGAAACCAACTTCGATGAGGACTGCGGGCGAGGCGGTTCTCCACAGAACCCAGAAAGGATCCTGCGAGATGCCCCTGTTATTCCGGATGGGACTGGATGCGGCCATGCTGCGGGAGACTTCATCGGCAAACTGAAGGCTGTGGCCGAGATGGGCGTTCTGAATCAGAGAGAAGAAG
>JAEEUZ010000104.1 GCA_016290725.1 Bacteroidales bacterium | reverse complement strand
TGCTCGGATGTCTGCTTGCCCTTCCCGCGATGGCGCAGCAGAAGGACAGCCTTACCGTATCGGCGGCAGAGCTTGCCGACAAGATTATCGAGGAGGCAAAGAGGCATATCGGCACACCCTATCGCTGGGCTGCCAACGGTCCTTCCGCTTTCGACTGTTCCGGTTTCACGAGGTACGTGTACAGGCAGTTCGGATACAATATTCCCCGTACATCCACCTCTCAGGCGGAGAACCTGCGTCCCGTGCTGGGCGATATGAGCTCCCTCCAGAAAGGAGACCTGGTGCTGTTCGGCAACCACTGGAACAACAGGACCATCGGCCATGTGGGCATCTTCATCGAGCTCACGGAAGACGGCCGCGATTTCCTGTTCATCCACAGCGCCCACGGCGGCGTGCAGATTTCGCACCTTAGCGAGCAGTACTATCTGGAGCGCTTCAAGGGCGCGGTCCGCGTGATTCCGGACTTCATCGCCCAGGAAGAGGAGCCCGGAGAGCCTCTCCATGCCGATGCCTATGCCGGCGTGCAGGCCCCCCAGATTGATACACTCCAACTTGGCGAGAACGACCGCCGGATCATCATCTTCGGCAGCGGTAAATGGGTATATGTGGAGGCCGATGGCAGCATCGTCACACCTTCTCAGGCCGACCGTATCGTCCTCGGCAGCGACGGCAGCTGGTCCATCCTCCGCGGTACCGGAGTGCGCATCCCTTCCATCGAGGAGGCCAATGCCGCGGCACGCGAGGCTGTTTCGTCCGGTTCTTCCGGCTCCGGCTCCGGTTCCCGCAGCAGCGCACAGTACTACACCGTCAAGAGCGGCGATACCCTCAGCAAGATTGCGGCCCGCTATCACACTTCAGTGACTGCGCTTTGCCGTCTTAACAACATCAAACCCACGACCGTGCTGCAGATAGGCCGCCGGCTAAGAGTAAAGTAATTATGAGAATGTTTTACGCAGCCCTTGCAGCCCTTGCAGTAATTGCCTGTGGCAACCGCGGCGCCAATGCGCCGGCCCCCGTTGAGGAAGAGCCCGAGGCTCAGTCCATCCAGCGTTTTGCAGACACAACTTATGCTTCCGTGAACAACCTCAAGCTCGAGCTGGTGGTTGTGGACACCCTTGGAAACGGTGCCCTGCAGTATCTGGACGACCCTTACAACAAAGTGGACGGAACCTACACTTTCCGCGGCAATCAGTTCCGCGAAATGCCCGTCCGTGGCACTGTGAGCGGCAATCCCACCAAGATTGTGAAGGTGTGGGAGTTCGAGACCGACAGGGACAACACCGCAACCTCCATGGGCACATGGGGAGGCGGCACCGGCTGGACCGGACAGCCCATGTACGTGCACTGGAGCGATTCCATGGTTACGGCGTTCAAGAACACTTCTCCCGGGCTCACCTCCGAGTTCGGCCCCAGGGAAGTTATCCTGGGCTCGCTCAGCCGCAGGGTGTATTTCATCAACTTCGAAACCGGAAAGGCCAGCCGCAAGAGCGTGGATTCCGGAAACACCATCAAGGGCTCCATTTCCGTGGATCCGGAATATGCCCAGGTGTATGTGGGCCATGGCGTTCCGGCGCGCGAGCCGTTCGGAGCCGTGCTCATCGACCTGTATCAGCACAAGATTACCCACAGTTTCGGGCGCGATACCAAGGCGTGGAGGAACTGGCAGGCCTATGACGGATGCCCCATCGTTGCCGGCGGATACCTTTTCCGTCCCGGTGAGAACGGCACCGTGTACAAGTTCGCCCGCGAGCAGGGGAATCTCAAGCTTGTGGCTTATTTGCGTTTCCGCGAGGCCAAGGAGGCAAAGGCTGCCGGTATGGAATCGTCCATGGCGGTTTGCCGCAACTACGGCTTTGTGGGCGACAACAGGGGCAATATCGTGTGTATCAACCTGGATACGATGAAACCCGTATGGCACTACGACAATCACGACGACACTGACGGCTCCATCATCGTGGAGGAAATCGACGGCGTGCCGTATCTGTACACCTGCTCCGAAATGGAGAAGCAGGGAGAGCGGGGGAGTGCCTATTTCGTGAAACTGAACGGTCTCACCGGCGAGAAACTCTGGGAGACCACATTCCCCTGCAGGATGGCGCACGTCGGGACCAAGCATTTCGACGGCGGCATGTATTCCACCCCGCTTATGGGCCATGGCGACTGCGAGGGCATGATTATCACCAACATCTGCGACAACAACCCCGCATTCCACGGCAAAACCGTGGCGCTGAGCCGTTCTACCGGCGAGGTGCTGTGGGAGCACGAGCTTCTCCGTTACGCCTGGTCGTCCCCGGCGGGCTTCTACAACGAGGAGGGTAAACTCTTCGTGTTTGTTGCAGACTGCTACGGCAATGTGTATCTGCTGGATGGAAAAACCGGCAAGCGCATATTCAACACAAAGGTTGGCGACAACTTTGAATCTTCCCCGGTGGTTGTGGACGACTGCCTTGTGATGGGCTCCCGCGGAAGCAAGATTTATAAATTAAGGATACAGTAGTTTTGAAAAAAGTAATATTAATAATATCCCTTTTCCTCGCCTCTGCAGTTATGTACGGGCAGGAGTTTATCGCATACAGGGATTCTGTGGAGAACGGCTACAACTTCTGGCTTTCGGTTCCCGAGGGCTATGATACGCTTAAGGTGGATATTCCAGTGGTGATTTTCCTCCACGGAAAGAGCCTTTGCGGAAGCGATCTGCGGCAGCTGTTCCGTTACGGAACCCTGGATGCAATCAAGCGCGGGCGTAAGATTCCCGCCCTTGTTATCGCGCCCCAGAATCCCGGCGGCCACGGCTGGCGCCCGGACAGGGTGGATAACGTGTTGGAGTGGGTTATGGCCCGCTACAATGGCGACCGCAACCGCGTATACGTCCTTGGCATGAGCCTTGGCGGGTACGGTACCATCAATTATGTGGGTACGTATCCGGACAAGGTGGCTGCCGCCATCGGCCTATGTGGTGGTTCCACCCTGAAGGATTTCGACGGCTTGAGGCGGCTTCCCCTTTGGATCGTGCACGGCACGGCGGATAACCGCGTTGGAATCGGCTGTTCGAAGAAGGTGGTGGAGAAGATGCAGGAGCTTGGCGATACGCCTCTTCTGCGTTACGACTGGATGCAGGGCTACAACCATGGGGACCTGGCCCGTTTCTTCTACATGCCGGAAACCTACGAATGGCTGTTCTCTCACAGGGCCGATGTCCGCGAGATCACCGAGCCCTTCCCGATTTCGGGCGAACTATGGAACAACGCCTACCGCGGTTGGAACAATCATGCCGATGTCCGCATAAGCGATCCCCCCCGCAAGGGGTATCACCCCGTGAGGCAGCGCCGTCACGTGCATCCGCTGGACAGCCTCGTGCTGCCCGCCGCGGATACGCTGGACCTGCTTCCGGAAGACCTCCGCATAGTGATGTTCGGCGACGGCTGCTGGGCCTGCGTGGACAGCAGCGGACTGCTTTCCATCACGGACTCATCGTCCGTTACCAAGGTCTTGAACGGCGATGGCACATGGGTGGCTCTTGTTCCCCGCGAGGAACAGTCGGAGCCCGTGCCGGAGGATACCACGGAAACCGTTCAGCCTGCGGCGGTTGAGCCTCAGCGCGAGCCGGAAAAGGTGTATCACACCGTTAAGTCGGGCGATACGCTGTATTCCATTTCGCGTAGGTACGGAACCACCGTCGCAGCCCTGTGCCGCCTGAACGGCATCAGGGAGGAGTCGGTAATCCAGATCGGCCAGAAACTCAGAGTAAAGTAACTATGATAAAGTCAATGACAGGTTACGGCAAGGCTGTCGCGGAAGTATCCGGCGGCCGCCTCACCGTGGAAATCCGTTCCCTGAATTCCAAGACCGCTGATATCAACATCAAGTCGCAGCTCCTTCCCAGGGACCGTGACATCGAGGTGCGGAAGATGCTTGCCGATGAGCTCGTCCGCGGCACCATCGACGTATTCCTCACCTTCGAACCTTCGGCTGAAAGCAGCCCCCATGGGGTGAATGCCGATGTGTTCCACGCCTATTGGACCAGCGCCGTGAAGGCCCTGGACGAGGAAACAGTGTTCACGAAGGCGTTACTTAAAGGCCCGGGAGTGGGCGCCATCCTTGCCAACGCCGTTCTCCGCATGCCGGACGTGGTGGAAGTGAAGAAGGCCGATATGCTCGCCCCCGAGGACTGGCCTCTTGTGTCCCGCGCCTTTTCCGATGCGGTTGCGGAGCTTAACGCCTACCGCGTGCGCGAGGGTGCGGCCCTGTACCGCGACGTAACCTCCCGCGTGCAGCTTATCCTTGATTTATATAAGGAAGTGGAAGCACTGGAAGGGGAGAGGATCGCCACGGTGCGCGAAAGGCTGCAGAAGAATCTGGAGGATCTGGCAGCCCGCCCGGATCCCGCCCGCTTTGAGCAGGAGCTCATCTTCTACCTGGAGAAATACGACATCAACGAGGAGAAAGTGCGTCTGCGCCAGCACTGCAAGTACTTTATGGAAACCATCGACACGGAACCCTGCCCCGGCAAGAAGCTCGGCTTCATCATCCAGGAAATGGGCCGTGAGATAAACACCACGGGCTCCAAAGCCAATCACGCCGGCATCCAGCGCCTTGTGGTTCGCATGAAAGACGAACTGGAGAAGATCCGCGAGCAATCGATGAATATTCTTTGATTTTTCCGGGAATTATTCTACCTTTGCACTCCCAACCCTGGAAGGATGGCCGAGTGGTTGAAGGCGCCGGTCTCGAAAACCGGTATACTCCTAAAGAGTATCGGGGGTTCGAATCCCCCTTCTTCCGCAAAGCGGAATAAAAAAAGCGCGCAGAGCTTGCTCTAGTGCGCTTTTTTTATGGAGATTTGTAAGCCCGCCGCAGGCGGGCGGGGATGCCGGCGGGCTTTAGCCCGTCCGGAATCCCTCCAGGAAGAAGGGGGATTATTGCGCGCAGGCGGGCGGGGATGTCGTAGGCCGTCAGGCCGACGAAATCCCCAATGGAAGAAGGGGGATTGTGCGCAGGCATTGTGATGTCGTAGGCCGTCAGGCCGACGGAATCCCCAATGGAAGAAGGGGGATTGTGCGCAGGCATTGTGATGTCGTAGGCCGTCAGGCCGACGAAATCCCCAATGGAAGAAGGGGGATTGTGCGTGCGTGCGGGGATGCCTAACTCATCCAGGAAAAGGCCCCAAATCCTGGATGAACCTGGCAATTTGGTAAACTCATCCAGGAAATCGGCCGAAATCCTGGATGAACAAGGAGAGGTGCCCGCCGCCTACCGGTTTTCTTTCAGCCAGCCCTGGTTCCAGGGGAGCATGCGGTAGGCTTTGAGGATGAAGGGGCGAAGAGGGCGGAGGAAGCACCAGAAACGTACTTTGGCGAGCTCCCGGCGGGAGTACGGGTCCACGGGGGTGGTGCCGGCGCGGAGGATTGTCTTGGCGCGGGCTTTCACCTGGGAGGTTTTCACGTGTTCGCGGCCGCGGGTGACGCCGTCGCCCTGGATGGTGAGATTGTCGCCATCGACCTTAAGGATACGGTGCATAATCCACTTGCCATCGGCATCCGTGCCAACATGGAAAAGCACTATGTCATAGGGTTTTAGCGGGGCCGATGGGAGCTCCAGCTCCACCAGATCCTTGCCGCCGCGGATGAAAGGGAGCATGCTGTAGCCCTTCACCGGAATGGTTACGGTGCGGCCTTCCTGGAGGGAGGCTACCACATCGGCAAAGAACAGATCGTTACTGACTACCCATTTTTCCATATCGGGCACAAATTTAATGATTATTCCCGAATTTTTCGTATTATTGTGATTGATTGATTTTTTATGCCGATGCAGATGGACACCGCCATACAGTACCTCCCGGGAGTGGGCCCCAAACGCGCTGCGCTCCTTGGCAGTGAACTGGGCATAGCCACGGTAGGAGACCTTCTGCACGTGTATCCCTTCAGGTATATAGACCGCAGTTCCCTCCAGTATATTGCGGATCTGGTGCCGGACCAGGCCTATGTGCAGATCCGGGCTACGGTTCGAAAAACCCGGCTATACGCCAAAAACGGCACGGAACTCCCTGCAGACCATGTTAAGTACAACATGGCCAGCCGCCTCTCGGTTATTGTGGGGGATGCCACCGGGGAACTGGAAGTGGTGTTCTTCAAGGGAATCAAGTGGATGCACGCCAAGTTGAAGCCGGACACCACCTGGATATTCTTCGGCAAGCCTTCCGTGTTCGGTTCCCGCATTAACATGGTGCACCCGGAAGTGGACCCTCCGGAAGGGGAAGCCGGCGGGAGTCTCACTGGCATTTATCCGTCCACGGAAAAGCTTAAAAACGGCGGCATCACGGGAAAGGTGATGCTGAAGATGGTATCCACCGCGCTGAACGAAGTGCTGCCCTCGCTGCAGGACACTTTGCCGGACTATGTACTTAAGGATAAGGGGCTTGTGCCTCTCACCTTCGCGCTCCGGCAGATGCATTTCCCCACGACGCAGGACAATCTGGCAAAGGCCACATACAGGATGAAGTTCGAGGAGCTCTTCCTTCTGCAGCTGTCTCTCCTGAAGCAGAAGTACGTGCGCAGCCGCGCCGCCAACGGCATCCCCATGCCGGGGGTTGGCGAAGCGTTCAACAAGTGCTACCACTCGCTGCCGTACGATCTCACGGGCGCGCAAAAACGCGTAATAAAGGAGATTCGCGAAGACCTCAAGAGCGGCAGTCAGATGAACCGCCTGCTCCAGGGCGATGTGGGAAGCGGCAAGACTATGGTGGCGGTGCTGTCGGCACTAATTGCCTATGGCAACGGGTACCAAACCTGCATCATGGCCCCCACGGAAGTGCTTGCCCAGCAGCACTTTGCAAATGTTCAAAAGTATCTGGCACCCACGGGTGTGCAGGTGGCGCTCCTCACCGGCACAACGGGCGTGGCGGCGCGCAGGAAGATTCACGCGGGGCTGCTGGACGGCAGCATCGGCATACTCATCGGCACGCATGCCCTGATTGAAGATACGGTGAATTTCAAGGCACTGGGGCTGGCGGTGATCGACGAGCAGCACCGCTTCGGCGTGGAACAGCGCGCTCGGCTCTGGTCCAAGGGGGCCGATGGC
Source organism: Bacteroidales bacterium (assembly GCA_016290725.1). GTDB lineage: Bacteria > Bacteroidota > Bacteroidia > Bacteroidales > UBA932 > Cryptobacteroides. The sequence goes on along the minus strand of JAEEUZ010000104.1, from coordinate 1,200 downwards.
AGGCCGCCTCATGTGCTTGTTATGACGGCAACCCCCATTCCCCGCACCCTGGCAATGACGCTGTACGGGGATTTGGAAGTGTCCATAATCGACGAAATGCCTCCGGGCAGAAAGCCCGTTCAAACTATCTGCGTCGGCGAAAACAAGCGCCACGCCATGCACAATTTCATCCGCGACGAGGTGGACAAAGGACGCCAGGCATTCATCGTGTATCCCATGATTTTCGAGAACGAAAAGATGGATTACAAGAACCTGGAACTGGGCTATGAAGAGATTGTGAAGGCGTTCCCGCTGCCGAAGTACAAGGTGGCGATAGTGCATGGAAAGCAAACCCCGCAGGAGAAGGAGTTCAACATGAGCGCCTTTGCTGCGGGCAGGGCCAACATCCTGGTTTCCACCACGGTGATCGAGGTGGGAGTGGATGTGCCCAACGCCTCGGTTATGGTAATTGAAAGCGCGGAACGCTTTGGCCTTAGCCAGCTCCACCAGCTCCGCGGCCGCGTTGGCCGTGGAGCCGAACGCTCGTTCTGCATACTAATGCGTGGGGCAAAAGTATCCAAGGACTCGCAAAAGCGTCTGGACCTTATGTGCGCCACCGAAAACGGCTTCGAAATAGCGGAGGAAGACATGAAACTCCGCGGCCCGGGAGACCTTGAAGGCACTCAGCAGAGCGGCCTCCCCATCGAGCTGAACATCGCCTCCCTCGCCAAAGACGGCCTCATCCTATCCGACGCCCGCGCCTACGCCACCAAAGTCCTCGACGCCGATCCCACGCTCTCCTTCCCGGTGAACGCCCCCCTCGCCGCCGAACTCCGCCGCGACAAATACACCGTCAAAGACTACTCGGGCATTTCGTAGCGTTGCCCCGGTCGCATTTTTGGCTTGTTTTTGCTACCGAGAGCGCCATTTTGCCAGTTCGGTCGCATTTTCGGCCCTGTTTTGCTACCGGGCGGGTCATTTTGCCATGCCCATCCGCATTTTTGACTCTTTTTTGCCGACCGACCCGGCAATTTGGCCTGTCCGTCCGCATTTTCGGCCTGTTTTTGCGTACCGGCATGGGGAAAAAGCGCGAAAGCCAGTGGCGCTGGCCATAAAAGACGGGAGAACTCTTTTTCGAGAGCCCGCAGAAAAAGAGTTACTCCCGTCGCAAATAAAGACCATGGATAGTAGAAAGATTTCTCGACTACGCTCGAAATGACA
>JAEEUZ010000103.1 GCA_016290725.1 Bacteroidales bacterium | reverse complement strand
GATCCGAATTTGCCGCGTTCGATATCTTCGCCCTGTCCTCGAGGGGGATGAATACGTCTTTATCCCTGGTGAGTACCACGTTAAGCTCTTCTTTATAAGCGTCTTTGAGCATGCGGTTAAGGCGGAGCACTATATCCAGCGCCACGTCTTTCTCCAGAGTTTTCTGGTCTGCACTCACGCAGCCGGGGTCATGGCCGCCATGGCCTGCATCCAGTGTTACGGTTCCAAGCACCACCGGGCACTGCGCCCAGGAATGCACAGGGAACATCATGGAAAGCACCGCGGCAAATATTGAAAGGATACGCCTCATTCGCGCCGGATTTTTGAAATTAGTGAAAAAAGTAGTACTTTTGTTTCTTGCAAATATAGTAAATATTTGGGAAAAGAGTATACATGAAGTTTGATCCGCGGAAATATCTGGTTGCACTGCTGTCAATTGCACTGCTTGCTGTGGACGTTGTTTCCGCCGGCATCGACCTTTCCGAAGGGGTGCGTCCCAGGGCTGTCTTCCGCGAATTGGCAGACACGATCCCCATGCTTAATCTCCCGGATTCCGCCAGGATTGCGGATTCTCTTGCATTAAGGCATAGGGCGGATTCCCTGGCAAGGAGGGACTCCCTGGACATGCTTTCCCGCAGTTCCCTCTCCCGTCCCGCTTTCTCTGGTGCCAAAGACTCCATAATTACAGATTTCTCCGGCGGCAAACGCGTTATATATTACTATGGCGGTGCAACCGTCACCTATGAGGACATGACTCTCAAGGCGGACTATATAGAGTACGACATGGAAACCAACACCGTGTTCGCCAGCGGCCGCCTGAATCCCGCAACCGGAGAGATGGAGGGCCAGCCGGAGATGTCCCAGGGCGGGCAAACCTACAAGATGGAGGAGCTCCGCTACAACTTCACCAGCAACAAGGCCCGGATCACCAACATGATCACCAGGGAGTCGGACGGTCTGCTGCAGGGCCAGAACATCAAGATGATGCCGGACCGTTCCATCAACATGGAAAACGGCATGTACACCGTCTGCGACCTGGAGCACCCGCACTACTACCTGAAGCTATCCATGGCCAAGGTAATCACCAAGCCCTCGCAGAAAACGGTATTCGGTCCCGCCTGGCCGGTGATTGCGGATGTCCCCATCCCCTTCGGCCTCCCCTTCGGTTTCGTGCCGAAGAAACCCACCAGAGCCACAGGTCTGCTGATGCCAACCTTCGGCGAGGAAACTGCCCGAGGCTTCTATTTCAGGGATGCCGGCATGTACTTCGTGTTCGGAGATTACTTCGACCTGTCGGTAACCGGAGACTACTATACCCTGGGTTCCTGGGCCATCGACATCAATTCCCGGTATAAGGTCAATTACAAGTTCAACGGTAATTTCGCCCTCACCTACTCCAATGACCAGACGGGTGAAAAGGGCGCGGCAGACTTCTTCCAGACTAAGAACTTCGGCCTGCGCTGGTCGCATACCCAGGACGCGAAGATGCACCCCGGAAGTTCGTTCAGTGCGTCGGTGAACTTCTCCAGCCCTTCCAACAGCCGATATAACTCGCGTTCCGTCACGGAAGCCCTGCAGAACCAGGTATCTTCCTCAATCTCGTACGGGCACAACTGGAACGGCAAATACAACCTGTCGCTGAACCTCCTGCACAGTCAGAATTCCAGGGACTCCAGCTACACCTTCACCCTGCCGAACATCACCTTCTCGGTAACCCGTTTCTATCCCTTCAAGCAGAAGAACCGCGTTGGCAAGGAAAGGTTCTACGAGAAGATTTCCTTCGGCTACAGCACATCCCTGCAGAACAAGCTCAGCTTCAAGATGAGCGACCTCCAGGACTTTGTGTACGACGGTTCCGGCAACTACGTGGTGGACCCGAATACCGGCTACAGGATGCGTGAATTCGGCGATTCCCTGGGCATCAAGGCCCTGGACAGGATGCAGACGGGCATGACCCATAACTTCCAGATCGGCCTTCCGAACTTCACGCTTTTCAAGTACATAAACGTTACGCCGTCGGTACAGTACGGGCAGAACTGGATGTTCTCCGCGGGCTCGCAAACGCTGGTTCCGGTATATGACTCGGGCGGCAACCCGGTTATGGTCACCGACAAGGACGGTAATCTGGTGCAGGCCCAGCAGCTGGAAACGGATTCGGGAACCCTGTTCAACCACTTCGGCATAACGCAGACGTATTCCGGAAGCATGAGCATGAGCACGCGCCTGTACGGTATGTTCAACTTCGGAAAGCACAGGCGCCTGCAGGCCTTGCGCCATGTGGTAACGCCTTCGCTGTCGCTGAATTTCAGCCCTGAAAAGGGTACGTCCTTCAACGGCTGGCGCACCCTGCCGGAATGGTACGACGCCAGGGGTACATACCATGCGGAGAGCTACTATAATATATATAGTGTTAACGGCAACCGCAACCTCTCCTCCCCTCCCGGGCGCGGTAAAACCGGCGGCCTGAGCTTCTCGCTGGGCAACAACCTGGAAGCCAAGGTGCGTGATCTTAGGGACACCACGGGCACCGGTTCCAAGAAAATCAAGATACTGGACCAGCTGAATCTCAGCGGCAGCTATAATTTCCTTGCCGATTCACTCAGGCTCTCCAACATCGGCGTAACCATGTCCACTTCCATCTTCGGCAAGCTGGGCGTGAACGGAAACCTGAATTTCGACCCTTACGCCATCGACGACCATGGCCGCAAGATAAACAAATACCAGTTCACCCAGGGCGGTTTTCCGCTCCGTCTTACCAATGCCAGCGCCTCCCTGTCGTATTCCCTTAACGGCAAGGGTACGATTAACGGCAACGACGGCTCCCGCAGCGGTAGCGGCGGCGGTGGCGGTGAGGCGAATTCCTATCAGCGCATCTACTACCATCCCGTCACGGGAGAATACATCCCGGGCGGATATGTGTACTACATGAACCCCAATTCGCCCTGGTCGATAAACCTCAGCTATTCATTCAATTATGCCCGAAGTTATCAGTACACCAACAATCAGCTGATAACGAACAACCGCATCACGCAAACCCTGAACATGTCGGGCAACATAAAGCTCACCCCGCGCCTTAACATCCAGGCCACATCCGGCTTCGATGTCATGGCCCTGAAGCTCACGACCACCCAGATTAGCGCCACGTACGACCTTCACTGCTTCAATATCGCCGTCTCCTGGGTTCCCACCGGCCAGTGGCAGTCTTACAGCTTCCGAATTGCCGCCAACGCATCGGCCCTTGCCGACATTCTCCGCTACAAGAAGAGCTCCAGCTACTGGGACAACTGACGGAAACTTTTCTTTGTTATTACGGAATAATTTGCTATATTTGTGCCCGTCAAGCCCAGACGGGCATCTTTTTGAGAAGGCGTTGATGCTTTCTATTCCTATTGAATAATACATATTTATCTTATATGCCGCACAGCTTATTTGAACTGAATGCAATGAGCGAAGATCAGCTCAGAAGCATTGCTGAATCCCTGGATATAAAGGGTAACAAGAAAATGGACAGGGCAACCCTCGGTTTTGCAATCCTGGATCAGGAGGCTCTCCTGGAGGCTCAGAAGCCGCAGGAACCATCGGCCCCCAAACAGAAAAAGCGTGGCCGTCCCCGTAAGGAAGAGGCCCCTAAGCCGGCACCCGAGAAGCCGGTAGAGAAAAAAGCGGAAGAAAAGCCTGCAGAGAAACCCGCTCCGGAAAAACCCAAGAAACAGAATAACAACAAGAAAGATAAGCCTGCACAGGAGGCTGCCAAACCCGCAGAGAAACCCGCCGCAAAGCCGGAGGAAAAACCCTCTGAGGAAAAGCCCGCTCCCAAGAAGCGTGGCCGTAAGCCTAAGGTCGCCGCTGCCCAGGAAGAGGCTCCCGCAAAGCCCGCTGCGGAGCAGTCCCCTAGTTCCTTTATCAAGGACCTTTTCTCGGATCTCGCAGAGGACGATGCCCAGAAGGAGGATAATCCCCTGGTGCAGCAGAATCAGCCCCAGAAAAAGGAAAAACACGGCAAAGACCAGCAGAATAATCCCCAACAGGGTCAGCAGCAAAAACAGCAGCAGCCCCAGCCTCAGCGTCCTCCCCGCGTGGAATTCGAAGGCTCCGTGGAAGCCACGGGCGTTTTGGAAGTGATGCCGGACGGTTATGGCTTCCTTCGTTCATCGGACTATAATTATCTCAATTCCCCGGACGATATCTATGTTTCCCAGCAGCAGATAAAGCAGAATGCGCTCAAAAACGGAGACACCGTTACCGGAGAAATCCGTCCCCCGCGTGAGGGCGATAAATACTTCCCTCTGGTGAAAATCAAGTTCATCAACGGCCGCACCCCCGCTTTCGTGAGGGACCGCGTTCCTTTCGACTTCCTCACTCCCCTGTTCCCCAACGAGAAATTCAATCTCCTTGGCCACGGGCACGAGAAAGATCCTTCCTGCCGCATTGTGGACATGTTCACCCCCATCGGCAAGGGCCAGCGCGGCCTCATCGTCGCCCAGCCCAAGACTGGTAAGACCATGCTGCTCAAGGCCATCGCCAACGCTATTGCAGATAACCATCCGGAAGTCTACGAGATTATCCTCCTCATCGATGAACGCCCTGAAGAGGTTACGGACATGCAGCGCAGCGTAAAGGCTGAGGTGGTTGCATCGACCTTCGACGAACCGGCGGAGCGTCACGTCAAAGTGGCCAACATGGTGCTGGACAAGGCCCGCAGGCTTGTGGAATGCGGCCACGACGTGGTAATCCTTCTGGACTCCATCACCCGTCTTGCACGTGCCTATAACACAGTTCAGCCGGCCTCCGGCAAGGTTCTCACCGGCGGTGTGGATGCCAACGCCCTTCAGAAGCCCAAGCGCTTCTTCGGCGCAGCACGTAAGATCGAAGGCGGCGGCTCGCTCACCATCCTGGCCACGGCCCTCACGGAAACCGGCTCCAAGATGGACGACGTTATCTTCGAGGAGTTCAAGGGAACCGGCAATATGGAGCTCCAGCTGGACCGCAACCTGTCCAACAAGCGCATCTTCCCTTCCGTAAACCTTGTTCTCTCCTCCACCAGGCGGGATGACCTTCTGTACGACCCGTACACCATCAACCGCATCTGGATCCTGCGCAAGCTCCTGTCGGACATGAATCCCGTGGAAGCCATGACGTGGATGCAGCAGCACATGGACGAATTCAAGACCAACAAGGACCTGATAGACAACATGTCCAAGTTCAGCAGGTATGAATAATTGGGTATTAATCTCATGAACTATCCAGTCTCAGAGACGATAGTTGCTCCGGCCACCACCCCTGGAACCGGAGCAATTTCCATTATACGCCTAAGCGGATCGGAATGTTTCTCCATTGCCGATGCCGTAGTGCGCTTAAGGCGCGGTACCGTTTCCGGAAGCGAAGGCTATACCATTCACTATGGCTCCGTTTTCGCCCCGGACGGTTCCCTTCTGGACGATGTCCTGGTGAGCGTATTCCGCGCCCCTCACAGCTACTCGGGAGAAGATTCAGTGGAAATCTCCTGCCATGCCTCTTCATTCATCGTGGATGCAATAGTGCGCCTACTGCTTGAAGCAGGCGCTCGCTTCGCAGAGCCCGGCGAGTTCACCAAGCGCGCGTTCATGAACGGTAAGATGGATCTTGCCCAGGCAGAAGCTGTGGCGGATGTTATCTCATCCACCACTTCGGCCTCGCACCGCATTTCCATGCAGCAGTTACGAGGCGGATTTTCAAGCGAATTGTCGTCATTACGTGAAGAATTGATTAAGATGGCATCCCTTCTGGAACTGGAGCTTGATTTCAGCGAAGAGGAGGTAGAATTCGCCTCACGTGACGCTTTAGTTGACTTAATTGAACGCACACGTGCTCACGTAGATAAGCTTGCAGATTCTTTCCGTCTTGGCAATGTGATCAAGAATGGAGTACCCGTTGCTATCGCCGGTGCCGTTAATGCCGGTAAGAGCACCCTTTTGAACGCTCTTGTTGGTGACGACAGGGCCATTGTCTCCTCGGTTGAAGGCACAACCCGCGACACAATTGAAGAGACAGTGAACCTTGGAGGAATACTCTTCCGCTTCATCGATACCGCCGGAATCCGGGCTACTTCGGAGGAGGTGGAAAGGCTGGGAATAGACCGCACTTTCCGCAAAATTTCGGAGGCTTCAGTGGTGCTTGGAGTCGTTGATTCAACGGCCTCTCCGGAGCAGATTTCGGAGCGCTGCAAGGCACTTCTGGAGCTCTGTGACCTGGATGCACAGCACTTGATTTTTGTCCTAAACAAGATAGACTTACTGGACGAAATGGGGGTGAACAATCTTGTTACTTCCTTAAACGAAATTGTTTTATCATCTGGAAATAAGTGCAGTTACGTTTTGCTATCGGCTAAGGCTCAAAATGGCGTTTCAGAGCTCAAATCCATGCTCGAAAAATCCCAATCTTCCCTTCTCCATCAAAACGCCGACGCCACTTTCGTCACCAACATCCGCCACTACGACGCCCTCGTAAAAGCGTCGAAATCGTTGTCATCGGCCCTCTCCGCCATCGGCCAAAACCTCCCCTCGGACCTGGTTGCCGAAGACCTACGCTCCGCTATTTCATCGATCAATCTCATCCTGGGCACAGACCTCCTTTCCGGCCAGTCCATTTCCCCGGAAACCATCCTCCACGACATATTCCGGAATCACTGCATCGGAAAGTAATTTGCTCAATTTTGCGTAATAAGCTGATAATAAGATAATTGAAGTAAATTATTCGTTCGGAATAACGGGTTGATTCGCATAATTTTCGTTCGGAAAAACGTGAAAACCCTTGTTTTTTCGCCCAGAAAAACGTATTTTTGCATCAAAACGATATGTTTATATGTTAAGGCGAAAAATAGAAGACTATCTTATAAAGTGGAAGGACACTCCAGACCATAATCCTCTCGTAATTATGGGACTCCGTCAATGTGGGAAAACTTTCATCGCACGCAAGTTTGCTGAGGAGAACTACAAATACGTTTATTATCTTAACTTCATTAAGCAGCCAAAGCGCATAGCGGCGTTTCTAGGCTCTAAGGAAGTTGACAACATTTTGATGGAACTCTCAACTCAAATCCATGGCGCGAATTTCGTTCCGGGAGAGACATGCTTTATCTTTGATGAGATCCAGGATTGTCCGGATGCGCGAACATCCTTGAAGTTTTTCAAGGAAGATGGTCGCTTTGACGTAATCTCTACCGGATCTCTCCTTGGTGTTCTCGGGTACGGTGAAGAAAAGAAGAAAGAAAAGCACATTCAGCAGGACGGCTTGAAGCTCGGAAAGAATTCGGTCCCAGTAGGATATGAGGATATTGTGGAGATGTATCCACTGGATTTCGAAGAGTTCCTTTGGGCCAATGGACTGTCGGAACAAGTTATCGATTACTTGAAAGATTGCTTGAAGAAAGAATCTCCTGTTTCACTTGGAATCCATGTGGCACTGAAAGATCTTCTGAACAGATATGTTGCAGTCGGTGGACTCCCAGCTGCCGTTAACAAATTGCTTGAGACAAAAAACCTGAGCAAAGTTAACGCGGTCCTGCGCAAGATTCTTAAGGAATATAAGGATGATATGGTGAAGTATGCAAGAGATGATGATAAGCCATATATTCGTGGTTGTTTTGATTCTATTACGAAACAGCTTGCCAAGGACTACAAAAAATTCCAGTATAACCTTATTAAAAAGGACGGCCGCGCCGAAGAGTATGTCGGTTCCCTGCAATGGCTTGAAGATGCAGGGATGATACGACGGTGCTATAATACATCGGCAACAGGTTTACCGATTGAAGGAAATGCCATTGAGTCTGTATTTAAGGTTTATATGACGGATATCGGCCTTCTCGTCACTATGCTTGGAGGATCCACAAGAAGCGATATACTACAAGGAAATCTAGGCGGTTTCAAAGGGGCTATATATGAGAATTTGATGGCAGACACACTGCACAAAAAGGGACATAGTCTTTATTACTATCGTAAAGAATCGGGGATGGAGCTGGATTTCCTTATTAGCTACAAAGGTGAATGTGTTCCTGTGGAAGTTAAAGCTAAAACAGCAAAGGCTAAAAGCCTCTCTACAGCCCTGAAGCATCCGGATAATTACCACATATTTCACGCCATCAAATTCGGCGACTACAATGTCGGCCGGGAAGGCCAACTGCTCACACTCCCCAACTACATGCAGTTCCTATTGGATCTGGAGCCCGAACAAATCATCCTCGAACCAATTGACGTTGACGCCGTGAACGCTCTGGCAAAAGAAATCTTAAACAAACCATAATTCCCGGGGACGC
>JAEEUZ010000102.1 GCA_016290725.1 Bacteroidales bacterium | reverse complement strand
GTTCTTCCCCCTCACCGGCAATCTGGAGAGCACCGCATCCGGCGCAAAGATCCTCTTCCCTGCACAACGCACCGCCGCCTTCCTCAAGAAGGTTGCAACCAAGATCGGCCAGAGCGAAGGCACCCTCGGCACCATCACCAAGCTTGCCGACGGCTTCGACAGCTACAAGATCGGCTTCAAACTCTCGAAGTAAGATCATCGCGATTCACATCCAAAACAGGGACGACCATCACGGCCGCCCCTGTTTTTTATGCCCTCGTGGGTGTTCGGTAGCAAAAACCGGTCAAAAATGCTACCGAGTTGGCGAAAACCCGTGTTCGGTCGCAAATTAGGGCTCTTTTTGCTACCGAACACCTTATTTTTTATTTGCACTCAATGGAAACATATCGTCAACGTCTTGGCGCGATAACTGTGTAATACGGGCAATCTGGCCATTTGAAGAACGATAGGTGTACTTCATGTATTTAGCCAACTCCAGCCTTTGGGCGGGCGACAGTTGTTTCATACCCTTTACGCCCCACTCTTCTCTACAATACTTCCACAGAATCCGCAGCATTTCCTCATCCGGGACAACGACCGCTTCTCCGACTTTGATGGCGGTTTCCACCAAAGCCTCTACGTTCCTGAACACTCTTGTCAAGAATTGCCTTGCTGTGGAAAACAGGCTTTCAACCAATTTGTAATCCACAAATGATGAAGGGGCGGGAAAACCATTCACCACTTTCAAATTCCCAAACGGAAGATCTACCGCTTTGGAGCATGTGAGCTGTGCTATCTTTCGTCCGGAGAGAGACGAAGCCGACAAATAGTCAAGCCCTCTGGCCAACCATTCGAACCCGGGATTAAAGTACAGATAGCCCGAGCACCATATATGTGACAACGGGTTCACGGAAGAATCCACGACATACTGATTACGGATTACGTAGGCAATCTCATCCATTAATTGGCTTAAAGAGAGAATTGGAACAACCGTGGGTTCATCGGGAAGACGGATTCCGCCATGCCGGGACAAATACCGGTTGATTCTTTCCCTAAATGCTGAATAGAAACGCGTAGGAGAAACCGTCTCGAGAATAACATGGAAATGGTTGCTCATTATGGCATATGCGAGAACTCGTGCCGATGATTCCTCTGCGGCCAAAGCGAGATTGACAAGGGCGACTCTCCGGTCATCATCATCTTTGAACAAAAGACCATCCACCGGCTTGCTGCAAACGTGAAAAAACGGGCCCGTTTCTTTGAACAGCTTCTCTGGGGCCTGGCTGTAATAAATAGTTTTCATGGCCGCAAGATAAGCCCTTGGAGACAATCTGTCAAGCCCTCGGGAGCATCGGAATGCAGATTTTTATGTTTTTTATGTCTTTTAGTATGCGTTTTTTAATAATGTAATTTTTTTCTTAATAATCCCGGAGCGCGACTTTCGTCCCGGGACGAAAAAAGCCTTTGATAAAATCAAAACTGTTCCGTATATTTGTGATATGAACTTCGTACATCTTCACGTCCACACGCAATACTCTATCCTGGATGGCCAGGCGTCGATTGAAAACCTGTTTAACCGGGCGGAGGAGCTGGGTATGCCCGCCCTCGCCATGACGGATCACGGCAATATGTACGGCGTGAAGGAGTTCTTCAAGTTCGCCAAGAAGCATCCGTCCATCAAGCCCATCATCGGCTGTGAGATATACGTTTCCAAAGGGGATCACCGCATAAAGGAGAAGGGGTACTATCACCTTATCCTCCTGGCAAAGAACTACAAGGGCTACCAGAATCTGGTTAAGATTGTGTCGGAGGCCCATATCAACGGCATGTACTATCGGCCCAGGGTGAGTCACGAGGTTATCGAGAAGTATCACGAGGGGCTTATATGCTCATCGGCCTGTATTGCGGGAGAGGTTCCGCGCGCCATTATGGCAAGGGACTTCGATGCGGCGGAAAAGGCCATTGAATGGCACAAGAGGGTGTTCGGGGACGATTATTACCTGGAGGTGATGAAGCATCCCACCCGGGTGCCGGGCCTCAGCAACGAGCTGTACGAGAACCAGACTTTCTACTGCGGGGAGATTTTCCGCCTCGCCGCCAAGATGGGCGTGAAGGTGATCGCCACCAACGACTCGCATTTCGTGCGCAAGGAAGACGGCCCCGCGCACGACCGCCTCATCTGCCTCACCACGAATGCCGATATCAACGACCCCAACCGCCTCAGATACACCCAGGAAGAGTATCTGAAAGACGAAAACGAGATGGCGCAGCTCTTCCCGGACCATCCGGAGGCCCTTGCCAACACCCTCGAAGTGGCGGATAAGGTGGAGCGCTACGAGATCGACCGCGGTCACGTTCTTCCCCGCTTCGAGCTGCCGGAGGATTTCATGGCCGATATCGACAAGTACCTGGAAGAGTACAAAGACGTCATCGACGCCGGTAGCATGGACGAAAGGGGCAAGGCGCGCGGCGATGAATTCTGCCACAGCGTGGCCTATATGTGTAAACTCACGTATGACGGCGCGCGCAAACGCTATGGAGACACCCTTGACGAGGTTCAGCAGGAGCGTCTTGACTTTGAACTCAAGACCATCTCCCGCATGGGCTTCCCGGACTACTTCCTCATCGTGCAGGACTTCATCAACTGGGCCAAGAACAACGGCATCTCCGTTGGCCCGGGCCGTGGCAGTGCTGCGGGAAGCGCCGTAGCGTACTGCCTTGGCATCACCAATCTGGACCCTATCCGCTACGATCTTCTGTTCGAGCGTTTCCTCAACCCGGAGCGTATCTCCATGCCGGATATCGACGTGGACTTCGACGATGAAGGCCGATACAGGGTTATCCAGTACGTTCAGGAGAAATACGGCGTAGACCATATCTCGCACGTCATCACCTTCGGCACGATGGCGGCGAAATCGGCCATCAAGGATGTCGCGCGCATTTCGGGCCTGAGCATTGACGAGTCCAACCGTCTCACCAAGATGATTCCGGAGCGTCCCTTCACCCAGATGGAAACGGACGAGAACGGCAACAAGGTGGAGAAAACCTACAAGGTGAACCTCCGCAACTGCCTGAAGTTCGTTCCGGAGTTCAAGAACGAGGCGGAAAACGGATCGGATCTGGTGAAAGACGTCATCAAATACGCCTGCGAGCTGGAAGGCTGCATCCGTCAGACGGGTATCCACGCGTGCGCAATGATCATCGGCCGGGGAAATTTAACGGACTATATCCCCATCACCACCGGCACGGATAAGGCAACAGGGCAAACCGTTTGGGTGTCGCAGTACGAAGGCACGTATATCGAAGACGTGGGCATGCTGAAGATGGACTTCCTGGGCCTCCGTACCTTATCTATAATAAAGGAGTGCCTGCGCCTGGTGAAAGAGCGCTTCGGCAAAGACATCGACATAGAGGCCATCCCCATCGACGACAAGAAAACCTACGAACTCTACAGCCGGGGCGATACCAAGAGCGTGTTCCAGTTTGAATCGCCGGGAATGAAGGAGTGGCTGCAGAGGCTGCATCCGGAGCGCTTCGAAGATCTTATCGCTATGAACGCCCTATATCGGCCCGGGCCGATGGATTATATCCCCAACTTCGTCGCGCGCAAACGGGGCGAGGAAAAGATTGCCTACGACCTGCCGGAAATGGAGGAATACCTCCAGGAGACCTATGGCGTCACGGTGTACCAGGAGCAGGTGATGCTTCTGTCCCGGAAGCTTGCCGGGTTCTCACGCGGCAAGGCCGATAAACTCCGTAAGGCGATGGGCAAAAAGCAGCTCACCGTGCTGGAAGGCCTGTATGACGACTTCAAGAAAGGCGGCGTTGAGAATGGCCTGCCGGAAGCCACGCTGGACAAAATCTGGAAAGACTGGCGCGCATTCGCGGAATACGCCTTCAACAAGAGCCACGCCACCTGCTATGCCTGGGTGAGTTACCAGACGGGATGGCTAAAGGCCCACTACCCGGCGGAATTCCAGGCGGCAAACCTCTCCAACCAACTCTCCAACATGACGGAAATCATGGAGATCATGGACGACTGCAAGCGTTCCGGCATCAAAGTGCTGAGTCCGGACGTGAACGAGTCGGAGAGCGGGTTCACCGTGAACAAGAAAGGCGAGATCCGCTTCGGCCTTGGCGGAATCAAGGGCTTCGGCGGCAACGTGGTTGAGGCTATCCTTGACGAGCGTTCCTCCGGAGGTCCCTTTGCCGATTTGTACGACTTCGTGGAGCGCATGGCCGGCAGCGTGAACCGCAAGAGCCTGGAATCCCTTGTGAGCGCCGGAGCCATGGACGGCTTCGGCTATAAGCGCGCGCAGTACTTCTTGCCCGGCCGCAGCGGCGAACCGTTCCTGGACGAACTGGCCCGATATGGGGATCTGTACCGCAGCGACACTGTGGATGCCGCGGCCTCGCTGTTTGGCGATATTGAGGAAATGAAACCGGAGCGCCCGGTTATTCCGGACCTTATCGGCGAGCCGGAAATCCTGGCGGAACTGCAGAAAGAGAAGGAACTCGTGGGCATGTACCTCAGCTCGCACCCGCTGGACCGCTACGATTTCGAAATGAAAGCCTTCACCAACTGCCAGCTGGCGAACATGGGCACGCTTATCAACGAGTGCGAAAGCGCCCACAAAACCGCAAAGGTGTGCGCCGCCGGCATAGTCACCGACGTGAAACAGCTCACAACCAGAACCGGCAAGCCATATTCACGCACCCTCATCGAAGACTATAGCGGCAGTTACGAACTGTCTTTGTTCGGCAAGGACCACGAGGCTTTCATGCAGTACATGCAGCCCCACGCCGCGCTGTTCCTGGAAGGCGAAGTGGGCGAAAAGTTCTTCCTCAAACCGGAAGAGCGCGCCCAGGGCAAAACCGTGCCTTACGTGTTAAAACTAAAGAAAGTCACTCTCCTTGGGAACCTCACGGACGACATGATGAAGGAATTCACCTTGAACATCAACACATCCGTGCTGGATACCGCAATGATAGCCTCCCTGCAGAAACTTCTCAAGCACCACAAGGGATCCATTCCCCTGAACGTGTATCTGGTAGACAATTCCACAGGTTACCGCATCCTCTTCTATTCACGAAAAATCAGTGTGGCGGTAACGTCCGCCTTCATTGACGACCTCCACCGTCTTGGCCTCGACAGCTACGAGGTGGTGAGGAAGTAGCGGTACGCAAAAATAGGCCGTTTTTGATGATCGGGGCCAGGTTTTGAGCCGCCGGTCTGCATTATTGGGCCCAAAATGCAGATGGGCACGCCTTTTTGCCTTGCCCGTACGCAAAAACAGGCCCAAAATGCGTATGAGCATAAAAAACAGGGGCGGCCGTGATGGTCGTCCCTGTTTTAGATGTAAATCGCGATGATCTTACTTCGCGAGCTTGAAGCCGATCTTGTAGCTGTCGAAGCCGTCGGCAAGCTTGGTGATGGTGCCGAGGGAGCCTTCGCTCTGGCCGATCTTGGTTGCAACCTTCTTGAGGAAGGCGGCGGTGCGCTGTGCAGGGAAGAGGATCTTTGCGCCGGATGCGGTGCTCTCCAGATTGCCGGTGAGGGTGAAGAACTGCATGTTCTTACCGAAGGTGAGGGTTACGGTTTCCTCGTTGTTGCCAACCTTGAAGGTGCCGGGCAGAGGAATTCCTGCTACGGTCCAGATGAAGGTTTCCGTGTCGCGGTCGAAAGTAACCGTCATGCTGCCGGGCTGGATGCCGATCTTTGCGAGATTGTCGTCCACCTTGCCTTCAATTGTGGTGGAAACTGCAGAACCTGCGAGGTTGTTCACCACCGAGCCGTTGGTTTGGGAGATTGAAACGGCAGAACCGGCATAGCTGTAGGTTCCGTTCAGGGAAATGGGAGCGGAATACACTACGGAGCCGCCTGTAAGGGAGGAAAGAAGATCCGTGATAGTGGAACCCAGGGAAAGGTTCTGGGCATTTGCCTGCACCGAAATAGCGGCTGCGAGGGCTACGATTGTAAGGATTCTTTTCATATCAGTTTGGACTATTATTAATTTCTAAAATGGTCTTTCAGCCCGTAAATATACATATTTTTTGTTACAAGTGCTAAAAAACTTTATTCTGCAGCATCGGGCCAGCCCTGAGCCTTTACCTCCATTTCCAGGCCGTCCGGTGTAACCAGAGACACGCCTGCCTCCGGAAGGGCAAGATGACCGATGATGTCGAAAGTCTGGAAATCGCGGCGGAACTTCTCCATGGACAGAATGGGCACAACCAGCAGCAACCGGCAGTCGTCCCCTCCGTTCATGGCCGCAGAGACGGGGTCTATATCCAGTTCCTTTCCAAGCTGGAAGCTGTTGCCCTCGAACGGGATCTTATCGGCATAAACCTTGGCGCCGAGGCCCGTGGAGCGGGAAATGCGCTTGAGGGCATCGGCAAGGCCCCGGGTTACAAAGAGCGCTCGGGAAGGATAGATCCCGGCGTCTTCCAGCTTTGCCACAACGGAAGAATCTAGCTCCGGACGCAGATAATCGCCGATTATCATTTTATAGGCCGACATATCCGGCTGCCCCTTTCCGGAGGCGAACTGCTCCGCCCCCTTCTCCAGCATCCTCAAGCCCAGATATGCCGCTCCGAGAGGCCCGGAAACGCAAATAAGGTCCTTGCTCTTCGGCTCAGGACGGCGGGACGAAGTGATCTGCGACCTTTCTCCAAAGGCCGATACGCTCACGTACAATCCGTTCCCGGACGGTTGCAGATCCAGCTTCACGGCGTCGTATCCATGTTCTTTTGCCGCCACGGCAGCGCCCATCCAGATATCCCTCACCTGGGGAAAATCCAGCTTTGCCGATACCCCCAGCACCAGGCTAAGCGTGCGCGGATGCGCCATCGCGGCGTACAGTTCACCCGTAGCCTCAACCACGCATTTATATCCCAGATGCTTCAGCGGAAAATACACCAGGTTGAAATCCAGCCCCTCCAGGAACATCCTTTGGGCCGATACTTCCGCGCCTCCTTTTGGGCTGCGGAACTCCAGGCTATCCACCCGCTTGTATGCCGACAGGCCGTAGAGCTCGTCTATCGCGCCTACGACTCCGATGTCGCTAAAACTCTTTTGATCCATAAGATAATCCATTAAAAAGGCCACAGGCTTTTGTGCCCGTGGCCTTGTAACTGTAGTTTACTCCTTATCGGAGCTGGAATACCACAGGGAAGGTGTAGGATACCTTCACCGGGCGTCCCCTCTGCTTTCCGGGAGTCCACTTGGGTGAACTCTTGATAACACGGATAGCTTCTGCGTCAAGGGCAGGGTCCACGCCGCGGACAACTTTCACTTTGGTAACGCTTCCGTCGGGAGCGATGGTGAACTGGGTGATAACCTTACCGGATACGCCGTTTTCCTTAGCGATTTCGGGGTATACGATGTGCTGTGCCACCCATGCGTTGAACTCGTCCGTGGTACCTCCCATGAAGGACGGCGGATCTTCCACCAACTGGAAAGGAATTTCTTCCTCTTCCACTTCCTCTTCCACAACTTCCTCTTCCTTATATTCCGCGATTTCGTATGCGGTGTCGTCGTCTTCCAGGTTCAGGAACATATCGTCGTCGATCTGGATGTTGTCGTCAACGATATCGATCTGGTCCGACAGGACGGGGATAGCGGGAGCCTCGGGGGGCGGAGGAGGGGTTTCCTGCTGAATGGCAACCATTTCTTCTTCGATATTCACCTGGGTGGTATCTTCGAGAACGGCTACCTGCTTTTCGCGTGAGGAGAATTCAAAGCCTCCGTACACGACGCCGAGGGCGACCACCAGGCCGATCTCGGTGAAAAGGAGCTTCTTGTTTTCAAGGCTCGCTTTCGGGCTTTTCTTTACTTCCATGATACAGTCGTTTTAAATTGTTTTCTTACTGCAAAGTTCGCCATTATTATTTACGCGCGCAACTTTTTTCATGAAAACAATCTCTCACAACGTAAAAATAACCCACTGAAAACCAATAGGTTACATAAAAATCAAAATCTAAAATCTCTCACAACCCTCCCTTTCATCTCTCTTACACGAAAAAACCTATTCGTTTCGCTGACTAAAACTCCACTACTGGTTTTTTCTTACGAGGTTGAGCCAGTCGTAGAAGAAGCTGTAGGAGTGGAAGGTCCAGCAGAAGAGGGGGAGGCTTATCCACCAGGGGGTGAGGAAGCCAAGGAGAAGGCCCCAAAGCAGAAGGATTATGGGGGTGCCGACGAGTTTGGCGCCGTAGCGGGCGGTGTTGCAGAAGGCTTTGTCCTTAATCTTTTTGCAGAGGCTCTCCGCCGTAGCCCATAGAGGGAGGCTTAGAATGGCGCTCAGCACAAACAAAGGGAGCAGGAGGAAGGCCAACAGCAGACGGGGCCAGCGGGGGCAATGGGGCTGGGAGGCCT
>JAEEUZ010000101.1 GCA_016290725.1 Bacteroidales bacterium | reverse complement strand
AGGAATTGCACTTCACAAAGGACGTAACATTCCAAAACGTAACAGTTAACGGGGCCGCATTATGAAGCATTTCACAATCATAGCAGCCCTGTGGCTGGTTTGCAGCAGTTTCACTGTTCACCTGATGGGGGACAGCACGATGGCGGAAAAGGATCTGTCCGGCGGCAATCCGGAGCGCGGCTGGGGTATGATGTTCCAGAACTTCCTGGACGGCGGCGTCAAAGTTGTCAATTACGCCAAGAACGGCCAGAGCACCAAGAGTTTTATCGACCAGGGCCGATGGGGAATGGTCTATGACGCCATACAGCCCGGGGACTATGTATTCATCCAGTTCGGCCACAACGATTCCAAGGAGAGCGATCCGGCCCGGTATGCCGATCCTTGGGGTGCCTATCAGGACAATCTTCGCCTCTTCATCGACAAAACCCGCGAGAAAGGCGGAATCCCCGTTCTTCTCACTCCCGTTGCGCGTCGCTGGTTCAAAGAAAATGGCCTTGACCGCAATTGTCACAAGGACTATCCCGCTGCGATGAAGGAAGTGGCCGAGGAGCAGGGCGTAACCCTTCTGGACGTTACCACCGCCACCCTTGACTGGTTGGAAAGCCTTGGCGATGAAGCCTCGAAGCAGTATTTCATGATTTCCACCGGCAAGGACGACAACACCCACACCGTGGCCTGCGGTGCGCGCAAAGTGACGGAAATAGTCTGCAGGCTCATTGAAAATCAAATTCCCCAGATCGCAGAGCATCTCCAGCGCTACGACATAGTGATTTCGGCCGATGGGCACGGCGACTACATGACCGTGCAGGAAGGCATCGACGCCTGCCCGGACTACAGCCACAGTCAGATCACCCGCATCTTCATCCGCAAGGGCGTGTACAAGGAAGAGGTTGTTATTCCCCACAACAAGTTCCGCCTGTACATCAAGGGCGAGGATGCTCTCGAGACCGTTATCACCTACGACAAATACGCCAAGGCAATGTGGCCCGGGCGCGATTTCGCCATCGGCACATCCGGAAGCGCAAGCATCTATATCCACGCCAGTTACATCACTTTCGAAGACATTACCTTCGAGAACAGCGCCGGCGAGGGAAAGGATATCGCACAGGCCGTGGCCGTGTTCACTGACGGGGATTTCCTCTTCTTTAACCGCTGCCGGTTCATCGGCAACCAGGATACCCTGTACACATACGGCCGATATGGGAAAGACGGCGGAATCAAGCGCAATTACTACAAAGACTGCTACATCGAGGGCACTACTGACTTCATTTTCGGCCCCAGCATCTGCTACTTCGAGAACTGCCGGATCCACTCCAAGAAGAACAGTTACGTAACCGCAGCCTCAACGCTGAAAGGCCAGAAATACGGATATGTGTTCAAGAACTGCCGCCTCACTGCCGATCCGGGCATCGACAAATGCTACCTCGGAAGGCCCTGGGGGGCATACGCCAAGACAGTTTTCATCGACTGTGAACTCGGCTCCCACATCCTTCCGGAAGGCTGGCACGACTGGGAAAAGGAAGGAAAGCCTAATACGAAGAAGAACTCCTATTATGCGGAGTACGGCAGCACGGGCCCCGGTGCAAGAGGGCCCCGTGTGAAATGGGCCCACACGCTGAAGGCCCGCGACCTGAAGAACTACACATTCGAGAAAGTGATGTTCCAGCAGCAGGACGGCATTATCTGGAATCCATACGACAACCGATGAGAAAAGGAATCATAATACTGCTCGCAGCCTTGACCGCATGCACGGCCAAGGCGCCGCTGTCTTTACAGGTTGTGCGCAGTGAGATGCAGCGCTGCCCCCAGGCATCGTACATCGACGGGCAGGAAGGGAAGCTGAAGTGGAACTATACTACAGGCTTGGAACTCAAGGCCTTCCTGGATGTGTATGAGATTTCTCGGCAAGCTCGAAATGACAATATACTGGCTTACGTGGAAAATTGGTACGATGCGATTATCGACTCCACGGGTACCATATATAATTATAAGCGCGCGAATTACTCGCAGGATCATATCTGCCCGGGACGCACACTGTTCCAGCTGTACGATGTAACCGGTAAGGAGAAATACCGTATGGCGATGGATACGCTCTACCGCCAGATCCAGGAGCAGCCCCGCACTCCGGAAGGAGGTTTCTGGCACAAGAAGGTCTATCCCAACCAGATGTGGCTGGACGGCCTGTATATGCTGGAGCCTTTCTACACGGAATACACCAACAGGTATGTTCCGGACAGCCTCAAAGCTGCGAATTATGCCGATATCGCCCACCAGTTCACCCTCATTGCGGAAAAGACATTAGACTATGAGACTGGCCTTCTCCGTCACGCCTGGGATTCTTCCCACGAGATGTTCTGGTGCGACAAAACCACCGGCCAGAGCGAACACGCCTGGGGGCGCGCCCTCGGATGGTACACCATGGCTCTGGTAGACGTCATCGACCTGATGCCGGAAGGGGAGCAGAGGAGCCGCCTCATATCCATCCTCAACTCCGTGATGGAAGTGGTTTGCCTCAGTGCCGATATGCAAACCGGCATGTGGTATCAGGTTCCGGACAGCCCGTATAGGGCGGGGAATTACCTGGAGGCAACATGCAGCGCAATGTTCGTGTACGTGATGCTAAAGGGAACCCGCCTTGGAATACTCAGGGTCGTAACCCCGCAGGAGGCGGAAAAAGCCTTTGACAGCCTTCTCAAAACCTTTGTGCGGGTGGATGAGGCCGGCCTCGTGAACCTGGACCGCTGCTGCGAAGTTGCTGGCCTCGGCGGCAAGCAGGAGCGTCGTGGGGATTTTGAATACTACATTAATGAACCTATCCGTTCGAATGACCCCAAGGGTATCGGCCCTCTCATTTGGGCGGCACTTGAAATGGAAAACAGATGAAAAGATTTCTGTCGATACTGAGCATTGTGGCATTGATGGCCTTTTCCTGCAACAAAGGGGGAGGCGGTGAAGACACGCCCTCCAAGCCCGGAGCCCCCGAAGGCCTGAAACTGCACAGCAGCACAACCTCCACCCTGGTTTTCCAGTGGAAAGCCGTAGATGGGGCGGATTCCTACAAATGGAGGCTCGTCGAGGGCAGCACCGAGGTGCAGAGCGGAACCATAAAGTCCCGTAACATCACCATCGAAGGCCTCAAGGAGGAAACCACCTATCGCTTTGGCGTACGCGCGGCGGGGGCCGATGGCAGCGTTTCCGATGAAACCACACTGACAGCGACAACCCTCAAGGAAGAAACTCCCGTGGATCCTGAAGATCCTCCGGTGGACCCTCCCGTGAACCCCACTACCGGCAAGTATGAAGACTTCCTTATCCCTGCAGAGGAAGAGGACGGAGCGGCCCGTGCATTCCCCGGCGCAGAAGGCGGCGGAATGTGGGCAACCGGCGGCCGTGGCGGCAGCGTGTATCACGTGACATCGCTGGAGGATACAAACACCCAGGGCACGCTACGTTATGGCGTTGAAACCCTTTCCGGCCCCAGGACCATCATCTTCGATGTGGCCGGAATCATCGAGCTCAGAAGCCAGCTTGCAGTGAAGAAGGGCGATGTGTACATCGCAGGTCAGACAGCTCCCGGCGACGGCATCTGCCTGAAGAACTACACTTTCCGCGTGAGCGCAAGCAACGTCATCGTGCGTTTCATCCGCTGCCGCATGGGCGATGAAAAGCAGACGGAAGACGACGCCATGCAGGTTATGGACCACGACGACGACAAGTACAGCAACATCATCATTGACCACTGCTCCGTGAGCTGGTGCACCGATGAATGCGCGTCGTTCTACGGAATGAAGAACTTCACCTTCTCCTGGAACATAGTTTCAGAGAGCCTTCGCAACTCTGTTCACGGCAAGGGCGCCCACGGATACGGCGGCATCTGGGGCGGCAACAACGCAACGTACCACCACAACCTGCTGGCCCATCACGACAGCCGCAATCCCCGAATCGACCACGACTATGTTTCCACCCAGAAAGGCCCCGTGACCATCTCCAACAACGTGGTATACAACTGGTACGGCAACACCTGCTACGGCGGAGAAAGTTCTTCCAAGAACGGTTCGGATTACAGGAAGTACAATTTCATTTACAACTTCTACAAGCCCGGCCCCGTTACTCCGTCGAACCACCAGTGGCTGCTGGATCCCACCACAAGTTGCAGCAACTGCGGCGGCACGATCCTCCCGGGCCATTTCTACATGACGGGTAACGTAATGAACGGCAAGAGCTCCGTGAACTCTGACAACTGGACCGGCACCACGGCAACGTCTACGGTAATCGCGAATATCAAGGCCACATCGGCCTATCCCTTCGAGCCGATGAGCATCCACAGTGCACAGAACGCATTTACGGCCGTGACCGATTATGCCGGAGCGAGTTATGCGAGGGACGATGTGGATGCGCGCATCGCCCGTGAAACTAAGAACGGCACATACACCTATGAAGGAAGCGCCACCAAGGACAAGAACGGAAACGCGCTTGCCTCCAACAAGCTTTCCCGCAAGGGCCTCATCGACACGCAGAGCGATGTTGGCGGATGGCCGGAATACACCTACAACCCCAATGACGATAATCTCCGCGACTCGGATTCCGACGGCATGCCCAACTGGTTCGAAGAGCAGTTCGGCCTCAACAAGTCGTCGGCGGCGGACGCATCGGCAAAGACCTTGGATAAAAACGGAAGGTACACCAACCTGGAAATGTACCTACATTATATAGTAAGGAATATCGTGGCGGAGCAGAACGCCAATGCAGAATATACTAAGTTTACTAACCAATAAATTAACCAAAATCCAATTCCAATGAAAAGTTTGACAAAGAAACTTCTTCTTTCGCTCGCACTTTGCTTGGGAACGGCAGGTGCCCTTCTGGCACAGACCACCGTCAAGGGTGTCATCACCGACGCCGACGGCCTGCCCCTCATGGGAGCAGTGGTCATGGTGGAAGGAACATCAACGGCAGTAGTCTCCGGACTTGACGGCGACTACATGATTACCGTCCCCTCCAATGCAGCGAATCTGGTCTTCTCCTTCATCGGATATGCCGATCAGGTAGTCCCCGTTGGCGGACGCACCCAGATCGACGTGCAGATGCAGGAAGACACCAACTTCCTGGACGAAGTGGTTGTAGTGGGTTATGCCACCGTAAAGCGCCGCGACCTTCTGGGTTCGGTTGCCTCCGTTGGCAGCGACAAACTCATGGAGCAGCCCGTTACCACCGTGAGCCAGGCCCTGTCCGGTAAGATGGCCGGTGTGTCCGTGGTCACCACGGAAGGCGACCCGGATGCCGACATCAAGATCCGCGTCCGCGGCGGCGGCTCCATCACCCAGGACAGCAGCCCTCTGTACATCGTGGATGGCTTCCCCGTGGAGAGCATCAACGACATTCCCTCTTCGGAGATTGCCTCCATCGACGTTCTGAAGGACACCTATTCCACTGCAATCTACGGTTCACGTGGCGCTAACGGCGTTGTTATCGTAACCACCAAGAATGCAGAGAAAGGCCAGAAGGTTTCCGTTAAGTTCAACACTTACTACGGACTCAAGACCATGGCGAACAAGAACGCCATCGTGGCCATGGATCCGGAGAACTTCGTGAAGTTCCAGTACGAGCTGGCCAGCATCCGCGACAACGTGAGCTCCAACTACGTGCCCTACTTCGGTTCGTTCTCTGACATCGACCTTTACAGCGGCCTCCAGGGCAACAACTGGGTGGACGCCGTCTTCGGCAACACCGGAAGCAACTTCTCCGCAGATCTTTCCATTTCCGGCAGCGGAGAGAACTTCCACTGGACCCTCGGCTATGCCCACCTTGGCGACCAGGCCATCATGTCCGGTTCCAACTACACCCGTGACAACCTGAACTTCAAGGGTCATTTCAAGACTTCCACCACCACCTCCATCGACGCCAACATCCGCTACTCCCGCGTGAATGTGCGCGGCAGCGGCGCCAACGGCATCAACGACACGGGTACAACCTCCGGCAACGGCCGTCTCAAGCACGCAGTTGCCTATGCACCCATCCCCGTGGCCGCAACGATCCAGGGGGCCGATGAAGAGCAGGACTATGGCGACAACGCTCCGCCTCTTCGCAGTGTGGCCGACAATGACTCCCGCCGCATCCGCAGCACCTGGAACGCCAACGCCGCGTTCAATTGGAACATCACCGACGCCATCACCTTCAAGATGGAAGGCGGCTTGGAAGACTATCGCCAGGGCGACGACCGCTTCTACGGTCTCACCACCTACTATGTGGCCCAGAACTCCACGGTGAAGAACACTCCTTCAAACCAGCACAAGGAAGCATTCCGCACGAGGTATCGCAACACCAACACCCTCACCTGGAACGTGTTCCCCGGTGATGCCGACAAGAACCTCACCGTTCTCATCGGCCAGGAGTTCACCCTCACCAAGAGCAACACCATCACCATGATGGTTGACGGCTTCCCCACTTTCTACGATGCCGCAATGGCCTGGAACTTCACTTCCTCGGCAACCGGCAAGACCGTGGAAGGCGGCGTCCTGAACAACGTGGCAGTGAACAACTACTACAGCCCGGACGACAAACTGCTTTCCTTCTTCGGACGTGCAAATTACGACTTCCAGCACAAGTACTCACTGGGCGTTACGCTCCGTGCCGACGGCTCCTCGAAGTTCGCACGCGGAAACCGCTGGGGCTTCTTCCCTTCGGCAGCCGCCTCCTGGACCATCTCCAACGAGGACTTCATGCAGAACACATCGGCATGGCTGGACCAGTTGAAACTCCGTTACAGCTTTGGTACCGCCGGTAACAACAATATCCCTTCCGGACAGCTGATGAAGACCTATTCTTCCTCCAGCTCTTCCTGGATCTCCCAGGGCGGTAACATCTTCACCGCCGGTAAGGTGATGAACAATCCGGACCTCACTTGGGAAACTTCCTACACCCACAACCTGGGTATGGACTTCAGCCTCTTCCAGGGTAAGCTTTCAGGAAGCCTCGAGGTGTATCAGAACGATACCAAGAACCTCCTCATCAACTTCCCCATCCCCGGTTCCGGTTATGACAGCCAGTACCAGAACGTTGGTTCCACCCGCAACCGCGGTGTCGAACTCTCTCTGAACGCCCCTCTGGTGCAGACCAAGGACTTCTCCCTGAACCTGAGCGGCAACATCGCTTACAACCGCAACAGGGTTACCGACCTTGGCGGCCTCGAGTCCATCATGGCTCAGTCCTACTGGGCTTCCACTGAAATCGGCGACGACTACATCGTGCAGGTGGGGCAGCCCCTCGGCAATATGTACGGCTATGTGAGCGACGGATTCTACACCGTTGACGACTTCACCTGGGACGGCACCAAGTGGGTGCTGAACGAGGGTGTTGTGGACTGCTCCGGCATTATCGGCTCGGCTTACATGCGTCCCGGTGCTCCCAAGTACAAGGACCTCGCCCAGAATGTGGACGTGCTTGACGAGGAAGGCAACGTTATCGGCAAGACCGGTGACGGCAAACTCACCGCGGCAGACCGCACCGTCATCGGCAATGCGATTCCGGATTTCACGGGCGGTTTCTCCCTGAGTGCTTATTACAAAGGCTTCGACTTCGGTGCCAACTTCAACTACATGATCGGCAACCAGGTCTATAACGCCAACAAGATTGAGTTCACCAGCTCGCGCAAGTTCTACAACCGCAACCTGCTGAATACCATGAACGTGGACAACCGCTGGACCAACATCGACTGGGAAACCGGCGAACTTGTGAACGATCCCGACAAACTGCGCGCGATGAATGCAGGAAAGACCATGTGGAATCCCGCAATCGGCAACGCCGTGTTCAGCGACTGGGCAGTTGAGGACGCATCGTTCCTGCGTCTGCAGAGCCTCACCGTGGGCTACACCCTTCCCGACAAACTCGTGGAAAAGGCTCACCTGCGCCGCGCACGTGTATATGTAACAGGTACAAACCTCTTCTGCCTCACCAAGTACTCTGGCTATGACCCCGAGGTTGATACCCGCCGCGCCACTCCTCTTACCCCCGGCGTGGACTATTCCGCATACCCGAAGAGCATCGGCTTTGTTGCCGGTCTGAATCTCACCTTCTAATCTGACGGGAATATGAAAAAGACATTATATATTATTTCTGCAGTAGCAGCGGTACTCACAGCCTGGTCCTGCGAAAGCATCCTGGACAGCGAGTCTCCTTCCACATTTGATGCTGCAACGGTTTTCTCCAACTACAACCTGGCGGAAAACACTGTGTTCTCCATCTCCCAGTCCTTCGGTGAGACCAACTCCTATCGCGGACGTTATCTCCCCTGGATCGGCCTGAACAGCGACATCGAGTGGTATAATACCTTCAAACAGACCGATGAAAAATACCAGATCGCAGCTTACAGCCTTAAGTACAACAACGGCCAGATGAATCTGGCCAACGGTCCCT
>JAEEUZ010000100.1 GCA_016290725.1 Bacteroidales bacterium | reverse complement strand
GTTGTAGAACACCGGCACGATTCCCGTGCTCCTGATAAGACCAATAGTGTCTATTTTGTTGAATTTTGCCATAATACATTGGGGTTTTTGAGATCTCTCCACGCGGCCCTCTGGGCCTTGGTCGAGATGACAAACTATCGCGATACTCTGCCGCTGCCGCCGCCTTTCATGAGGGCTTCCACTTCCGCGACGGTGACGCGGTTGTAGTCGCCGAAGATGGTGTGCTTGAGGGCGGAGGCCGCCGCTGCGAACTCGATGGCTTCCTGGTCTGTGCAGTAGGAAAGAAGGCCGTACAGGAGACCGCCCATGAAGGAATCGCCGCCGCCAACGCGGTCTACGATGTGGGTGATGTCATACCTGCGGCTCTGCCAGAGGGTGTTGCCGTCGAACAGCACACCGCCCCAGGTATTGTGATTGGCGTTGATGGAGCCGCGAAGGGTTATCGCAACTTTCTTGCAGCGCGGGAAGCGCTTCATAAGCTGGCGGCAAACGCTCTCGAAACGGGTCTGGTCGATTTCGCCGCCGGTTTTTTCCGCATCAAAGCCTTCCGGCTTGATGCCGAATTCCTTCTCCGCGTCTTCCTCGTTGCCAAGGATAAGGTCGCAGCCCTCTACGAGCGCGGGCATAACCTCGGCGGCCGTTTTGCCGTACTGCCACAGTTTCTTGCGGTAGTTAAGGTCGCAAGATACTTTCACGCCCAGCTCGTTAGCCACCTTGATGGCTTCCAGGCAGGCATCCGCGGCGCCCTGGGAAAGGGCGGGAGTGATGCCGGTCCAGTGGAACCAGTCGGCTCCTTTCAGCACCTCGCGCCAGTTCACCATGCCGGGCTTGATATCCGAAATCGAGGAATGTGCACGGTCGTACACAACCTTGGAGCCGCGGGCGACAGCGCCGGTTTCAAGATAATAGATTCCCACGCGCTCGCCGCCGTACACGACACCGTCCAGATTAACCCCGAAGCCGCGAAGTTCGGAGGTGCACATCTTAGCGATGTCATTGTCGGGAAGGCGCGTCACGAAGTGCGCATCAACACCGTAATTGGCCAGGGAAACGGCCACATTGGCCTCGCCGCCGCCGAAAGTGGCGTCGAACTGACGGGCCTGGGAGAAACGGAGGAATCCGGGGGTGGACAGGCGGAGCATAACTTCGCCGAAGGTGACTACTTTTGCCATTTGTTATTTTTATTTGAGGATTGTCTTATATGAAGGTCCAGCGGAATGACCACTGTATCCGTTCTGCCGTCAAGGAATGCATGGGCAGCCTCCTGGCCCATCTCGTAGGGGCGCTGGCCCAGCGAGCTTATGGAAGGAGTCATGATGGATGTGAACGACTCGTTCGCGGTTCCTACGACACCGAAGGAATCCGGCACCGAAATGCCCTTTTCCCGGAGTGCATCGATAGCGCCAAGGGCCGAAAAATCGCCGGCGCAGTAAAGCGCATCGCAACCAGCCTCTATGGCACTGAGGGCTGCTTTATAGCCGGTTTCACGGACGATGGAGTCGTAAAACACTATGCTCTTGTCGAAAGGCAGGCCTGCATCCTCCAGGGCCATTTTGTACCCGGCAAGACGTTCCACATACAGCATTGCGGTCATGTATCCCGCAATTGTGCCGATGCGGCGGTAACCCGCCTCGATAAGATGCTTCGTGGCATTATATGCCCCTTCGCAGTTGGCGCCCTCTATCTTGGCGCCGGGGATATCCGGAAAAACGCGGTCGAACTGCACAAGGGGGATATCCGGCCCCAGGGCCTTGCGGATATGGTCTCCGTTAACGTCGAAAATAGCATGTGAAAGGAGAACGCCCGCCACCCGATAGTTCCTCAAGGTCTTGAGGGCCTTGATTTCCGCTTCCGGGCTTTCCTTGGTCTGGCAGATGAGCACATTGTATCCGGCCTCGTTCAGAACGCTCTCCGCTCCCCCGATGATGTTGGAGAAGAATTCGCGATGGATACGGGGTACGATGATGCCGACGATATTGGAACGTCCGCGGCGAAGGTTCGAGGCCACCACGTTGCGCTCGTAGCCCATTTCCTTTGCGGCTTTCTCAACGGCCAGGCGCGTTTCCTCCTTCACACGCGGGCTCCCGGCAAGAGCCCTGGAAACCGTGGAAGGAGTGATGCCAAGTGCGGCGGCGATATCGGTTATTGTTACCATGTCGACGCAAAGATACAAACGTTTGCATAAACTTCCAAATTTAATTTGTCAATCGTCGCACACGATTGACAAATCACAAACGTCCAGCGAGCCGGAATCGTTCTTGGGAGCGTACCTGTTGCAGAAAAAACCCCATTTGGCTCCAATCCATTTTCCCTGTTTAGCCACAAAAGGAACAAGCCCTTCGAAATTAACTCCGTCCGTACTGTAGGATAACGTACAAAGAGCCTCCGGAACGGGCCCGCCGGTATCACGCGCCTTCACCTGCAGTTTCACCCAAAACTCAACCAGCCTGCCCTCGGAATACGGCAGCAGGGAGATGGCCTGGACCTGTTCAGGTGCACCGTCAGGGGCTCCACGGCAGACGAAACTCTCCAGCTGCGCCCCCTCCGCGCGGTCGGTTACCCTGATACCGGAATAATCGGCACCCATGACAACCATCCCGGCCTGCTCTCCCCTGCCTTCAAGCTTCGGATTCGGACGGAAAACCAGCTTTGCCGTTACCGTGAAATGCTCTGCCGGGAACTTCTGCTGAAGCACATTGCCGCAATTCCACAGATTCTTATAATCGGAGCCCTGCTCCACGCTGAACAGGCGGACATTGCCTCCAGGAAGCGCAAAATGCCAGTAAGGAGAAGGCTCGCAGGGGTACTGCCAATCCAGACGGAGCCCATAAGGCCCAACGGCCGTACTGGGTTCAAAGCCCCTCTGAGCCACCCTACGAGGGCTCTCATGGAAATTCACGGGCTGCCCCACCCCGTCGCCGTCCGGGTCCTCCCCTATCACCGGCCATCCATCGGCCCCCCACTTCATCGGCTGAAGATGGACGATACGGCCATAAGCGCCCTTGTCCTGGAAGTGGAGGAACCAGTCGCCGCCCAGGCCATCGACCCATGCCCCCTGATGAGGACCGTTGATGCCGCTGCCGCCCTGAGCCATCACGATTCTTTCCTCATAGGGGCCAAAAGGCTCACGGGCGCGCAGGACGGTTTGCCATCCGGTAGATACTCCGCCCGCGGGCGCAAAAATATAATAGTAGCCTTTGCGCTTGTAAAACTTTGTGCCCTCAATCGTGGGCTGAGTGCGATGCCCGTCGTAAACTATCCTGGAAGGCCCCAGCAGACGGGTGCCGTCGGAGGACATCGGCGCAACGAAAACAACGCTCTTGAGCCCTGCCCTGGAACCGGCAGCCGCATGCGACAGATAAGCCTTGCCGTCATTGTCCCAGAAAGGACACGGGTCGATGAATCCCTTCTCCCGAGTCACCCACACCGGCTCTTCCCACCTCCCGGCCGGATCCTTGCTGCGCACCATGAAAACGCCGTGGTCCGGATCACCGACGTAAATGTAAAACCACCCTTTATTATACCTGATTGCAGGAGCCCAAACCCCCTCGCCGGGTGCCAGATCGTAAGGATAAGCGGCCAGGGCCGATCCCACCAGCTCCCAGTTCACCAGGTCGGTCGAATGCAGAATGGGCAGCCCGGGAAAGCAGTTGAAGGACGATGCCGTCATCCAGTAATCCTTCCCGACGCGGCAAACGTCCGGGTCCGAATAATCCAGATGAAGGACAGGATTATTGTATTTTTGGGCCGATGCGGCCAGGGCCGATACCAGCGCCGCAACTGTCACCGCAAAAATGTGCTTTTTCATATTATGTGGTTTAATCTTCAGGGTAATAGTCCAGATTCAGCCGATGGAGGATATCGGCATGAATGTAATGGTTGCGAAGCGAAGGAGGCTCGCTGCGGGAGAGACTCTCTGCAAAGACACGGAGGCATTCCCTCGCCGTGCCGGCGATATCGTGAGTGACCAGAAAATCCACCTGGCCCTCGCGCAGAGCCAGAATGTTCTTTTGAAGATTGTCGAAGCCCACCGCACGTATCTCCGGATGCGCCGCCAGGAATGGAGCTAGCAGATGGATTCGGGAGTTGGTGGTGGCCAGATGCCTCACCCCCGGATGCTCCGAGATGAACTTTTCCAGTGCAGGGGCGATGCTGTCCGGAGTTTCCGGGTCGATGAAGACCGTGTGCACGCTTGTCCCGGGATGATGCTCCTGAACATAGTCCAGGAAGCCCTGACGGCGCTCCCTGTTGGGGTCTCCCTTGTGGTGTTTGTCGCGGAGAATACGTACAAGGAGTATCTCCTCCGGTTCATCGGACTGCAACAGAAGGAATGCCCCAAGCTCGCCGCAGCGATGGGAATCCACACCCACATAAAGGACATTGTCCTGCCCCTCCACCTTATTGTCCAGAAATGCGAACGGGATGCCTTTCTGTTTCAGCACCGACGCAAAAGATGCGACTTCTTCCTTGAAAACGGCATTCAGGATCACCCCGTCCGGGGTCGATTCCAGAAGCAGGGCCGACTGCTGCAGGAACGATTCCACATCGGTCTGATTATAGAGGAACATCTCCAGCTCCAGATTGAAACCGGAATCCCGCGCCTCTTCCCTGAATCCGCGGTTGATGTATTCCCAATACTCCCCTTCCTGAAATGCGGGCACCAGGCATGCAATGCGGCGCACCTTGCGGGACGACAGCTTGGCGGCGTTCAAATTCGCCGAATACCCCAGACGCTGAATAGCCTCACGCACACGCGCCTCTGTATCAGCGGAATAGCGACCGCGCTTATGTATCACGCGGTCCACCGTTCCGCGGGACACTCCTGCCTCGCGGGCAACGTCAAAGACTGTCGGGATTGTCTTTTCGCCCTCCATGCTTGCAAATATAAGCAAAATATACTTGCATACACAGAAAAAAGATTATATATTTGCAATTGCGTTCACGTGCACGCAATAAGGCAACAATTAACCCATTATATGAAAAGAACTGTTACAATCATCGGAGCCGGCATGATGGGCTCCGCCCTCGCTTTCCCCGCAGCGGAAAACGGGCACGAGGTCCGCATCGTCGGAACCTGCCTGGACGACGAAATCATCGACGGATACATCAAAACCCACAAGCACGAAAAATTCTGCCGCCCATTCCCGGACAACGTGAAGTACTATTACTATAAGGATTGGAAGAAAGCGGTGGAGGGGGCCGATTTTATCATCGGCGGCGTATCCTCTTTCGGCGTGGAGTGGTTCCTGGAGGCCATCCTCAAGAATCTGGACCCGTCAATTCCGGTTCTAAGCGTAACCAAAGGCCTCAAGGGCCTGCCGGACGGCACTCTCATCTCCTACCCCGGCTACTGGGAAAGCGAACTGGCTAAAGTGGGCATCCACAGGGAAATCTGCGCAATCGGCGGTCCCTGCACATCGTATGAGCTGGTGTTCATGGATCCTTCGGAAGTTGGTTTCTGCGGCCGTGACCAGAAGGCCCTCCGCATGATGAAGGAAACCATGCAGCGCCCGTATTATCATATCTCGCTCACGGACGACGTCATCGGCCTTGAAAGTGCTGTCGCTCTGAAAAACGCGTATGCAATGGCTGTTACCCTGGCGGTGGGCCTCAATATCCGCTGGCACGGGGAAGACGAACCACAGCACTATAATTCCCAGGCGGGCACATTCACTCAGGCGGTGCGCGAAACCCACGCTCTGATGCAGATGCAGGGCGGAACTTTCGATGCTGAAGCAATCGGCCTGGGAGACCTGTACGTTACCATTTTCTCCGGGAGAACACGCCGATGCGGTGTACTTATGGGCAAGGGACTCAACTACGATGAAGTTACGGAGGCGCTCGCAGGCATCACCCTGGAATCGCTCGTAATCACCCGCGTGATGGGCATTGCCGTGAGGAAGAAGGCGGAACTGGGGCTTCTGGACCTCAAGAACTTCCCCCTCCTTATGCACATCGTAGAAATCCTGGACAAGGGAATGGCCGATGCCGACCTTCCCTGGGAAGCATTTACCTTTGAACAGTTCCGTTAATGAAACCAACCAAGAAAAGTTTCAACTACTGGCAGTGGAGAGTTATCATCTGCTCGATGATAGGCTACTCCATGTTCTATTTCGTGAGGAAGAACTTCTCCTTCGCGATGCCGGTCCTGAGCGCCCAGTACGGGATCACGAATACCGATTTCGGCATAATCCTCAGCCTTGTGGGCATCATCTACGGCGTATCCAAGTTCCTGAACGGATTCATCGGGGACAGGGCCAATGCCAGGTGGCACATGGTAATCGGCCTCAGCGCCTGCGTGCTGCTCAATTTCATCTTCGGCTGGAGCGACAAGATCTCCACCATGATAACGGGGCAAAGCGGCGGGCCGGATTTCATCGGCACGATGGTGCTGGTGATGGGCATTCTCCTGGTGCTGAACAACATCTTCCAGGGCTGCGGCTTCCCTCCATGCAACAGGCTCATGAACCACTGGGTTCCGCCCAAGGAGCTGGCCACCAAGATGTCCATCTGGAACACGTCACACTCCATCGGCGCAGGCATCCTGGCCGTGCTATGCGGCTATATAGTGAGCAGCACCGGAGACTGGCGGCTATGCTTCTGGATTCCGGGCGCAATCGCCGGTGTGGGTATCCTGTTCGTGATAATTACCCTGCGTGATACGCCCAAATCCGTAGGCCTTCCGGAGCTGCCGGACACCAAAACGGAACTGGACGACAATGACACTCCGGAGGCATACAGAGCCTTCGTGAAGAAGAAAGTGTTCCTGAATCCGGTGATTTGGGTGCTTGCTATTACGGACCTCTTTGTATATGTGGTTCGTTTCGCCGTGCTGGACTGGGGCCCCACATTCCTCGGGAAGATGGCCGTTCCGCTGTCGCCACAGCTGGCGGGTTGGACAATCGGCATATTCGAGATAGCCGGATGCGCCGGAATGCTTTGCGCAGGCTGGATATCGGACCATGTTTTCAAAGGTAAGGAACAGCGCGTGTGCGCGGTAGAGATGGGTCTTGTGGCAATTTGCCTGGTTGTGCTACATCTTTTGCCACCCACAGCCTCCCCTATCCTGGTGCTCTGCATTCTGGCCCTTGCAGGCTTCTTCCTGTACGGCCCGCAGGCGCTTCTGGGTGTCACGGCATCCAAGAACGCCACCAAGAAGGCCGCTTCTTCCGCGGTTGGTCTCATCGGCCTCATGAGCTATGTTTCCGTGCTCATCACCGGTGCCGGGCTTGGCTGGTTCAGCGACCATTTCGGCTGGGACAGCCTCTTCCTCCTGATGGCCGGCTTCGCCGTCCTTGGCGGAGTGCTCGTTTCTTTTCTCTGGAACATCAAGGCCGACGGCTATATCCACGAATAAACGTTTCGGGATAAAAATCCCATTTCCCGAAAATTGTTTTTAAAAATACTTAATTAGCTGATTTTCGGCTCATTGCTTTTCCCGTACACGGGCGCGCTTTTCCTTTTTTTGCGCGCCCGTTGTTTTATACGCGCGTGTGCAGTAGATTTGCGTTTACTATGAGAAAAAATTCTATCATCCTCGGATTTCTCCTCCCGCTTGCAGGGTGGCTGATGGTCGGATGCGACAAACAGCCTCAGCAGGAGCCTGGCACAGTAGACAAACTGGTGCTTAGCGCTTCGCTGCCGGACGCCGGCACCAAGACCATGTTGAACCATCACGACGATGTCTATGACGTTGTCTGGAAAACCGGTGACAAGATCTCAGTCAACGGTGTCATTTCCAATGCGGTCCCATCGGAATACGATGGACAAAAAGTCGTGGACTTCACCGTAGAAGGCAGCCTCTCGGCTCCTTTCAAGGTCCTGTATCCCGGAACCGGCGAAGAAAGGACAATCAGTCTTCCCGCGACTCAGAACTATGTTGCCGACAACATTGACGGTGCAGCTGCGGCTTCCTATGGCACTGCCACGATGACGGTGGGCAAATACTCCGCCAAACTGAGCAACTTCTGCGGCATCCTCCGTTTCGCTTTGAACGGCTCTGCGACTTTGTCCAGAATCGAGCTGAACAGTCTTGGCGACGAGTGCCTCTATGGTGATTTCGATCTCACAGTTGGCCAGGGCGGATTCACCGGTTCGTTCAATGGCGGCACCGATGGCAAGCTGACATATAACATCGGCGGTGTCACTCTCAGCGGCACAGACACATATTTTCATATTGCCATCCCCGCACAGGCCTATGCTTCCGGCATCGAGGCCCTTGTGTATCAGGCCGATGGTGCCTTCATGCGCCTGAAATTCTGGGGCAGCGGCGAAACCCTTGCCGGAACCGACATAATCGAGTTCGAAAGCAAGACCTTTGCAGCCGGACGCACGGAGAACCTCCTCGCCATCAACGCCCTCACGGCAGAAGACGGCGGTGAACCCACGGCTGAAGCTCCGGGAATCACCGTAGGTGTATATAATATCAAGATGGCCGAGAACCGTACCAGCACAAACTCCACCTTTATAAG
>JAEEUZ010000099.1 GCA_016290725.1 Bacteroidales bacterium | reverse complement strand
TATCGCACTTGTTGCCTGCGATATCGCGGATGGAGCAGGCGAAATCGTACCAGGCGCACACGCCTTCATTGGAATAATGGTATATTCCCTGCTTGTCCAGCTGCCCGCTCTCAATCACGTGAACGATGCAGGCAGCAAGATCCGCCGCATAGGTGGGGCTTCCCACCTGGTCGAACACCACGGAGATGCTCCTCCGCTGGGCCGTGAGCGTGCGCATCGTTTTCACGAAATTCTTTCCCCAGGGTGAATACAGCCAGGCCGTGCGGAAGATGATATACCGGCACCCGGAAGAGAGAATGGCTCGTTCGCCCTGGAGTTTGGTTGCACCGTACACTCCCGTGGGAGAAACCGGGTCGCTTTCCTTTATCGGCCTGGGGATATCGCCGCCGAAAACATAATCCGTGGAAATGTGCACCAAGGTAGCACCGCGCTCTGCACACACGGCAGCAAGATTGGCCGGGCCGCCCTCGTTCAGGAGGCTTGCCATCGCAAGGTCCGATTCGGCCTTTTCCACATCAACATAAGCGGCGCAGTTCACCACCACGTCCACTTTCTCGCTTTCGCACACCAGTGAAACCGCCGTTTTGTCCGTTATGTCCAGATACAGAGTGTCCACGCCGGGAAGCGAGGAGATGTCGCTGAAGATATAACGGTTCCCCACCCCGCCGCGGACTTCCCGGCGGAGGGCGGTACCCAACTGGCCGTTGGCGCCTGTTACGAGGATGTTCATATCGGCCTAATAGAAATCCCTGAGGCCTTTCATGATGGGCTCCAGGTGGAGGATATCTTTCTTTGTGAGCTCGCGGGCAGTATCCTGGGCGGAGATGGCGCGGAAGCGGTGGCAGTCTGAACCCACCATGCAGTACATGTTCCTGTGAAGCAGATACCGGGCTTTCACCTGGGCATCCTTGCCGTAGAAACCCACGATCGAAGGAATGTTCATCTGCAGCAGGACGCCCATCTTGCGAAGGCGCTCATAGTCCTGCGATTTCATGTAGCGGTAGCGCTCCGGGTGGGCCAGAAGAGGCCTGTACCCGGCTTTCATCATCTTTTCGAGAGTTTCCCAGAAGTCGATGGGCGGGGCAAGGGACGATGTCTCCACCAGCACCCGGTCTCCTCCGTGAAGGAAAAGATCCCGCTGGGCGAGCCTTTCCGCGAAGAGATTGTCCATCATGTACTCCGCCGCGAGGGAGAATGTCATCGGCCCCTCATATCGGCCTAAAAACTCCTGAAAGCGCTGTTTTATCTGCTCCGTGGTGTTGGGGACGTCCTCCATGATATGGGGCGTGAACCAGATGCTGCTCACGCCGTTATCCTGAAGGAAACCCAGAATCTTTACGGACTCTTCGTAGGTTTTAACCCCGTCGTCCAGGCCATAAAGGATATGGCAATGGCTGTCCTCGGCCCCATTCAGGAGCCCGGATTCCACGATGGATTTGTGCCTTTGGAAGAGCCCGAACATAGGCTGCTACTTCTCTTCCTCGCTGCCGTAACCATAGCCGTAGCCATAGCCGTAGCCATAACCGTAACCATAGCCGTAGCCGTAATGCTTGGAGCCGCTGCCGTCTACACCGTTCAGGACAACCGCCATACGCTTGAAGCGGCCGTCGTGATAGATCTGCTCCAGTGCAGGGAGTGCCCTCTTGTCGAACATACCGGCGCGGATAACGAAGATGGTAATATCGGAATGCGAACCGATGATGGTCGTATCCGCAACCAGATCCACGGGCGGGCAGTCGAAGAAGATATAGTCGTACTTGCTCTTGAGTTCGGTGATAAGAGCCTCGAAGCGGTCCGACACAAGGAGCTCCGACGGGTTCGGAGGAATGGAGCCCACAGTCATGATATCCAGATTGTTGGCAAGATTCGTGACGTGGCCCTCTATGCTCTGCGACTTGCCGGACAGATATGCCGACACACCGGTGCCGTTCTTGCTCACGGCCTTGGAAAGAGTTGCCTTGCGGAGGTCCAGGTCTACAAGAATCACCTTGGAGCCCTTCAGCGCCATTGAGGCCGACAGGTTAAGGAGGGTGAAGGTCTTACCGGCGTTGGGGTTGAAGGAAGTGAGCATTATCACCTGCGCATTCTGCGAACGCACCATAAGATCCAGGTTGGTACGCATCACGCGGAAGGCTTCGTTCACGCCGTCGCGCTTGCCGCTCTCCACGAGGATGCGGGTGCGGGTGTGGTCGAAGCGGTTGGCACGGAGCCTCTGCCAGTAGTTGCCGGTGAGGCCGATCTGCGGAACTTCCGCCAGGAACGGCATGCTCAGAGATGAGATGTCGCTGCGGCTCTTCACCGTTGTATCGAGGAGTTTGCGCACGTAGAATATGCCGAAAGGAATACCCAGGCCGAGCACCAGAGCCACCAACAGAATCATCATCTTGTTGGGCGAAACGGGGCCCGATGAGCCGTTAGGACGCATGATAAGACGGGTGTTGGCCGCGGTAAGGCGGCTCTGGAGTTCATTCTCCTCGCGTTTCTGGAGGAGGAAGATATAGAGCTGTTCCTTAACCTTCTGCTGACGTTCGATACTCAGGAGTTCCAGCTGCTGCCCTGAAGTGGAAGAAATGCGGGACAGGATCTGCTTCTCCTGATCCTCGATCTTGTTCACCTGCATCTGCAGGGTGGAAATCAGGTTGTCGACGGAACGGTTGATGGCGATCTTGTACTGTTCCAGGGTTGCGGTGAGATCCTGCACGATGGCATTGTTCTCACTGGAAATCTGCAACGCCCTTTCACGCTCCAGGAATGCCTGGTTGTATGTTGCGATCTGGCTTTCGATGTTCACGCTCTGCAGGCCGCTGTTTGCAGGCATCAGGTCGTTCGCATGAGAAGGGTCGTTGATGAACTGCTTGATCATCTTGGCGATAGCCAGCTGGTTGGACGTTGCAAATCCCTGTGCCGACATGGCGCTGGACTGCTGCAGGTACAGCTGGGCGGTGGACTGGATATCGGACACCTGATGGCTCTGCTTGTATTCGCGCAGATTGTCCTCGATGCCGCCGAGTTCCTGCTCGATAACGCCGAGACGGTCGTTGATGAACACCGATGTCGCACGGGTAGACTTGTTGCGGTTGTTGATCCACTCCTCCTGATAGATATCAAGCAGGGTGCTCAGAATGCTCTCCGCCCTTGAAGGGAATACATCGGTCATGGACAGGACCAGAACTGAGGACTGCTTGGAGGAAAGGGAAACAGAAAGGCTGTTGCAATACACTTTCGCCATGGCCCGGGCATTCACCCAGTTGACGGTGATGTCGTTGGACCAGCTTCCCAGATGGGCGGTAGGAAGGAAAACCAGGCCGCCTACAGGGGTGTCCAGCGTATCGCGGAAATGACCGTTTATCTTCACACCCTTAAGTTCGACTCCGGCTATGCGCCAGTCCTTGAGCACGAATGTGCTGTCTCCGGCCTTGATGAAATCGAACGAGAAGGCCGATGATGCATTGGGATTGACCCTGTGCATCTCAACCGGAGTGTTTGTGTACATTTCACGGACACGGAGGAGCTGGTTGTCGATATAAGAGGTCTCAAGGCCGAGACGGCTTACAACCTTCTCCATAAGGTCGGGCGAGGAGAAGGCCTCGATTTCATTGTCCACGTTAGTTCCCGCCTGATAACGGTAACGGCTGGAGGTAAACTGGGTGAGGTCCCTCATCATGGTGTTCTGGGTATCCTCGTCCACGATGACCTTTTCGCTGCGGCTGTAGGACTTAGGAGTCTTATACAGATAGAAAGCCGCGCCGAAGAGGCAAAGGATTACGGAAAATACATACCACCATTTGTGGTCCCAAACAAGGCTCCAGAGGTCTGACAACTGGATGTTCTGTTCCTGCTCGTTCTGTGCAGGTGAGGCCACTGTATTCAAATTCTGCTGATTATTCTCCGACATGGAAGTCTTATTTTGAAAGGGTGATTACAAGGTTGGTTACTGTGATTGCCAGGGAACCCAGCGAAATCCAGAAAGAACCCGACTTGAAATAGTTTTCATTGATAGTGGACTGGCCTGCACGGACATCGTTGGGGGTAACGTACACAATGTCGCTCTGCTGCAGGTAGAAGCCCGGGGAATTGATAAGGGTGCCGGCATCGCGCAGATCCAGCGTGTAGTAATGGATGCCGTCGTCTTTTGTGCGCACGACCAGGATATTGTCCCTGCGGCCGTAGATGGTGAGGTCGCGTGCCATTGCAAGGGCGTCCAGGATGTTCATGCGGTCTCCAACCATGGTGTATGTTCCGGGGGCGGTAACTTCTCCCAGGATGGAGATCTTGTTGTTCATGTATTCCACGGTTACCACTGCATCCTTGAGGTTACCTGTATCCGAAAGCATATTGCGGATAAGGTCCTGAAGTTCCCAGCGATTGAGCCCAGCTGCGTGGATGGGGCCAAGGATGGGGAAATTGATATCTCCGTTGTTGTCCACGATATAGCCTGTGATGCGCTGAGATGCGCCGCCGGAGATGGAAAGTTCCGAGCCCGTGTAGTATGTGGAAACGGGAAGGTTGAACGGTGTTGCCAGTTTAGGATCGCGGCAGGTTACGATAATCGACAGCTGATCCTGGGGCTGGATGATGATGCCGGTGTTGATTGCCTTTGTGAGGAGAGTGTCTCCCTGAATATCCTGCAAGTAATTGATATTCTTGTAGGTTTCCGAGCTGCAGGAGGCAAGCGCCGCCACTGCGGCTGCAATCAACAGGACCTTGAATGATTTTTTCATATCTGGTTTGTTATTTTTTATTTTCCTTTTTATCATGCAAAAATACTTATTTTTGCGCAGCAAAACAACATATTTGCCCACAAATTAGTATCTTTGCACTTAATGGAACACAAAAGGCCGCCCATATTTCTTTACACGGACGGAGCCGCCAGCGGGAATCCCGGTCCCGGCGGCTACGGGGTGGTGCTACGCTGCGCGAACAAGGAAAAGACATTTTCCGAGGGCTTTGCCCTCACCACAAACAATCGCATGGAACTCCTTGCCGTGATAAAGGGGCTGGAGGCCATCCTGTGGGACAACGCGGAGGTTCAGGTGTGGAGCGACTCCTCGTATGTGGTGAAAGCCGTCAACGAGGGATGGCTGCAGCAGTGGAAATCCATCGGCTTCAAAAAGAAGAAAAACGTGGATCTTTGGCTTCGTTTCGACCAGGTATACCGGAAGCACCGCGTTACATTCCATTGGCTCAAAGGCCATGCAGGGCATCCGGAGAACGAGCGGTGCGACCATATGGCCGTTGAAGCATATCACGGCACCAACCTCCAGGAAGACACCGGATATATTCAGGAACAACAGCAAGAAACGCTTTTATGAATAACAGGAAACTCATCGTAGGAATAACCCAGGGCGACTCCAATGGAATCGGATACGAGGTAATCATCAAGGCCCTCGCCGACGCCCGGATTCTGGACTTCTTCACCCCCGTGGTGTACGGCTCGTCCAAACTTTTCGGCTTCTACCGCAAGCAGATTCACAACATCGAGAATCTGGAAACCTTCGCCATAAACTCGGCAAAGGATGCGGAGCAGCGCAAAATCAACATCCTCAACTGCCTCCCGGAGAATGTCTACGCAGAGCCCGGCCAGGGCTCGGCAGAATCGGCAAAAGCCGCAATCATCTCCCTCCAAAGGGCGGTGAAGGATCTGCATGCAGGCCTCATCGACATTCTTGTCACCGCTCCCATAAACAAGAGGGGCATGAACTCCCAGGGCTTCGGCTTCACCGGCCACACGGAGTATCTGGAAAAGGAATTCGGCACCGGGGACACGGCCATGATCATGGTGAGCCCCCAGCTGAAGGTTGGCGTTGTCACAGGCCATATTCCGCTCAAGGATGTGAGCGGCAGCCTCTCCACGGAGCTCATCCTCCGAAAACTCCGCGTAATGAAAAAATCCCTTCAGCAGGACTTCGGCATCATCGACCCCAGGATTGCGGTGCTTGGCCTCAATCCCCACGGCGGCGACGGCGGCCTTCTTGGCGACGAAGAGCAGAATATCATCCTCCCCGCGGTTAAAGCAGCTGCGGAGGAAGGCATCCAGGCATTCGGTCCCTATTCTCCGGACGGCCATTTCGCCCAGGGCAATTACTCCCGCTTCGACGCCACCCTTGCCATGTATCACGACCAGGGCCTTGCTCCGTTCAAGGCAATAGCCTTTGCCGATGGTGTCAATTTCACCGCAGGCCTCCCGGTGGTGCGCACTTCGCCGGACCACGGCACAGCCTTCGAAACCGCCGGCCGCGACGAAGCGGATCCCAGCTCGATGATCAGTTCAATCTACACTGCCATCGACATTTACCGTAACAGGGAAAAATACGCCTCTCTTATGAAAGGCCGCCTGAAAGATTGAGCGTACGCTCGCACCAGGCCATAACTTTTTCGCGGTGGGCAATGAACAGCATGGTCTTGCCCGCCGCTTCTTTTGACAGATTGTTCATCAGGCGCTGCTCCGTCTCAGGATCCAGCGATGCGCTGAATTCGTCCAGAAGCAGGATGCTGCCGGGGCGAAGCAGGCCGCGGGCGATGGCGATGCGCTGCGCCTGCCCTTCGCTGAGACCGGCCCCGCCTTCACCGCAGACGGTGTCCAGCCCGTCCGGAAGATCCCGCACGAACTCCGCCGCGGCGGTGTCCAGGGCCGCCCACATCCTGGCGTCATCGGCAGTGGGGTCCCCTATATGCAGATTATCGCGGATTGTTCCGCTAAATAGGGAGTTACCCTGCGGCACATAAACCATATTGCAGCGGGTACGGGCGCTCACATGCACTTTTGAGCCTTTGTCGTAGATATACACATCGCCCTTATCCGGCCTCAGAAGCGCTAGCATTATGCGAACGAGAGTGCTCTTCCCCACCCCGGTTTCGCCGATAATCGCCGTGCGGGAGCCCGGAGGAAAGTCGAAAGTGAGGTTCTTTATGACATCTTCCGTGGAATCCGGATAGTGGAAGCTCAGATTCTCCACTTTAATACCGGCGGGGCCCTCCATATAATGCCCAGTGCCTGTTTCTGAGCGCGGCGCGTCTTCAAGTTCCATGAGCCTGTCGATAGAGGCGGTGGCATTCACGAACGAGGGAATCTGGTGAGTCATGTTCACAACCGGCCGCTGTATCTGGCCAACCAGCTGGAGGAAAGCCGTCATGATACCGAAAGTGAGCGTGCCCTTCCAGATGCCAAAAGCACCCCACAGGAACGCGGCGATGTAGCCGAATGAGAACGCGGCTCCCACAATGGTGCGGGCGAAAACGTTTAGCCTTGTGCGCCTTATCACCTGGCCGTATTCGTTGCTCTGAAGCTCCTCCAAGCGGTCTTCCATGCGGGATTCGCTTTCCATGGACTTGATAACCACCCGGTGCTGCAAGCTCTCTTGCAGGTGGCTCTGCACCTGGCTTTCCGTGTCGCGGATTCCGCGTGTCATCACGCGAAGCTTCCTGAAGAAAACCTTGCTGAAGCCAAGGAAAAGCGGAGTCATGATCACCAGCAGCAGCGCCAGTTTCCACTGCATGAGGCACATGAAAACAGTGGCAGCAACAAGCTGCACCAGCGTTGTTATGAACTGCGGAGCATCCGAACTGATAACATTCACCACGCTGTTCACGTCCGTTTCCAGACGGTTCAGCGTATCCCCGCTGTGGCGCAGTTCCTTGCCCGCCCATTCGGAGTTAAGAAGGCTTGAATACAGATCCTGACGGATGATGAAATTGAGCTTCGAGCTTGCCAGAGCCTCTATTCTCACATTCAGAGCCGTTACGCCCAGCCGCAGCAGAATAAGCACCAGGACGATAACCGTGAACTGGATTATATTCCCCTGCACAACCCCGGTTGCAATATCCACGATGCGCTTGCACACGAAGATGAACGCCAGGTTCAGCCCGACGCTCAGAATGCCCAGCAGCACATTTGCCACCAGACGCCCACGCACCCCTTCCGAGTGCGCATACAGCCATCGCAAATATTTCAGGGCCGATTTGATCATCGCGCTTGGGGGACCGGGTTATTCTTAGAGGGCCGGCCTGACGGTTTACTCCTCAACAATCCCGGCGTTCACCCACTGCTCGCAGAGTTTCTGCGCATCC
Source organism: Bacteroidales bacterium (assembly GCA_016290725.1). Lineage (GTDB taxonomy): Bacteria > Bacteroidota > Bacteroidia > Bacteroidales > UBA932 > Cryptobacteroides. Next base: position 427 of record JAEEUZ010000099.1, on the reverse strand, counting down.
TTGAGCGCAGTGGCATCGTCCACCTCGTACTCATCCGTGAGGAACCCCGCAAGGGTTTCCGCCGTGAACTCAATCCCCTGTGCCTTCCTGTACAGAAAAGCCGCAGTGTCGTTCAGGCTGATAAGCTTCGAAAAATTGATGTTGGCCGTTCCCTCTCCGGAGATCACATTCTCCCCGCAGATGGTTCTTAACACAAATCCTTCCTTAAGTTTCATGTCTTTTCGTTTTAGCCTTGCAAGATACGAATTTTTCCGGGAAGAAAAAACCGTCATGGAGTTTTATTCCGCGGATGATGTCATTCCTAGGCATTTGTCGGCCGGAAAAGATATTTGTGTTTCGGAGGCGTGTCCACCCCCGGACTATATACTGGGGGCCTGCCCCCAAACCCCTGCCGGCCTCAAGTCCTTTCCAACTTTGCAAGCAAAGT
>JAEEUZ010000098.1 GCA_016290725.1 Bacteroidales bacterium | reverse complement strand
TGCGCATCACCATAAGGCCGGTGAGTTCGCCATGGGCGCCGGCACAGGGCTGGAAAGTGAATTCAGCAAGGCCGGTGATCTCCGCCAGGAACGAGTTCATGGCCTCGTACACCTTGCGCACTCCGGGAACCATGGCGTCGGACATAAGCGGATGCAGGCCCTGGAAGCCCTTCATGGCGGCAATCTCCTCGTTTATCTTGGGATTGTACTTCATGGTGCAGGAGCCCAGCGGATAGAAGCCGGTGTCCACGCCGAAGTTCATCTGCGAGAGCATCGTGTAATGCCGCACCACCTCCGGTTCGCTCACCTGGGGTAGCACAAGAGGGGTTTTCCTGGATAAGGCCGATGGCAGCGCGGGCGCCGCGGGATATCTGGAAACCGGAAGGGAATAGCCAACCCGGCCGCTCTTTGAAAGCTCGAAAACAAGTTTATCGTAGTACTTCATAGCCTATCCCTCCACTGCTTTTACAAGAGCGTCCACCTCTGCGATGGTTCTCTTTTCGGTTACACAGAAACTCACGTAACCTTCCTCCGTGGGAAGGGCGGCAAAGAAGCCGGCGGCTGCAAGACGTGCATGCAAGGCCGATGCATCCTCTCCCACAGGCTCCAGCACGAACTCCTTGAGGAAGGGCTTGCCCGGGAAGACTTCCTTGAACTTTCCGGTCTTGAGAAGCTGCAGATGCAGGTAATGCGCACCGTCCGAACTTATCTCGTTCACCTTCTTGAGGCCGTCCGGGCCCATAAGCGAAAGGTAGATAGTTACCCAAAGGGCCATCAGGCTCTCATTGGAGCAGATGTTGGATGTTGCCTTTTCGCGCTTGATATGCTGTTCGCGCGCCTGAAGCGTGAGAACGAAAGCCCTGCGGCCTTCCTTGTCCACGGTCTGGCCCACGATGCGGCCGGGCATCTTGCGGAGATAGTCCTTCTTAACGGCCATGAAGCCCACATACGGGCCGCCATAGCTCAGGGGCAGGCCAAGAGGCTGGCCGTCGCCAACGGCGATATCGGCACCCCACTCTGCGGGCGAAGCCACCACGGCGAGGGCCGAAGGGTCGCAGTACTCCACAAGGAGGCCCTTCTGGTCATGGATCAGATCGGCAAAACCGCCGTGATCCTCCACTATGCCGTAACGGTTCACGGAAGGCACGATCACCCCGGCCACATCCTCCGCAGCTAAAGCCGCTTTCAGTGAATCCAAAGACGTTTGCCCGTCGGCCACATCCACATAGCCAAGCTCCACGCCGTGGAACTTTGCATAGGTCTGAACCACTGCCAGAACATGCGGCAGCAGGGCCCTGGAAAGCAGAACGCGGGTTTTCTTGCGGGTAGAGGCCATGCACATCATCATGGCCTCCGCCGCGGCCGTGGGGCCGTCGTACATGGAGGCGTTGGATGCGTCAAGGCCGGTGAGCGCGCATATCATGCTCTGATACTCGAAGATATAGCGCAGCGTGCCCTGGGAAATCTCGCACTGGTACGGAGTGTATGCCGTGAGGAACTCCGAACGGGAACAAAGATAAGGGATGACCGAGGGGGTGTAATGATCGTAGGCACCGGCTCCGGCGAACACCTTCAGGCGGGCGTTCATGGCCTCCAGGGCCTCGAACCAGCTGCGGATTTCCTCCTCGCTCTTTGCGGGCGGAAGGTTATATGCACCCCTGTGGATGAATTCGGAGGGAACATCGGCATAGAGGTCCTCCAGTTTCTCCACGCCGATGCGGGAAAGCATTGCGTCCACATCGGCCTTTGTATGAGGGAAATATGGGAATGCCATTATTCGCCGATATGAGCTTTATAGGCTGCCGCGTCCATGAGGGCATCGAGCTCCGCCTTGTCCGACATTTCCACTTTGATGATCCAGGCTGCGAAGGCATCCTCGTTGATGGCCTCCGGAGCGTCCTCCAGATCCGAGTTCACCTCCACCACGACGCCGCTCACCGGGGCGATGAGGTCCGATGCGGCCTTCACGCTCTCCAGGGCGCCGAATTCCTCGCCGGCAGCGACTTCGTCGTCCACCTCCGGCATATCCACGTAAGTGATGTCGCCCATTTCCTTCTGTGCGAAGTCCGAAACGCCGATCACTGCAATGTTTCCTTCAACTTTAACCCATTCATGCGACTCGCTGTAGAGGAGTCCTTCCATAATCTTAGACATAGTGTATTATTTTTTGTAATTTGTTTTATAGAAACGTTTCTTGATAACTCTTCCGGGGAACACTTTCTTTCGGATGCAAATCTGAAGCGGAGTGTCCAGGGCCGAGTATTCCTTGCGCACCAGGGCGAAGCAGATGCTCTTATCCAGTGAAATCGAATGATAGCCGGTGGTTACCACTCCAACCTCTTCCCCTTCCATATTCACGACGGGATATCCGGCGCGCGGAATGGCCCTGTCCTCGATTTCTATGCCGACGAGTTTGCGTTCTATCGCCCCTTCTTTCTGGGCCACGAGAGCATCTTTGCCGATGAAGTCTTTGTCCAGTTTGCAGAACATGGAAAGGCCCGCCATCACGGGGCTAATCTCCGGGCTGAGTTCGTCCCCGTACAGGGGCAGGCCAGCCTCGAAACGGAGAGTATCACGGCAGCCGAGGCCGCAGGGCTCCACGCCCGCCGCCAGAAGTTTCTGCCAGATTTCCACGGTGTTCTCCGGGGTGCAGTACAGTTCAAAGCCGTCTTCGCCGGTGTAGCCGGTGCGGCTGAGGATAAGGCGCTTGCCCTTATACTCCGCGTCGCAGAAGGTGTAGAAGCCAAGCTCGCGTGCCTGGGGATAGCCTAGTACATCGGCCACCACCTTTTCAGCCTCCGGGCCCTGGACGGCAATCTGGCCCCAGAGCTCCGAGTCGTTGCGGAGGGTGCAGTTGAAGCCGGCGGCATTCTCCTTCATCCAGGCGAAATCCTTGTCGATGTTGGCGGCGTTCACCACCAGCAGATAGTGTTCCGGAGAGAACTCGCGGTACACCAGAAGATCGTCTACCACCCCGCCGTCCGGGTAGCACATCATTCCGTAGAGAATCTGCCCGGGAGCCATGCCGCGAACCTCATTGGTGAAAATGTGGTTCACGAAAGCCTCCGCTCCGGGGCCCTCTATGAAAATCTCGCCCATGTGGGAGACATCGAACATGCCCACCTTGTTTCTCACAGCAAGGTGCTCCTGCGTGATGGAGGAGTACTGGATGGGCATCATAAAGCCCGCGAAGGGGCTCATCTTGGCCTGCAGCTGCATGTGGCAGGGATACAGGCAAGTAAGTTTAAGGTCTTCAGACATCAAGTGTTTTTATTATGTGGTTCAATAATTCAATATTCGTTGCCAGATTAACGGCCTGGCAGCCTTCAGGTTCCGTTTCCCCGCATATATCCACCGCCAGTACGTCAACTCCAGCGAGCTTTCCCAGCATCCTCTTCACATCCTCCAGCGTGTGCTTTCCCTGGGTCCATCCAGTTACCGCATACTGCGGGCCCATTATGTCCTTATCCAACGAGACGTACACCCTCCGGTGGCTCTCCAGCCAGCCTTCCGGGATATCCTGCGGGCACCCTTCCGGGCCCACGGTGAGTACATCTGCCAACGCGGGGCAGCGCTCCTTCAGGTCGTTCACCCATCCCCCGCAACTGAGTACGTTTCCCAGGGCGGGAGCCTGGTTGTCCGGGTGATGGTCCATCAGCAGCAGGCTGAAGGGCTCCTTAATTCCTTGTGCGAGCAGGCAGCTCAGATAGTGGTAATCTCCGCTGCCGATGAAACGCACTTTCGGGGTTACCTCCCCCAGCGCATCCGTTATCTTCCTCTCCGCCTCCCGGTCGCAATAGCAGTGCGTACCCTCAATCCCCTGCACCGGAGCCTCCTCATACGGAACGCCGGCTTTCTCCAGATAGGAGGTAAAGCCCTGCGGCCCGTACACGCCCGCTATATCCGCCAGGAGCACTTTTATCATTTCAAGCCCTGCCAGGGACCTCCGAAGATGTCTTTACACTGGGTGTAGCAGGAGGAACATCCCTGAACCTTGTACAGGCTCTCCCCTTTCGGCAGGAAGATGTCCACACCGCGGTTGTGGGAGTCCCATCCATCGGCAAAGATATAGGTGTAATATACTGTGCCGTAAGGGCTCATCTTGGTTTCCTGGGGCATGGTGGCGGCAGGACCGCTGCTCACCACATACGGATATGTGAGGTTGTTGTATGCCGTTTCATAATCTGCACCTTCCAGGAGGGCGGCCGGCAGATAACGCTGGAAATATTTGTCTTTTTCGTCTTCCGCGCTTCTGGGGAACTTGGTCTTCAGGATGCGGAGGATTCCGGTTGCCGTTGCTTCGTCCTTGCAAAGGAGACGGAAGCACTTTTCACCGGTTTCTGCATTACGGCCATAAATCTCCATTGCCATGGGCACCATGGCCGCAGTTCCCTGCAGGCTCTTGCCCAGGAGCCCCTCGTACACGGCCTTGAACTCCGTGTACCCGGACGGGATGTTGGTAAACTCCACGGTTGCGGTGATCTGCTGGTCATAATGGACCGGGTCGAAGTCGAAACTCACGGAACCGCTCACGGTGTAGCGGTGTTCCCCATAAGTTATGGTGTTCCTTTCCACCTGAGCCTCGTGTGAGGTTTCATTCACAAGGGAAGCCCATTTGTCCGAATAGCCGCCAAAGAGGCCGCCACCATTTCCACCGCCGCTGATCAAATCGCAACTTGTGGCCATAACGGCAAGCGCCGCAGCCGTAAGAATAAAAGAAAGAGACCTTTTCATATAATGTGGTTTTCTAAGTCCACAAATATACGAAAAGGTTCTCCCAAATCAAATAGGTCAGTAGAAAATCTACTGCTTCGCGGCTTCTTCTTCCTCGAGCTTTGTGTAAGCCACCTTTCCCACAAGGGTTGTGGGGAGAGAGTCGCGGAACTCGTACTGGGCGGGAAGCGCGTACTTTGCGATGTGCTTCTTGCAGTAAGCGCGGATTTCCTCCTCCATTTCGGGGGTTGCGGTGAAGCCGTCGCGAAGCACGATGAAGGCTTTCACCTTCTGCATCTTCAGGGAATCCTTTATGCCGATGACGCAGCTGCGCTGCACCGCCGGATGGCCCTCGATGATATTTTCGAGCTGCGAGGGATACACATTGTATCCGCTGGTTACGATCATTCTCTTGATGCGTTGCTTGAAGTAGACAAAACCCTCATCGTCCATCTTTCCAAGGTCTCCGGTATGAAGCCACACATGGCCGTCGGCATGGGTTCGAAGGGTATCCTTGTTCTCCTGCTCGTGACCGATGTATCCAAGCATCATGGACGGTCCGGTGAGGCAGATTTCACCCTCCTCGCCATACGGAAGCTCATCACAGGTTCCAGGTTTGCAGATCTTGAAATAGGTATCCGGAAAAGGTATGCCGATGGAGCCTTCCTTCTCCTTGTTATAGGGAGTCAGGCAGCAGGCGGTGACGCACTCCGTGGTGCCGTAGCCCTCGCGGACGCGCACACGTGCATTATGATCCTTGAGGAAAGCGTCGAACTTCTTCTTGAGATCGATGGTAAGAGAGTCGCCTCCGGAGAATACGACGCGCAGGCAGCTCAGGTCGGCAGCGTCCAGATAGCGGTTGCGCGTTATGGCCTCGAACAGAGTGGGGACGCCGGCTATGAAGTTGGGTTTTGTCTTGCGGATGAGGTTGGCGTAGCTCTTCACATTGAAACGGGGTACCAGGATGGAGGTTCCGCCGATGAACATCATGGTGTGGATGCACACGCCAAGGCCGAAACCGTGGAAAACCGGCATCGCGGCAAGCATCTTGGAGTGATGAACCTCCTCGTTGGCCATATTTGCCGTCTGCCAGGCAAGGGCGTTGAAGTTAAGGTCGCTGAGCATGATGCCCTTGGTGGTACCGGTAGTTCCGCCGGAGAACAGCACCACGGCTTCCGTGCGGTAGTCCTTATCGGCCACATAGCCTTCCTTCACATCCTTTCCCATGGCGATGAAGTCCTTCCACACGATGTCTTCGGAGAGCACCTTGGGGAATTTGCGCTCGGTCATGAGTTTCTGGCCGATATTGAGAGGGAACGCCAATTCGTCCGACACCCGGCACACGACGATCTTCCTGATGGGGCGCTGGGCACGGACTTCCAGGAACTTGCCGTAGAACTGGTCCAGAGTAACCACGATATCGCAGTTTCCCTCGTTCATGAAGAACGTGAGCTCCGACACGGCGCTAAGCGGATGAACCATGGTGGGGATTGCGCCGATGCGGTTAAGACCGTAGAGGCAGAAAACGGCCTGAGGCACGTTCGGAAGGCACACCAGCACCCTCTGGGCGGGGCGGATGCCCATGGCATGGAAGCTGCGGGCCACTTTATCTATTTCCTCTGCCAGGCGGGTATAGCTCGTTGCCTTTCCCATGAAAGTGAGGGCCGGAAAATCCTTCTCGATCGCTGCCCTTTCCAGCACCGCTCCGGACATCGTTTTCTCGCTGTAGTCCAGATTGGGTGCAACCTCCCCATAGCTGCTTAGCCACGGGGTGGCGATATCGTTCATTGCATATTTCATCTTAATCTATGTCGACAGGTTCGGCTGCGGGGAGATCCAGCAGCTCCGGATTCTGGAAAAACTTGCGCACCAGGCGAAGGGTCTTCGCGAAGTAGTAGCCATCCGCAATTCTCTCGTCGATGGTGAGTCCCATCTTGATGGAGTTGCGCATATCGAATGTGCCGTCCTCGTGGAAATAGGGAATCTTCTTCACTTCGCCGATGGTGACGAAGAACGAGATGGTTCCGCAGTCGAAGAGGTGATGATAATCCGCATTCATCTTGATGGAACCAAGATTGGTGAGGTAGGCGCTGGAATATGTGGGATCGTCCGCAGCAAGGCCTTTCGGGTAGATTCCGTAGTATTCCATCTTCCGAAGGCACCAGGCCAGAAAACGCCAGATGGGCCTGGGAAGATAGCTCAACGCTTTGAGGGCACCGTCCACACCCATTTTGGTAGTGGTTCCGCGCACGGTGGTGACAACCTTGTGAACATAGCTGTTGACCTGGTCGATGGGAGAGCCGCCTTCCGGGTCCAGCACGAACTTGGCCATTGCCTCTTCAGCATCGTCGGTGAACTGACGCTTCACGTTGAACGCCACCTGGATGGAGTCGCGCTCGTAGTAATGGCCTCCGGCGATGAAGTAATTCATCTTCGGACGAAGGTAGATTGTCTTTGCTATGGCTGCGGTGAAGAAATGGAACCAGGTGTATTTGAATTCCGGATTATTGGCGTTTTTCTTGGCGAGGAACTTATCCACCTCGGTGAGGTCGAATGTTTCTCCAAGCACTGCTTCGTTAGCTGTTCTGCGACCGAATATGTAGGGCATCATCACATGCACCGGATCCAGCCCGCGAAGGCGGTATCCATCCCAGCGGTCGCCGAGACGCTTCTTTCTTTTGGCCATTTTTGTCAAGTTTTAGGTTTTACGAGCCGCAAAGTTAAAAAAAAATTCTTATATTTGCGTGTTATGGAAGACTATTCACTGGATTCGGAAAAGGTCTACTTCTCTGAAGACCTTCTCACACTGCCCCGTGAGGACGGCACTCCTGAGACGCTGCGCGTCGGGGAGTGGGTATCCCGTGAACCCGTGCGCATCCACAAGATGATAGTAAGGGAAAAGGTGCTGAAGGTGGACCAGCTTGAAGTCTTCACTCCCCTTGTGTCCAAACTCCGCAGGGCGGATTATGAGTACTACCGCCGCATCACCGGCCTTAACATGACCATAGACTTCCCCGGCTACTCGGCCAGCATCCTCGCCAGAATTCCCTTCGACACGGACCCGGTGGGCTTCTACAAATGGTGGCGCAAGGGAAAGCACGAGCACATAGTCTATCTTGGCCCGGCATACCAGTACAAACTCTTCCAGAAAGTGGCCGCAATGGAGCCCAAGGTTATCCTTAAGAAGGATCTGGACTTCGTAAAGAATTTCTGAGATGACTCTCCCCGAGATAATCAGCGTCCCCACCGCCCCCGCCGCGGAGGCTCTTCAGGCCGACGTGTGGGACGACGACAACCGCTGCTGCTATTCCCCCGACGGGGAATTCCTCCTGGACGCGGAGAACTTCCCTCCGGAGGTTGTCGTGCGGCCCGGCACCCGGGTTATCTGCGACGGAGTCTTCGCCTTCCAGCCATATATGGCGGACGTTCCCATCGGCACGAAAAAGATTCCCCTTGAAGAAAGGGATTCCTTCCTGGAAAAGATAAAACTCCCGGACAGCCTCACTCACATAGGCGAAAGCGCCTTCCAGGAGTGCGGCCAGATGCTCCGCATCAAACTGCCCAAAAACCTCCTCTACATCGGCCCTTATGCTTTCTGCGACTGCTGGCAGCTGGAAAAGATCAACATCCCCGCTTCCGTTCAGTTCATAGGCGAAGGCGCCTTCCTCGGCTGCATAAATCTGGAGGAGATTATCCTTCCCAAGGGGGCGGACGGCGCCCGCCTGAAGGCCATGCTCCCCCGCAAGTTACATAAATTCACACGATGAACCTCGAACGCGCGGAACTGGTACTCGGAGAGGCCGTGATGAAGCGGCTCCATGAGGCGAACGTCATCCTGTTCGGGGTTGGCGGCGTTGGCGGCTGGTGCGCGGAGGCCCTTGTCCGGAGCGGCCTTGGAAAGATCACTATCGTGGATC
>JAEEUZ010000097.1 GCA_016290725.1 Bacteroidales bacterium | reverse complement strand
AAGCCCACCGGGGCCGTTGTCGGTCTCCAGCCGTTCGGAGGAGCCCGCGCCAGCGGCACGAACGACAAGGCCGGCGGCGAGTTCAACCTCATTCGCTGGGTCATCCCCCGAGTAATCAAGGAAACCCTCGTTTCGCCAACCGATTATCGCTATACTTACATGAAGTAGCCGCAGTTGCGGTCAATTCAGGCGCTATTCCAGATATCGTTCCCTGAGTGTGAGGATGTCAGAGTCGCTCAGGCTCAGGGGACCTTTCAGATAGGCGTCCAGCGTGCCGTATTCCCTCTCGATCCTGTCCAGCGCCTTGACGAAATTGTCGGTGTTGGCGCCCAGGAATGACTTTACGACCGCCACTTCTTCGTCCTTTCCGCCCCAGAAACGCACTTTCCGGGAGTATTTGCGGACATCGTCTTCGTATACCCGGTTGGTGGCGTCGAAGTCTGCCACTATCGTTTCCCTGTCGGCTCCGAGTGCGGCCAGGAGCAGGGCGGAGGCTATGCCTGTGCGGTCTTTGCCCTGGGTGCAGTGATAGAGCACGGCGCCGCTTTCCGTTTCCAGGACAAGGCGGAAGAAGCGTGCAAACTGTTCCTGGCATTCAGGGTTGAACAGCAGCGTGGGATACATAGCTTCGGCCACTTTTTTCGCTTTCTCGTTGAAGGCGGCCATCACGATTATCTTCTTGACTTCGAACTTCTTGCGGCCGGTGAACCGCTTCTTCTCCTTCTCGGTGGCCTGTGCGGCCACGTTGCCGCTGGCGTCTATCGGAAGGCTCACGTATTCGGCACCCGGAACCATCCGGTCAGTCTTTCCCTGCAACTCGTCGTCCTGCCGGAAATCTATTACCTTAGCCACCGGAATGGCTGAGAGATACCGAAGGTCGGCATCCGTGGCGTCTGCCAGATGGGCGGTGCGGATTAACGCTCCGTCCTTGAGGCGCCGCCCGTCCCGCATGGCATAGCCGCCCAGGTCCCTGGCGTTGACGATGCTCTTTACCGGGAGAAACTGCTGGGCTGGAACGGGTACGGATGAAGCCATGATTGTGAAGAACAGGGGGAGCAGCCGCTTCATTAAAGGTAATACTGTTTGACGAGGCGCCTGACAAGGATGCCGAAAAAGAGTTTTTCCGGGAGCGTGGGGGCAACGAAATGTGTGCGCACGATTATGTCCAGGCATGCAAACTTGCCGGCAAGGGTGTCAAATTCCCGGTGGTCGTCATTTCCCGTATAGGCCTTTGCGAATGCATCCCAGAAACGGTGGAACTGCTCCATGGTCATGTGGAATATGTCCTGCACCTGTTTCATCGGCGCGTAGATGTTGCAAATCTGGAAAAGATGCCCGATATCGAACATGGGGTCGCCGTGGGCGAAGCGGTCAAGGTCTATCCAGTAATACTTGCCTCCGGACATGATGATGTTGCCCGTCTGGAAGTCTCCGTGGACGCAGTTGTCGCTTTCCGGAACGGTTTCGGCGAAGGCGCGGATCAGCTGCCGGTTTTTCCTGGACACGAAGGTGGCCTTGTCGATGGCCTGCAGCACCTGTTCCTTCCTGTTGGGGAAGAAGGCGGTATCGCAGGGCGTGGAGAAAAGGATCTTTCCGTTTTCGGCGAGGACTGCGGCCATCTCTTCCGTGCGTTCCGGCTCGTCGTGGCAGATGCGCGACAGGGATTTCTTCTCCTTTATCCGCTCCGAAATGGTCGCGTAGGCGTCGCCCACCATGACTATTTCGTGCATTTTCGGCGTACGGAGCCCCAGGCCTTCAACGGCCTTTGACACTTCGAATTCGTGCTTTACGGCCTCCAGCGTGCTGAGCCTTGCATTGTTGACCTTCAGGATCACGTCGGGACGATCCGGGTTCTCATACGTTTTCCCGTTGCCCCCCTGCCCGGTCTGGTGCCAGGCAGACAAATCGATTTGAGGATAGCTTAACATAGTGCAAATATAATACAAATAATGTGTAACCGCACACGTAACCCAAAAGACGCGTTGTTTCTGACGGCAAATGATTTTTCAAATAATTTTCCGATTTGCAAAGAGGTTTATTGAAAGTGAAAAGCGGCATGACGCAAACGGGGCCTATCTTTAAAGCATATAAAGAATTATTTGATTATGAGATTGCTCCGAGTACTTGCGCCAGTCCTGTGCGCATCTTTCCTTGCCACCGCCTGCATCGGCGACATCCTCAGCGATATCTTCGGCCCCGACACCCCTTACACTCCTACACCACCGGAGGAGAAAACCTATACCCTTACAGTCTCTCCTGCCGGTCCCGTCGAATTCCCCCCGGAGGGCGGCAGCAAGGAGTTCACTGCCAGCACGAACGCAGACAACACCGGTTGCTCATTCCCCAAGAATGACTGGCTGACCGTTTCTTATAACAAAACCAGCAAGGTGTACGTAGTCACCGTCGATTCCAATGATTCCGGCAGCGACCGTGAGTTCGAACTGTCATTCTACGCTAAGCTCAAAGGCAGCGACGAGAAGGTTGCCACAAAGGTTGTCAAATGCAAGCAGCCTTACGTAGAGGCAACCAAGGTCAGTGTCTGGGTCAATCCCGCCGCGCTTGACTTTACCGGCGATGGCGGCGAGATGAATACGGTTGTCACCTGGAGCGAGGGAGTGGAGATAGTCCGGTATGCTCCCAGAGAATCTGTAAAATCCTGGATTACATTGAAGTGGAAGGATTCGGACGGAAAAAAGCTGCTGGTGATTACAGCTGCCTCCAACGACACGGGAAAAGAGCGTTCCGGCATCGTTGATGTTTACGGCGGTTTTAGTAAGGAAGATTTGGACAACGCCCAAAACGGTAACATGGATTCTTCCCGTGCGGGCAGGACGGAGCTCGCTATCACGCAGGCTGCAGGCAGCGGCGGCCAGGGCAGTTCCGGCGAGGGAGCGCTGAGCGGCGCGTTCTCCGTTGACGGCAACGGCCACAAGGTCGTTTTCTCCCAGGGCAACCTGCAATACCAGGCCTCCACGAACACCTGGCGTTTCGCCGAAAAGCAGTGGACTTATGTAGGCAACGACAACAGCAAGATCGGCAAGAGTTACAGTGGCTGGATAGACCTGTTCGGCTGGGGCACCAGCGGCTATAACTGCGGCAACGATTTCTACCATCCGTACGACTACACCCTCATCGCGGACCACATAAACGAGAACCAGTATGGACCCAAGGGAGAAACTTCCCTAACAGGAAGCAACGCCAAGTCCGACTGGGGCGTTTACAACGCCATCTCCAACGGTGGCAAACAGGCCGGTCTCTGGCGCACGATGACCCACAATGAGTTCGATTATCTGATATTCAAGCGCAGCACTACGTCCGGAGTCCGTTTTGCAAAGGCCGTCGTCAACAACATCAACGGCCTGATTCTCTTCCCGGACAACTGGAGCAAGAGCACATACTCCATCAACAAAGCGAACGAAGAATCTGCAAACTACAGTTCCAACAGCATATCTTCTTCCAACTGGACCAAGTTGGAGAACGCGGGTTGCGTCTTCCTTCCCGCTGCCGGAATGCGCACGAACGACTACGACTATACGCTGAACCACATGCAGGCTGTAGGCACGTCGGGCGAATACTGGACAGCTTCAGCTGAAGCGAATACAACTGACGCCGATCACCTGTGTTTCCACAACGAAGGCCTGCTGTTCCGCTCGTGGCCCAGATGCGAGGGTCGCAGCGTGCGTCTGGTAAAGGATAAATAGCTATATTTGAGGAGTGAAGCTCCAGGTCCTCCTACTTGCTGCGGTCATCGTGACCGCCGGATGTTCCCGGCCCCAGGCCGGAGGGCCGTCCGTATCCGGGCCTGACGGCACGCAGTGGCAGCCCATGGGCGTCGAGCGCCTTCCGGACCTGAACGTCCCGCGCGGCTGCCACCGCACCCTCGTCCTGAACGGCCAGATTACCCTTCTGGGTGGCAACACCACCGGTTTCAAACCCATCGAAACGGCGGAATACTATGCCGACGGCGCCTGGCATCCCGTCTCCATGCTCTATCCGCACATGAACGGTTTCGCCGCGTCGCTGCCAGACGGATCGGTCCTTCTCGGCGGCGGCAGTCCGGAGGCGTTCGGCATTGGCCAGAGCTGGGGCACGGAAATCTATGACCCCGTTTCGCACTCATTCTCGGCTTCCGGCATCATGTCGGTCAAGCGCGCGATGTCATCTGCCCTCACAATGCCGGACAGGAGCGTCTTGATTGCCGGCAACTGGCGCGCTGGCGACAGCTTCGAGACTTGGACGCCCGATGGCGGATTCGTGCCGGGAGAAGCGCTTTCGCCGGGATGGGCCGAGCCGTTCATACTCCCCGCATCTGAGGATGACATCATAGTCTTCGGCGCCTGGGACACGCGGGGGAACCGTCCAGGCGGCAGGGTGGACCATATCGGAGGGCAGACGGAGTGCGACACGCTTCTGGAGGATTGCCTGTTACCTGCGAATTATTGGGATCTCCCGGAAGAACACCGGATTGCCGATTACACTTATCTCATCCCTGTACTGTACAAAGAGAACACGCCAGCCATACTAAAAGTGGACTCCGGCCGGTTCTCCCTGTTGGAGACAGAACCTCCGCTGCCTTTGGAGGGGCCGGACGGTGGCCGGCTTAACTGGGGACACCTTCAGGTTGACCGCCAGGCCCGCCTGACGTGGGTGCAGGGGTTCGATTCGAAGTCCGGGATGTTCTGCTTCGCACGCATCGACTACAATCCGTCACTGGACGGAGGCAAGGCCCCGGCATCATTTTATTATGCCGAACAGCCCGGCGGCTTCCATGCCGGCTGCGCGAAGCTGCTCTCCGGCGGCAGGTTCGTCCTTGCCGGGGGCACAGGCTGGGAGCAGGGTACGTTCCCCGTCGTGCTCGATTTATTCAATACATATCAGACGGCGTTCATCCTTCACACGGAGCAGCCGCAGAAAACCGGCGTTCCGCTTTGGGCCATCCTCCTGGCGTCGCTCTTCGTTGCAGGGGTTGTCATCCTCCTGCTGCGCATCAAGCACCTGAAGCAGCCCGTCCCGGCAGAAGAGAGCCGCCTCACCGGCAACCTGATGGAGCAGATATCCACCCTCATCGAAGAGAAGGAACTCTGGCGCCGCAAGGACCTGAGGATCACCGACCTGGCCTCCGAACTCGCCACCAACAAGACCTACGTAAGCCTTCTCCTCAACAACGTTTCAGGCGGTAGCTTCACGGATATCGTCAACGGATACCGCGTCCGCAACGCCCAAACCCTCATGCGCGAGCACCCCGAAATGCTCCTCGACGACGTTGCCGCTGACTCCGGCTTCTCCTCCTACACCTCCTTCTACCGCAACTTCAAATCCATCACCGGCATGACGCCCCAGGAGTGGAAAAAGGTCGGGGAATAAGGGACGAGATTAGCTCGGCGCTGGGCGCCTCGCTTCTCTCGTGCTTTCTCCTTCTGGTTGATTATCAGCTACATGTGCACAGTATCTGTGGGAAATTTTCCCACAGACGTACAGCGTAACATGCTTACTATTAAGCGGTTAGTGAAATATAGGGAAGTGAGAAAAATGGGCGGAAATAGAAGAACGGACGAGATTAGCTCGGCGCTGGGCGCCTCGCTTTTCTCGTGCTGTCCGTGAGCAATCAGCAGGTCACCAGACCATTGACATTGTGTCCAGTTCACAATAGCGGTAGAGGTTGGTTCGAAGAGTGTATCTTGGTCTCCTGCGCAACTGCGACAAATGACCAGGCGAGGAAGGAAAGAAACAACAAATACTTTTTTATGAGAAATTACTTGAGCAAATACACTAAACCGATAAGAAGTACCTTGTTGTTTGCTTTCAGAGGGATGTCCTCATAAGGAATTACGCCCCCTATACCGTTTTCATAGCTGGCATACAGCCGGAATGACTTAAGTTCCACGCTTCCATTCACGCCGTAAACAAAGCCGCAGGCTCCGCCGCCGGCGCTTGCTCCCAGATGGAAGCAATGGGGGAAATCCAGGGACAGGCCACCCCTCGCTTCCCAATATGGTGCGCAGTAGTTATAGCCGGTATAGAGTCCGGAAGCGTCTATGGCAAGACTCTTCCAGAAGGGCATCTCGTAGCTGGCTTTCATATTAGCGTTCAATGGGATAGCTTTAAACTTGAATCGGCCATCTACTGCCTTGGGCTTGATAACGTCCAACAGTTCATTGCCGACTCCCTTTATCTTTGCCATAAGCTTATCCTTCTCGAATTCCTCGGTCGTGAGTCCTTTCAAACCCTCGAAGGTGTATGAACCGGACGATGTGCCGGCATTTCCGTAGTACCAGAGGATGCCTCCAAGATCCAGCACCGAGGCCGACATGGAGAACCCGTCGAACGGCTTCCAGACGAGTCCCAGGTCCATCGCAAGGCCGCCTCCCGTCGGAGCGCCCAGTTTGCCTTTTCCTGAAAAACTTGTGTAGTCCAGGTAGCCGGCTTCGTTTACCCCTATTTTCTTGTTGCGGTTTGTGAGGTCAAGGTCTGCATCCAGATCCAGTTTATACTGTTCTTCGGTTGTAGTGAGCGCAAACTGCCTTGCAGTCACGTCCACACTGTTCAGGCCTACCAGAAGCTTGACCTTGCCGCCGATGGAGAACTTGTCCCCCAAGGGAAGAGAGTAGCCGTAGGCAATCTCTCCGTAAACGTTCCCGAAAGCCCGGAGGGATGAAAGGTCGTAAGGAGACAGTGCCGTTCCTGTTTTCAATATCTGGAAGATTTCTTTGGGAACCGACAGACCGTAGTTTACCCTTGCGCCCGCTTCCAGGGTATGGAATCCACGTGACTTGCCTTTCCAGCCGTAAGAAACCAGATTGTAATCGATCTGGCTGTATAAACTGTTCACTGCTTCGAGTCCGCCAAGGAAATCTTCATTGGATATGGAGGAA
Organism: Bacteroidales bacterium; assembly: GCA_016290725.1. GTDB lineage: Bacteria > Bacteroidota > Bacteroidia > Bacteroidales > UBA932 > Cryptobacteroides. The sequence goes on along the minus strand of JAEEUZ010000097.1, from coordinate 1,841 downwards.
TGCAGACCAGTCACCAGCTTGTCACCGGAAGGGAAGAGGAAAGAAGCTGCACCAACACTATTGCGGCTGATACTTTGTATCTCTCCTATGCGTATGAATCCGCCATCCAGAAATGCGTTTTCTGCAGGATTGGCTATGTTCTGAGCCCAGGTGAGAGTGCCGAAGGCAAGTGCGGCAAAGGAAATCAGTATTATCTTTTTCATAGGCTCTGGATGGTTATTCCGCCGGAAACAGTTGCGCGGAGATTGTTAAAACTGATGGCCTGGTTCAAATTCAGACGCTTGTCTCCCGAACCGGTAGGCGCCTTAATAGAAAAGCCCAGCCTGAGACCGCTGATATCAGGAATAGTGCCTTCCTGCGCCTTGATAACAATCTCAAGCGGCGACACCACAGGGCTGCCGGAGCATCCTGAATTGATTCTGAGTCCCGGAGTAACGCTCACATCCTCTGAAGCCACTGTCGATTCAACCCCTTCCTCGTCGGACTGTTTTACAAGCACTTCAACGCTGGCCACTTCCAGGGTTAAGGGAATCTCACTGGATACATCGGTACGGATTCTCGCTTCTTTCACCTTATATTGAGCGAGTGGAAGATTGATGTCATTGATATCGAAAGGTATGCTCTCCGGGAAGTCGCTTGTGAGCGCAAGATAAGACTTATATCGGTAAGCCAATGAAAAGCTGCCAAGGCCGCCGGACGGATCTTTCTCAAGCATAGACCCAGGAAGATGCAAGACCAGTTTATCCAATTGGATATCGTAGAAAGCCTTCCCTCCGGGACGTTCTACCCGCAGTATCTCACTGTCCTGCGTGGTCGCTGCCACCTTTGCCCTGGAGAACTCCTGAGAGACTATGGTCTCGGCGGGGCTCTCGTCCTCCGGAGATGATGAAAGAGTCACTCTGCCGGACACGGATATCTCCTCCGTGAGGGGATTCCCAGCAAGCAACGAGAACACCTGCGTAGACGGGCTAAAGCCGAAGTTTGCAAGGATGGAAGCCGTTGTACCAAGATTACCGGAAAAATCATTTACCGGCAAATCTGTCGGTTTAGTCTTGTCTGGAATGAAGAGCGCTATGAGCATCACCGGATTCGAATATACCGGCCCTTCTTCCTCAACGACCAGGTATCCCTCATTGTCTTCCTTGACAAAACTTTTCAACATATCGCCAAAGCCGGACTTGTCAAGGAGAGACTTTGGAGTCAAAGGCCCCACATCTCCCAGCGGGAGGCTGACCTGATCTGTAAACAAGGTCATTTCCTTGTCTATGCCGCTGCTGATGTCGTAATCCATATTGGCGCAGGACCACAGCAAAGGCAAAGCTAAAAGAATCGAATACTTATTCATACGGCATCTTTAAGTGCGGAATCTCGTAGTAATAGAACACTATTTGCGTTTCATTACAAATATAATCAGCTTCACGGGATTAAGCAAATCACTTGGTGGGTTTCTGTTTGTGAGTTAGTGCATTTTTGGTGCAACTTTTTTGAAAAGAGATAGCCCTAAGTGATTGATGGTGATTCACTTAGGGCTAAATTTCAGCGGAGAGGACGAGATTAGCCCCGCTTCGCGGGCCTTTTCTCGGTCTGTCCGTGAGCAATCAAGAGGAAGGCGGTACCAAGGTCCCATGTTTTTGTATCCACGGACACCCTTATGTAAGCAAGCTTACAACGGGCGCCCGCAAACACAAAAACGCCGCACTTTCGTGCGGCGCCTTCCTTTGATTGCATTGCGCGGAGAGGACGAGATTCGAACTCGTGGTACGGAATGACCCGTACGTCGGTTTAGCAAACCGGTGGTTTCAGCCACTCACCCACCTCTCCAATCACACCACGCTTTGTCA
>JAEEUZ010000096.1 GCA_016290725.1 Bacteroidales bacterium | reverse complement strand
AAGGCCGGTCAGAAGCAGTAAAACACCGCCCCAAAAAGAATAACGGGTGGCCGCAAGGTCACCCGTTACTTGTAAATCCCAAAAGAAGCTACTTCTGCTTTACCAGAGGAGTGCCAAAGCCAAGGTTGGTTGTGGCAGTGCCGTCTCCATTATTATGGAATGTGAACGAGCCATACATCTCCTTGTTATCTTCATAAAGATCAGGGCGGGCTTTCTTCATATCGTACCAGTCATACCCAGCGGCCAACTTGAAGGTATTCTGGTCCATATCCCCATGTTCCCAATGATAACTTGTCATATTACCATCATCATCATATGACACATTGGAATATGCCTGATACTGGTTGGTAATATTATACGTGATAACATCATCGGCATAGGTATAGGTACCCTCATAGCGCTGACCCCATGCAATGACATACATGGTGAGTTTGTCGCCTTTAAAGATAAGACTGAATGCATAATCGTCCATGCCTTCGCCGCGGGCGGCGTTCCATCGCCCATCAAGATTGCCATCTTCTTTGGTGCAGGATGCCAGGGCGATAATGGCAGAAAGTGCCAGTATAAAAAACTTTTTCATAATAAGTTGAATTGTTTCAATTTTTGCGAAAGTAGGCATTATTTATCTAAAAACCAAACAAATGGAGTTTATTTCTCCTTATACCATTTGCCGCTGCCGAGCCGCGCCAGGAACAGCAGGCCCCGGACCGAAAGCTCCACAGCCATGCAGATCCAAAGCCCGGTGAGGCCCCAGATTCTAGTGAGGAAGATTGCGGGAATAATACGCACTATCCACATAGACAGCAGGTTAAGCATGCTTGGAATCTTGGTGTCCCCTGCCCCCACACATGCTCCATACGCAACGATTGACGCGGCATATCCCACCTCGGCAAACGCCTCTATCCGCAGCACCTTGGCTCCGAGGGTGATAACCCCGGTATCCGGAGTGAGAAGCCCCATAATGGGCGCGGCGAAAATATACATCAGCACCGCCAAAAGCCCCATCACGAGCATTCCCAGAAGCGTAGTTGTCCACGCAAAATGTTTCGCGACATCTTTGCGCCCGGCCCCCACCGACTGCCCCACCAGCGCAGTGGCAGCCTCCTCTATCCCGTACCCGGGCAGATAACAGAAACTCTCCGCCGTAACCGCGAAGGAATTGGCGGCGATGGCGATAGTCCCAAGCGGCGCCACGATTATGGTGGAAACGATATAAGCCCCTCTCATAAGCACATTCTGAATAGCCATAGGCCCGCTGATACCCATCGCCTTACGCAGCACCTCCCGGGTGGGCCTGAACGAGCCCCTGTCCTGGAAAAGATTCAGCTGGGGCGATTTCTTCACCAGGAACCACAGCATGGCAACGGCAGTAACCACTTCCGCCAGCCCCGTTCCCAGAGCTGCTCCGGTAACGCCCATGTCCAGCACATATATGAAAAGGTAATTGAATCCCACATCGAAAAGGCACATTCCCATGTACAGGAGGCTTGGAATCTTCATCTCCCCGCTCGCCTGCAGCATCGCCGCGCAGGTCCAGTCCAGCTGCATGAACGGAATGAACAGCGAGCACAGCAGGAAATAGGCCGATGAATCCGCGCATATATCCTCTCCCCCGCCCAGCCAGTGCGGAAGCCCCGGGGAAATCACCGCCCCGACAAGCCCGATAACCGCGCTGAAAACCATCACGCTCACGAGCGCCTGCCGGAGCACTTTCCTGGCCGATGCGAAATCGTTCGCCCCGATGAGCTGAGCCACCTGCACGGAAAAACCGCTGCTTGCCGCCATCAGGAACCCGCCCATAAGCCACATCACCGTGGACACCAGGCCGATGGACGCCCCTTGCGCCGCTCCAAGATGCCCCACCATGGCAGTGTCTATGTACTGCATCAGTACGAACGACAGCTGCGCCATTATAGCCGGATAACTGAGAAGAAGGCACAGCCGCAGCTGCTCCCCCCTCGCAAACGGCTCCCCGGTGCGAATCTTCGCAAGCAATATGTCTTTCGATAATGCCACTAGTACACCTCTTCCTGATCGCAGTAGCGCGCAATGATGGAATATGCATCCCCGATTCCCAGCTCGCCGGCGCGGGACAGGTCGATGCACCCCTTGTCCTTATCCTTCAGATAGATGAGAATGAGCCCGCGGTTGTAGTACGCATCGGCCATATAGGGATAGATCGAAAGGGCCTTGTCGTAGCTGCCGATGGCCTCCACCAGGCGGGAAGACAGGCAGTAGAGATTTCCCAGATTGAAATAGATGTACGGCACCCCTTCAAGGGTGGACGCCGCCGCCTCCATGTCCGCGATGGCCTCCGAATAATCGTACCCGCGGGTAACCTGCTCGGAAACGCGCGCCCGGGCATGGCCGCCCTCGTCCATGGTGAGGGTTTGCACGCTGCTTTCCATCGAGGCAATGAACTCGATCATATCGGCCCTCAGGACGGCCCGGTTCATATAGTAGAATGCCTTGTAGTATGCTCCGTAGGGCGAAGAATCCTCCCCTTCCAGAGCCGTGTCGTACTGGCCGAGCGCCGAATTGTACTGGTTGTGCTCCAGCTCCGAAAGCGCCCGCAGGAAGGCCCGACGGGGCGAATCCTCCATGTTAACGTACAGCGTTGTTTCAACAAGCGACATCTCCGGCTTTGCCGACGGCTTCTCCGAGGAGAGCACGACCGGCAGGGGCAGATCCCCCAGGAACCGGCTCAGCAGAGGGTTCTCATATCCGCGGCTGAGGGCATAAGACGTATCGTCCCTGGAATCTGCAAGGGAGAACTTGTATAGTGGCCGGAGCTTGACGTCCACATCCCTGTACTGGAGCATTTCGTCGTCGAAGTCCGAGCGGGCGAATTCCGCATCCAGCGCTAGCAGGGAGCTGTATTTACGTGTGGTATCCGCGAAGGAAACCGCATCGGAAGTGCTCTTTTCGCGGAACTCCCGTATCTTCTGCTCCGCAATCCGGTAGTCCTCGCGGGAGGCCCGGCGCATGCCCATCTGAAGCTCCACGAACGAGCGGTTCAGATACGCCCTCGCGAAATCCGGATACAGGCCGATGCAGGAATTATAATCCGCCAGGGCATCGGCCCATCTGCCCATGCTCACGAAATAACTCGCCCTGTTGAAATATGCCAGAACGTTCCGGGGATTGATATTGATCACCCTGTCCATATCCTCAAGCGCGTTCTCGAAATTTCCAAGCCGGGCATAAAGAAGGCTCCTGTTATACAGGGTGAGCGCATTTCCGGGCTCCTTGTCCAGCACTTTGTCAAGATCGTCCAGAGCGTCCTGGAAATTGTACATCTCCGAATTCACCAGGGCGCGGTTGAAATGCGCCAGGGTATTCGTACTGTCCAGTTCCACCGCCTTGTTCAGATCTTTCAGCGCTCCGTCGTTATTGCCCATCTCGAACAGCAGGCGAGCCCGGCGGATATAGCCCTCCGGCTCGAACCGGTCCAGCTTGATTGCCTTCTCGTAGTCCTTGATTGCCTTGAGCGTATCCCCCATGAACAGATACGACGCTCCGCGGTTAAGGTAGGCCGATGGATCCTTCGGCTCCTTCCTGATATACTTGTTGAAGTCGCTCACCGCATCGTCGAAGCGGCGGGCAAGGAAGTACGTTACCCCTCGCGTGAAATACAGGCCTTCATAGCCGGGCCGCAGGGAAATCGCCTTCTCAAGGTCCTCCAGGGCATCTTCGTAATTGCCGAAGCGGGAGCTGGTGATTGCCCTGTAATGGTAGCCCGACGTGAACACGGGATTCAGGCGCACGGCCGTATCGAAGTCTTTCCGGGCCCCGCGGATATCCCCCAGATTGTACTTGGCTATTCCGCGGAAAAAGAAAGTGTAATAGTCCGTGGAATCCAGTTGGGCAAGGATATTGAAGTTGGTGATTGCATCTGCAAGCCGCCCTTCCGCAAGGGCGCTGCGCCCGCGGAAAGAGAACACGTCCTTGTCCCACTGGGCACGCGCAGAAACGCCTGAACACAGCAGGAGAACAAACACAAAGGCAGCGGCAATGACTCGCTTCATAAAAGAAAAATTTTCAAAAACGGGCAGAATTGTCTAATTTCGCATCCGTTTGACGGATGCAAATATAAACATTTATCGCGCCAAACACGCCCAATGCACCGAAAATTATTGCTTCTCATACTCACTTTGCTTCCGCTCCAGGTCCTGGGGCAGAGCCGTGGTTTCGTCGTGAGCCCGGTGAACGCGGAAGCCGCGGTGCAGGAGCAGAAGCTTCTCCAGGGCATAGAATTCCTCTCCTCCGAGGTTTGCGAAGGGCGCGCCAGCGGCACCAAAGGCCACTTCATGGCGGCCGAATGGATACGCTTCTCCCTAAAACGCGCGGGCGTCGTCCCCTTCGATGGCTGCTGGGCAGACGGCTTCAACCTGGAGGGCGGCGGCACGGGCCATAACGTCCTTGGCATGTACCCCGGAACCGGCGAGCGCTACATCATCATAATGGCCCATTACGACAATCTGGGCATCCTCTCCGGCCGCATGTATCCGGGGGCGGACAGCAATGCCTCCGGCGTGGTTGCCATGGCAACCCTCGCAGAGATGTTCCATCGGATGGAGCATTACGGCAGGCGTTACCGCACGAACGTAATCTTCGTTGGCCTGGACGGCAAAATGCGCAACTTCTCCGGCGCCAAGGCCCTGTACAGGAGAATCCTGAACGGTCGCCTCAAGGACCCGGTCACGGGGAAAGTCATCGGCAAAGGAGATATCGACCTGGTGATAAACATCGACCAGATCGGTAGCAGCGAAGCCCCCCTGCATCCGCGCAGGAGCGATTATCTCATCCTTCTTGGCGATGCGTCTTATGCCCGCCGGGATGCCCTATCGAACGTGAACCTCAACAGGCGCATTAATATGGACCTCGGGTTCGACTATTACGGCAGCGCCGATTTCACAAGGCTGTTCCTCACCCAGGTGTGCGACCAAAGGGTGTTCCTGGACGGCGGAATGCCGGCGGTGATGTTCACTTCCGGAATTACGATGCGCAACAACAAACCCGTGGATACGGCCGACGGGATAGACCTCCCGGTGCTAAGAAAGCGGATTATCCTGATTTTCCACTGGCTGTCCAAGTGGCTCTGACATCTCTTCTTCCCTTGCCTTGATAGCCTTTTTAAGGGCCGATGACGCCATGAGCTTGCGCACGGGGCCTTTCACCGTCGTGAACCCTTCCATAATTTGCTTGAGTTCATCCTTGCCGCGGGAAGGATATAGCTTGGCGACTTCCTTTGCATATATGGCGAATCCCTTTGCCACCGTGACGGGATAATCTTCGTCGCCCCAGTAGGATTCCGTCCAGCGGAGGAACTCTATGCGGCGCCAGATCCTTTCCTCCTTCTGCTCCGGAGTGAGGGCCGGGAAACGATGCACCAGAGTGGTGTGGCGGACGGTTCTCATCTCTCCCTTGCCGATGCAGGAGATTACCGTGGCCAGTGGATCTTTCGTTTCGTCCGCACGATATACAATCATTTCCTTAAGTACCGATGTGCGGAATACGAACGAGGACAGCGGAGCCTTGAAATCCTTCTGGGCAACCATCACGAAGAAATCCTCCGCGTCCACCTTCAGGGGAAACTTGGGCTCGCCTTCCAGGTTGATGTGATACACGTCGAACTCCGGATGCTCCGTTATGGTGCGGTTCACCCTCCCCAGCATGCCCTTTTCCGGCTCTGCCTTCGGGCACAGGAACATCACGAAATCTTCCTTAACATCTGCCAGTGTGCCGATGGTGTAGTTGAGCGAGTCTTCATCCGCCCCGATTGCATCGCTATGCTCCGGGATATAAATCTTGAAATCCTTGAAAGAGGAGAGCCTGAGGGCCGATACCAGGCGGTCGGTGGCTTTTTCCAGAATAATTGCTATCATAATGCGCTGTTTTATCCTTGCAAATTTAACGAAAAAAAGTTAGATTTGTAGGATTATAAACGTCAATGAGAGAGTTTTTCAAAATGATGAGGCTCTACGCCTCTCCTTATAAGATATATATGGTGGGAGCCGTGCTGCTGAACCTGCTTTCCGCGGTGTTCAACGTGTTCTCCTTCGCCGTTATCATCCCCCTTCTGAATATTCTCTTCAAGATAGACACGAACGTATACGAATTCATCCCCTGGGGCACTGAAGGCTACAGTTTCAAGGAGCTCCTGATGAATAACTCGTACGCGTGGGTGAGCTCGTACACGGACGTGCACGGGGCGGTGAACACCCTCCTCGCCCTCTGCGCGGTGATGATCGTGTTCACGGTGCTGAAAACCAGCTGCTACTTCGGCTCGTCGGCCGTGATGATCCCCATCCGCACCGGCATCGTCAAGGATATCCGCAACCGCATCTACAACAAGATCCTTGCCCTCCCCATCGGCTTCTTCTCGGAGGAGCGCAAGGGCGATATCATAGCCCGTATGAGCGGGGATGTGAACGAGGTGGAAACCTCCATCACCTCCTCCATCGACATGCTCATCAAGGATCCCATCCTCATCCTGGTGTACTTCGGCATCCTGCTGTTCACAAGCGCGGAGATGATGCTGTTCGTAGCCATCTTCGTCCCGGCTTTCGTATGGATCATGAGCGTTGTGGGAAAGCAGCTTAAGCGTAAGTCCCTGGAAGCCCAGCGGTATTGGTCAGACACCATGTCACAGGTGGAAGAAACCCTTGGCGGGCTCCGCGTGGTTAAGGCATTCAATGCGGAGAAAAAGATGTCCGGGCGGTTCGAAGCCGTCACGGAGGGCATGCGCGCGAAGAATTCGAGGGTGAGGATGCGCCAGGCATCGGCCCATCCCCTAAGCGAACTGCTTGGAACCATAATGATCATGGTGGTGCTCTCTTTCGGCGGAATCATCATCATCAAGGGCCGCGGCTTCCTGGGGAAAGATTTCATGGACGCTTCGCAGTTCATCTTCTTCATGGCCATCCTCTACTCCGTGATAGCCCCCATCAAGGAACTGGCCAAGGCGGCGTACGGCATTCCCAAGGGCCTTGCCTCCATGGAAAGGATAAACCGCATCCTGGAAGCGCAGAACCCCATTACGGACCCCTCGGAGCCAAAAGAGCTTGGCGGCTTCTCCGATAAGATCGAACTCCGAGACGTTAGCTTCAGCTACGACGGTTCGCGGGAGATTCTCAAAGGCATCAACCTCAGCATCCCCAAGGGCAAAACCCTTGCTATCGTGGGCGAATCCGGGGCCGGCAAATCCACTTTGGTGGACCTTATCCCCCGCTTCTGGGACGTCACTTCGGGAAGCGTTCTCATAGACGGGAAAGACGTACGGGAAGTGCGCCTCAAAGACCTCCACTCCCTCATGGGCAACGTGAATCAAGAGCCCATCCTATTCAACGACACAATTTTCAACAACATAGCCTTCGGCGTAGAAAACGCCACCGAAGAGCAGGTAATCGCCGCGGCAAAGATCGCCAACGCCCACGAGTTCATCATGGAAAAGCCGGAAGGCTACCAGACCAACATCGGGGACCGCGGCACCAAACTCTCCGGCGGCCAGAGGCAGCGCCTGTCCATCGCGAGGGCCATCCTCAAGAACCCGCCCATCCTAATCCTGGACGAGGCTACGGCCTCACTGGACACCGAAAGCGAACGCCTTGTTCAGGAAGCGCTGGACCGCCTGATGCATTCCCGCACAACCATCGCAATCGCCCACCGTCTCTCCACCATCAAGAATGCCGATGAAATCGTGGTAATGCACGAAGGCCGCATCGTGGAGCGCGGAACCCACGCCCAGCTTCTGGCTCTGGACGGCTATTACAAGAAACTTAACGACATGCAAGCACTATGACCACCCTTGAAGTACCCCTCCTGAAGAATCTTGCCGATATGGACCTGGACACCGCCCTCGAAACCCAGGGCGGCCGTTTCGACGTGAACTGTGTGAACTGGCCCTCGGAATTCCCGTACGCCCCCTTATGCGCCGGCCGCATCGCCCGCACTGAGGATAGCCTCGTCGTAGACTTCCGCGTGAGCGGGATGGACCTTCGCGCCCAGAATCTCCAGGACAACGGCACCCAGTGGGAAGACAGCTGCGTAGAATTCTTCGTGCAGGACCCTTCGGGAAAGTGCTACTATAACTTTGAAACCAACCCCCGCGGCAAAGTGCTTGCCGCCTGCGGCCCCAACCGTAACGAAAGGGTGAAAAGGCCCGCATCCGAGATGGAGGAAATCGTGCGTCTGGTAACACCGGAGGAAATCGTTGAAAGCGAAGGCGGCATCCGGGCATGGCGCGTAACCCTGCTCATCCCCTTTGAGCTCATCGGCGTGGATCCGGATAACCTCCCGGCCTCCCTCCGCGCCAACTTCTACAAATGCGGGGACTGCACTCCCCACCCCCACTTCCTAAGCTGGAGCCCCATCGGCACCCCCCACCCGGATTTCCACTGCCCTGAATACTTCGGCGAATTACTGCTAAAATGAAAAAAAAACTTGTTTATAAATAAGATGGTATATTCCCAAAACTACGGACCAGAGGTCCTATCCCTCCCAAACAAGTTTGGGCCCCTCCCATTCACAAAGACATGGGCGTCTATGGTTTTGGAGAATATACCATCTTATTTATAATTTTTCTACTATGACTAAACGGCAATTATTGTTTTCGAGGATAATTCTGGCGCTGTACCTGGTGACGGTGCTTGCGGTATGCCTCGCAAACATCAAAACGCCGCCCAGCGTACAGAAAACGATTTTCGGCATCCCCACGGACAAGGTCGTGCATTTCTGCATGTTCTTCCCGATACCGCTGTTGGCATTCTTTGCCTTCGACAAGTACACCGAAAAAG
>JAEEUZ010000095.1 GCA_016290725.1 Bacteroidales bacterium | reverse complement strand
TCCTGGAAGCAAGATGGAGCAGCATCTTTTTGTCTTTTGATGGGATAGTGAGCACAACCGTCTCCTTCAGCCCATAATCCTCTTGAAATTCCGGCTCCCGCAAAGCCGCGAGTGTGGTTATTATTAAAAAAACACCCGGCCGGGAGTCCGAAATCGAGTCCGCAGTCCGCTCCCTCTTCCGATATGTGGCGTGCAAATGCTTGAGGATTAGCGCGTTACGTGTTTTGGGGTGCAAATTTATTTGCACCCCAAAACAAGGAACTCGCTGACACACAGACACTTAGCCGCCACGCAAAAAATCGGGGCACCCCGCAAGGAGCGCCCCGAAAACACATGCACATTATTGCTTAGTTGACGTGAATGTATTTCGTCGCATACTCAGTGCCATTAGAATTTTTCATAACAATCTTGGCATCACCAGATACTGATCCAGTGGACACTTTGAACTGAACCGTTGCACCGCCATCAAGCACAGTTAGCACTGATACCGACAATTCACTGGCAAAATTAACTCCCGAGAGACCAGATGCGGTCTTGTCCTCATCGTTTAAAGCAGAGAATTCAAAAGCGAACGGAACCAGTTTTGTCATAACATCGTCTGCGGAAATGGCCGGGCTGATGTTGGAGATAGTTATCCAATGACCTTCATTATAATTGGGATTAAACGCCTGATATGGCGAGGCTAATGCTGTCCAGGTAAAACTAAATGAATACTCACACGTAGGTGCAGAAGATCCGGCCTTAGCCTGAGTAATCGTTACAACAATATCCGGACGGCCGGAAGATACCAGAGTAACCTGATATGTATTGGCGTTCTCTGTATCAGTATTCTCGGAGAAGCTAACTACGATATTAGCGTTCGAGCTGCCAGAAGCCACGTCAATTGTAGCAGCACCGGAAGTAACGGATGCCGTCCATGCAACATTTGCCGTAAGGGCGATTGTCGCAGAAGTGGCAGAGGCTTCAACGTTGATATTAGTCGACGCTACGGTAAACTGAACATTGGCAGCGCGGATCACGTGCATCATATATGTCTTGACCGCATCGTTGGGAGCTGTCATCGTTAGAGGAATATCATACTGTACCGGAGCCATTGTGTTATTCTCTGCCACCCAGAAAGGGCAACCTGCACCAGAGGTCCATCCCGTTCCGTTGGTAAGAGAAGCATCCACTCCCACACCAGAAGGAAGGTTTGCACTGTTAATGGACAATGTAACATTCGTGAGAGAGAAATACATATGGAAAGGATAATAACCCGTTGCCGGCACGTTAACCGTAAACTCGTCGTCGGTATCATTGGTTATTGTACAACCAGAAGTAACGCCGCCGTGATTGAATGTGGACGTTCCCGGCCAGCTGATAACGCCGGCGGCAGCCTGAGTAATGGTTACATCATAGTAGTTTGGTGTCACCTCAGTGTCGTCAGTGCTGATTCTGAGCACAATGACTTTAGCTGTTCCTTCTGTGTTTGCCGGGAAGTTTACCGTTACCGACGAGGCATTGATCGTCCTTGTAGCAGAGCCAGTGCCGTCGCTTGTAATTGCCGCCGTCCATACTATGTTCCTCGAGGAAACCGGAATCTCCACGTAAGTGGCATCATAACTTACGTTGTAACTGGTTGTAGCGACCTCGAATGCCTTGGTAAGGCTGCTGGGACGAATAACGTGAACTACATAGTTCCTGCGGGCATAGTTATTTGCGACAAGCTGGTATTCTATATCGAAATCGCCCTTGTTCTCGTAAAAGTCGAAATTCATCTTGTTTGCCTGAATATTGGCAATAGCATTATCCGGCTTACTTACTATGTCATAGGACTCAATATTCGACATTGTGTATCCAAATGCACCAGCTACATGGTCTTCGTCGGCCAGGGTTACAGTCGTGCTTAGTATATTCGAAGCTGTTTCAATTGTATATCGCGCCGCATCAACACCATTAAGGGCAGTAAGCTCAAATGTGGCTTCGGTAGGCCATACAAGGTCAGCCAGAACAAGTCTTGTTGCCTTTTCCAAATTGAGGCCCATGTTGAGGACCTTATTCTCGGAAACAACAAGAGATTTTGTGGTTGTAAAGGTATAAATCGCGACATCCGTGGTTACCACGACAGTGTAGCCATTAATTGTTCCGGCTTGCGCGGCAATAGGCAGATACAGTCCTTTTGAGTTTTCTTTCGAAGAAGCCGAAGCAAGGGAGAATGGAGTAGTCAGAGAAACCGTGCCATTCTTCTGACGGTTACCGGCATAGAATAAGTCTTCACCCCAAGGATCGAAGGCTCCGGTAAAATAGTTATAGCGAACAGTACCAAAAGCCCAGGAATCACACTTGAATTCAATACTCTGAACGCTTTCGGAAGAATGAGTGGTGGTGTAAGGGAGAAATCTGATGATTGTTCCTGCAATCTCCATTGATCTGGAGACAGCACCTGCCGCGACTTCTTCAGATGTTACGCTGGCCATTGTTTTCCCAGAATGCATATGAAGATATGCTTTTGGTAATACACCGGCTGTGGGCTGGATAACGGAATTGGAGAAGACAAATTCGTCCACGCCATTGAAATTAAACCTGAATCCATACTGTTTTCCGGCTTCAAGGGCATAGGAAATTGACGCAACGTGGTCGTTATCAGAAAGACCGCTTACAACCGGTGCGGCCAATTCTGACTCATTGTCATTGCCGGCATTAGGTGTAATGATCTGAACAGGGTCTCCGGTCTCCCACTGGATTCCGTTTTCATCCGTCATTTGAGCTTTGGTATCAACGCCTAAGGTAATGAGGCAGGAATTGTCGTCAACTACGACCGGTTCTTTGGTCTGCTTTTCACAAGAAATGAACGCAAATAGAAAAGCAATAAGTAATAATGTAATCTTTTTCATAATGTGTCCTCCCTATTCAAATTCATCTTCTTCCTCTACAGTATAAGTAAAATTACCAGAGCCACCCTTGCTATACCAAGGGGAGGCGGTGAAGTTGTGCTCCAGGAGCACGTGTTCCACGTCAGTGCGTGGTGATAAGTAAGTTTTTTTCATTTTGTTGTGTTATGTTTATGTAGGATTATTTGCTGATTTTGAGCCAGTTGAGGGCGATGGGGGTGCCGCTCTGGCAGGTTAGGCGGAGGACGGACTTGCCGGCGGGAAGGTCCACGGAGAAGAAGTTCGTCGTCCACGCTTTGGAGGTGTTGGGGATGGCTTTGGATGCCACCTGGCTTCCGTTCAGACTGACGCCAAGGGAGGCGTCGTTAAAGGTCTGATAGCGGAGTGAGAGTTTATATGATCCGGCCTCGGCGATATCCAGCTGATACTCGACATAGGCATCTTTTCCGAGTTTGGAGACATCAAGGATGCCGCCGTCGGTGGATGGCGACAGAAGGATGGTGCCGGAGGCGTTTACATACTGCTCGGCGGGAATGACATCGCCGACCTTGTAGAAAAGGTTCTTGTCGAATGTGGAGAAGTTCACGAAGACTTTTCCGAGCGTCGTGAGCTCGATGGGAGGCTGGCTGGTGAGCAGGTTGTTGTGCCACTTGGAGTTGAACCCGCCTCTCATCATGAACCAGGCGTAGCCGGCGACATCGGCCCTGCCTTCAAGCATATTCAGGGTTTCGCACATATACGCAAGCTGCGTGTCTTCGGAGATGTTGTTCGAGTTTCCGTTGCAGAACTCGGTGAGCCACAGGCCTTTACCGTATTTCTTGAAGCGGTCCAGGAACTGGCTTACACTTCCGGCGGAGGGCATGTAGCAGTGAAGGGCGATACCGTCGATATCGTCCAGGGAAACCCCGCTCTGGGCGAGGAATTCGTCCATCCACACGATGGGGTCGTGATAACCCTCAAGCGTACCGTAATTGAGCGCCGGGGAGATAATCTTGAGCCCCAGTTCATTGGCGATGGAAACGACCGCGGGCCACAATTCTGCCGCCTTTGCGGGAGTCATGTTGGCCTGGTCGGTAAGATTGGGCTCATTGAAAGCCAGGATATACTTGGCCTCCGGATGGGCGCGCTTGATTGCCCTGATGTTATCGGCACTCCAGTTGCCATTCCAGGTCATGGGAATGAACTGGACGCCATACTGGGTAAAAGCCGCGTCGATGTCGGAGGACAGAGGATTGTTGCTCCAGTTATAAGCCCAGGATAATGCGGGGCCGATGAGAGGCAGGTCCTGGTCCGGAAGCACCGGATTGTTATAGCCCACACCCCTCTTGGGGCTCTTGGCCTGAGTGAGGCTGTAGGTTACCTTCCCCCCTTCCTCCGGATCGGCCTTAAGGTCGCAGGAGACTAGGATGGGAACCATTAACAATGCTATCAGGAATCTTTTCATTTCTGATACACTTTAACAAAATCTATATACATACTGGCGGGGCCATCGGCAAGGGCCGTAATACCGGAAGTATTGTGGATGCCGGTGAAATTGCCCCCCACAGCAAGGTCGTACACGATAAAGAAGTCGTGGTGGAAATACTTTCCGACGGCCCAGTCGCCGTCCATGTCCACGATGTCCATCTTATAATAAGGTTCCACCGAGGGGTTTTTATCCAAGTCCAGGTACATGGCGACGGACTGCTCGTCCCAGATGAGCGTAAACAGGTGGAATTGTCCATCCTGAAGGCTGTAGGGAGCGTTTGAGGACTTGGCATAGTTGGGATATCCCCCGTTTTTGTAGAAGCCCCAGTGGCAGGCTCCATTGAAGAAGGTTTCCTGAGTTGCTTTCCGGATACCTTCGGAATTGCCCATTTCAAGTATGTCGATTTCGCCGCAGCGGGGCCAGCCCACTTCGGAGAAATCATTGCCCAGCATCCAGAACGCGGGCCACAGCCCGTTAGCCGTCTTGGGCAGACGGATGCTGGATTCTATCTTTCCGTGTGTGAAGAAGTGCTTTTTGGAGGTGTTCAGCCTTCCGGATGTGAAATCCTTGCCCAGATATGTTTCTTTCCTGGCCGTGAGCACCAGGCATCCGTTTTCCACGGTTACGTTTTCCGCACGGTAATACTGCAATTCATTGTTGCCGCCGCCATCGCCGTTCACCTCAACGTTCCAATCATCGGCATTGAGAGCTGAGCCGTCGAAATAATCGGCCCAGACAAGGCGATAGCCATCTACCTCGCCGCTTCCTTCCTGACCGGAAGGAGTTTCCACGGAGGGTTTGTCATCTGCGGGATTGTCAATTATCAGGTCCGACGGCTGCGGCGGTACCGTGCACTGGCACGCCACCGCGAGAAAAACCGTCAAAAAGGATGCGGAAAACGCTTTTTTCATAGGAAAAAGGGAAAGGCCGGCCCGGCGTCGGAGGGCAGAGCCGGCCTTGAAAAAAACTTACTTTTTGTAAACAAATACTGCGTCCAGGTTGATCTGCTTGCCGGTTTCACCGCCGGAGAGGCACCAGAACACATTAGCGTCAGTGCAGTCTTTGCTGAAGTCGATACCCATGTCGGAGAGCTTAACTTCATACTCGTTCCATTCTTTGGCGTCGAACTTGCCGCCGTTGTTGATGGGGTTGATAGCTGTGTAGGTCACACCAGCATCATCAAGAGTGCCTTCACCAACTGCGAACTTGTACTCAGTGCCGCCATAACCGAAGCCAAGGATTTGAGCCTTTCCGGCTGCGCCCTTGTAACCAACGTGCAGATAGTACTTGCCTGTGTCTGTAGCAAGATCTTTCATCTTGAGCCAATCGGGAGCCTTGCCCTCTTTATTGTTCACCTGCCAGCCTGCGCCGGACCAGCCAACGGTAGTAACCTCAAGGCATACCCAGCCTTCGGTGAGGCCGTAGAAGCTGAGACCGCTGGGGGTGCCGCCTGCATAGGTGCCGTCCCATACCCAAAGGTTCTTGCCATTGTCGTCAGGACGATAGTCTGCAACCACCTTGGAGGCAATCTTCTCGGAAGTTGTGCCATCCATGACAATCAGATAGTAGTTGGAACCCTTCAGGGATGCATGAAGGTTTTCGGTGTTGTCGCCACCGTTGTCATCGATAAGACCGCCGTTGTCAGGGTCCACCTTACCGCAAGAAGCGAATACGAACATTGCTGCTGCAACAAATAAGAGAACTTTTTTCATAATGTGTTGGATTAGTTGTTAATTATTTATGGTTTAGTAC
The DNA here is from genome assembly GCA_016290725.1 of Bacteroidales bacterium. GTDB lineage: Bacteria > Bacteroidota > Bacteroidia > Bacteroidales > UBA932 > Cryptobacteroides. Next base: position 2,821 of record JAEEUZ010000095.1, on the reverse strand, counting down.
TAGCTGTAATTGGGGTTCTGCTCCAGCTGGCCCAGTTTCACTTCTTCCTGGGGGATGGGCATGAGCTCGTGTTTACCTTCGGTGAAATCCGCCATTTCGGCTTTCACCGCTGCCGATTCGCCTGCCTTGTATGCATTCATAACATCTTTCGCAATGCCCCAACGGCAAATATCAAACCAGCGGTGGCCTTCCATGCCAAGTTCCACGCGGCGCTCGTGACGGATGGCGTCACGAAGGCCGGCTGCCGTATCCGGATAGCCGTAACCCGGGAAAGCGGGAAGCAAAGCAATCGGTACCATTGCGCGGGCGCGGGCACGCACCAATTCAAGGTATGTCTTGGCCATGGGAAGGTCATTGCACTCCACGGCAACCTCGGCGATCATCAGATAGACGTCGGCAAGACGAATCTGCTGGCAGTTGATGGGACCGCGGGAGGCGTGATCGAGATGGATGTATGTGTTCGTGGCGGGATCAAGCATCGCCCTCTTGCGGGAGAGGAACTTGTTGCCAAGATAGACCTCTTCCGCCTCGTTGGAGATGGTTGTAGGAGCGTAAATAGTGAGGTCGCGACGGGGGTCGCCGGCCTCATATTCGTCGTAAAGGCTCTGCGTGGGATGGTTGAAGCCCCAGCCGCTCTCACCGAACTCGCTGCCGCGGGAACGGGTGAGGATTACGGAGAATGTGCCGCGGCTAAAGCCGTTCCCTTCGCCGTAGTCTGACATGCCGTCCAGCATGTACTGGATTTCGAACACGGATTCGCAGCCGTTTTCACCTTCTAGGGTGAAGTTGTCGGCATAATCGGCATGGAGGCTGTACTCGGCCGCCTGGTCCGTGAGGAAAGTCTGGCCCCAGGTCTTTGCCTTGGCGTAGTACGTTGCTGCATCGCCACCGTGATTCCGGTTCCAATCGGCATAATAGAGATTGGTCTTCAGAAGCATGGCCTGTGCGGCGCCCTTGGTTGCACGGCCAAGGTCTGCGGCGGGATACTCGCTCTTGAGAGGGAGGGTCCTTTCGGCCGCTTCCAGATCGGCAAAAATCAGTTCGTATATCTCCTGAACGGTTGCGCGGGGCTTGATCCAGTCTGCGCTGCTGTAAACCGGAGCCGTTACCTTCGGGACGCCACCGAACATGCGGACAAGGCGGAAATAGTAGTATGCCCGAAGGAAATGAGCCTCGCCTTCGAGGCGGTCGCGAACGGCCTGGGTGAAGGTTTCGTCAAGTTGCATCTCCGGAATCTGCTCGATGGCGAGATTCGCCCTTGCTATGCCCTGGAACTGCGCCCTGTAGAACTGCAGGACGATACCGTTGTTGGCAACCACTTTATTGTTGTCGATGTCGTAGAGGTCCGGACCGTCGGCCACGTTCTGGCCGCCCTTGAGTGCGTCGTCGGAGGCGATGTCGCCCCAGTACCACTCGGGGAAATAACCATTCTGGTATTCCCACATGAGAGGGGCATAAGCTGCCGTAACCACCTGGGTGGCCGTTTGCTCCGTGGTGAAGAAATCGCCCACGCGGTTCACCATGGGGCCGTCTTCAGTGAGCCACTTGTTGCAGGAAACAAGAGCAAGAAGGGAAAGTGCGATAACTGTCTTTTTCATAGCGGCTCCTCCTTAGAAATTAAGATTCAGGCCAAGCATGACGGTGCGTGACTGGGGATAGTTGCCGTAGTCCACTCCTCCGCCGACTTCAGGATCGTAACCCGTGTAGGGAGTGAGGGTGAGGAGGTTGGACCCCGACAGATAAACTCTGGCGCGGCTGATTCCGGCTTTCTGTGTGAGCGTCTCCGGAAGAGTATAACCCAGCTGGAGGTTCTTCAGGCGCAGGTATGCGCCGCTCTCCACGTAGCGGGAGTTGTTGTCGCGGTTGTGCGAGCCGCCGAAGGGGTTGGGGATGGTGCCGCCGGGGTTATCGGCAGTCCAGACATTGCGCATCGTGGTGGAAAGGACCGATTCGTTACCGGTGCCTTCTGTGCGGAGACGCAGTGCGTTGTAAATCTCGTTGCCGTATACGCCCTGGAAGAAAATCTGGAGGTCGAAGTTTCTCCAGTTCGCGCTTGCGTTCAGACCGTAAGTGAGCCAGGGGAAGGGATTTCCAAGGTCCGTGAGGTCGTCATTGTCGATCTGGCCGTCACCGTTGATATCCGTATAACGGGCGTCGCCGGGGGCATAGTTCTCCGCGGCGCCGGGGGCGTACAGATGCTCTGCCACCTCTTCCGCCGACTGATAAATGCCTTCATATTTATAGCCCCAGAAAGTGTACAGGGGCAGGCCTTCCGTGCTGATGGTGCGGTCTCCGTAAACCGGGGCGCCGCCGTTGAGCGCGGTGAGTTCGTTCTTGATGAACGATACGTTTCCGCCCACGCTGTAGTCCCAGTCGCCAACGTGATTGCGGTGGTCCAGCGTGATTTCAATGCCCTGGTTGCGCACGGTACCGACATTGGCGGTGGGCGCGTAACGGTTGCCCACATGTGCGGGAGCCGTAACGCCAAGGAGCATTTCCTTGGTATCCCTCTGGAACAGGTCTACAGTACCGGTGAGTTTGTTGCGCCACAGGCCGAAATCCACGCCGGCATTCAGCTGCTCGGTGGTTTCCCACTTGATTCCGCTGTTCACCAGGGTGAGGATGGTGGCGCCGCCGGCAAGCTGCTGATCCGCACCAAGTACATAGTCCACGAAGGTGGGACCACTGTTGAAGATGGTCTGCACCGAGGCGTTATCGCCGATTTTATCGTTGCCGATACGGCCCCATCCGGCCCTGAACGTCAGGCTTTCAACCCAGGCGGGCTTGTTGAACCAGGGCTCGTTGTCTATTCTCCAGGCGG
>JAEEUZ010000094.1 GCA_016290725.1 Bacteroidales bacterium | reverse complement strand
GCAGGGACGATTATGAATCGGCAGGCTATGCCCGCCTCATCGACCGTCTCGGCGAAATAAACGGCCGTCTTTCGTTGGAGAGCCACTCTTCCCGGATAGCCAGGGCGGAGAAGACGCTCTGCGGCCTTGGATTCCGCAGCGAAGACATGGGCCGTATGGTTGAAACATTCAGCCAGGGCTGGAACATGCGCATCGCCCTTGCCAAGATCCTCCTTATGGATGCCGATGTGCTGCTCCTTGACGAGCCCACCAATCACCTTGATATAGAGTCGATTGAGTGGCTGGAAGATTATCTTGCGGGAAGCCGCTGCGCCCTTCTTCTGGTGTCGCACGACAAGCGTTTCCTGGACAATGTGACCACCCGCACCGTGGAGATTGTCCTTGGGCATATTTACGACTACAAGGTTCCTTATTCGCGCTATCTGGTGCTGCGGGAAGAGAGGATGGCCCAACAGACGGCCGCCTTCCAGAACCAGCAGCGCATGATAGAGAAAACGGAGGATTTCATAAACCGCTTCCGCTACAAGCCCACCAAATCCAACCAGGTTCAGGCCCGTATCAAGGCACTTGAGAAACTGGACAGGATTGAGGTGGATGAGGCAGATAATCAAGTCTTTACGCTTAAGTTTCCGCCCGCTCAGCGCAGCGGGGACGTGGTTTTCAAAACCGTCGACCTCACTGCCGGCTATCCCGGCAAAGTGGTTTTCAAAGGAGCGAACGTGGAAATCAAGAGGGGAGAGAAGGTTGCCCTCGTGGGCCGCAACGGTGAGGGAAAGACCACGCTTCTAAGGATAATGTCACGGGAACTGGATCCCATTGAAGGGGAAGCCATTCTGGGACACAACATTAAGCTTGGCTACTATGCCCAGAACCAGGAAGACATCCTGGACGGCTCTCTAACCGTGTTCGAAACCCTTGACAGAATTGCCACGGGAGAGATGAGAAGCCGCCTGAGGGACCTTCTGGGGGCGTTTTTATTCAAGGGCGACGACATCGACAAAAAGGTATCCGTGCTGTCGGGAGGGGAGAGGGCGCGCCTTGGAATGGCCAAGCTGATGCTCCTTCCTTATAATGTACTGGTTCTGGACGAACCCACCAACCATATGGACATCCGCTCCAAGGATATTCTCAAGCAGGCTCTGAAGCGCTTTGACGGCACGCTTGTTGTTGTATCCCACGACCGTGATTTTTTGGATTCACTGGTGGACAAGTTCTACGAAGTTCGCGACGGCCGCGTCAAAGAGCATCTTGGAGGAGTCACCGAGTTCCTTGAAAAACGGAAAATCGAAAATCTTCAGCAGCTGGAGCGCCGCACACAAAAAACTGAACCTGAACCTAATGCACCCGCTCCGGAGAAGTCTTCATCGGCCCATAACCAAGTTCTTTTCAAGGAGGCGGAAAAGGCAAACCGGAAGAGGAAACTCCGGATTGATTATCTCGAAAAGGAAATCGCCAAAAAAGAGTCCGAGATGGCAAAAATCGAAAAAATTCTTGCAAATCCGGGAAATAATGACGATATTTTGCAGTTAACTCGTGATTACCTCGAGTTGAAACTCAGCCTGGACGCCCATATGGAAGAGTGGACGGGCCTTATGGAACACGAAAACTAATTTCTTATTTTATTAAATATGAAGAATTTATTTAACATTGCATGGAAAGCAGCCATCACTTTGGTAGCTTTCGCCGGTTTTCAGGTAGCAGCTTCTGCTCAGATCCAGCAAAAGGAAGTCTTCATGGATTTCCCCGATGGTTTCACCGCTATCAACATTTCCAATGAATTCGACGTTTCGCTGGTTCAGGGAGATGTTTGCTCAATTACCGTCACAATCGACGAACCCCTTTCTCCCTATCTCAGTGTCCGTTGCCAGGGCAAGACTCTGTTCGTATCTTTCGAAGAGAAGTCCGTCACCAAGGAGGTGAAGAAGCTTTACAGCGGCCGTAACGCGCCGAAGCCCAGCTTCCATGCCGTTATCGCTATGCCTGCAGTGGAGTCCATCACCATCTGCGACAAGGTTGTTCTCAACAGCCCGTCCCGCTTCGAGGCAGGTATCGACAAATTCGAACTCACAGTGCTGGACGAAGCACAGGTGAAGCTCCTCAGCCTTTCTGCAAACAACGCAAAGGTCAATCTTCAGAAGAAGGCTAACGTGAGCCTGAACATCAATACGGAGAATAACATCGAGGCCATCACCGAGGGAGACTCCAACCTGAATCTCTCCTCCGGCGCAGGCGGCGAACTTATCGTGAATGCCTCCGGTAAGTCCAAGGTTTCCGTAAAGAATACCTCCAACAAGGTTAATGTGGCCATTGCAGGAAACGCCCAGGTGTCTATTGCCAGCAATTGCAACGATGTGATTGTGAATGCAGAAGGCTCCAGCAAACTCACCCTCACCGGTATGGGTGCCGACATTTCCGTGAAAGCTTCCAAGTCGGCCAATGTGGATGCTTATGGCCTCCAGATGACCGAAGCCGTCATTGATATTGCCGGCAACGCCCAGGTGAGTGTCAATGCTTCCGAGACTATCGAAATCAGCAGCACCGGCGGCAAGCTCCTCTTCGCTGGCTCTCCTATCTTCAAGATCGTCAAGGTGAGCAAGGCAAGTATCCTTCCTTACGGCGCAGGCGAATAAAGAATGGTAACGCTGTTTGACAGCCATGTCGACACCCCTTCCTCCCTTGTAAGGCTCAGGAATCCGGGTGTCGACAATCGTTATGGGCACGTCGACTTCCCCAAACTAAGGCGCGGGGGAGTCGGCGGGGCTTTTTTTGCCCTGTATACTCCGCCCGCGATGGGGCCTGCCGATGCCACCGCCTATGCCCTGCGCATGGTTGCAGCCGTGCAGGATGCCCTTGAGGCCTATCCGGAGTACGCTGAAGCGGCCACCACGCCGGAGGATTTCCGCAGAATCTCCTCCGAAGGCCGTACCGCCATATTCCTTGGAATGGAGAACGCATCTCCCATCCAGGAAGACCTTTCGCTCCTGAGGCTTTTCTACCGCCTTGGCGTGAGGTATATCACCCTTACTCACAACGGAGACAATTCCGTGGCCGATGCAGCCTCGCACGGCACCCGCTGGGGCGGCCTGAGCCCCTTCGGCAGGGAAGTGGTGGCCGAGATGAACCGCCTGGGCATAATGGTGGACCTCTCCCACGCCTCCGACAAAACCTTCTATGATGCCCTGGAGTGCTCCAAGGCGCCCATTATCGCATCCCATTCCTGCTGCAGGGCCCTTTGCCCGCACAGGCGCAATCTCACCGACGACATGCTCCGCGCCCTTGGGGAGAACGGAGGCTATGTGGGGATAAACTTCTATCCCGCTTTTCTTTCCGCCACCTACGGCTCTTCAAAGGCCGATGCCGCCGTCCTGGACGAGGCGGATGAGGTGGAAACCCGTTTCCGGGCCAATCCTGCCGATCCCGCCCGCGTTGCCGACTGGGAACGCATGCGTGACAAGCTTCAACAGATATGGCTTCCCGGAGTTAAGGAAGTTGTGGACCATATGGAGCGGGCCATCTCCCTTGCCGGGGAAGACCATGTTGGAATCGGCACCGACTTCGACGGAATTCCGGTTCCTCCGAGGGGACTCGAAGACATCTCGAAGGTGGGTTTGGTGGCCGATGAAATGAGGGCCCGCGGCTTCGGAGAAAGCCTCGTCGAGAAGGTATTTTCGGGAAATTTGCTCCGAGTGATGGAAAACGTTGTAAGTCGCTCAGTATAAGAGGCTTGTATCAAAATCAAAAGAAATGTAACAAATTTGTTTGATGTTTGAACAGATTTGTTACATTTCTTGTTTATCAAGCATTTAGCTCAGAAAGCACAAAAAGCCTCAAAAAGTCCAGTGCGGTGGCTGCGAAGCGCTGAATATTGCGTTTTCTGTCGTTGTGGTAAGAGAACTTATGGGCCTTTTCTCCGTTGGGTCCGGCCACTGCGATCCACACTGTTCCGCCCGGATTGCGACCGTCGCCTTCCGCTCCGGCAAGACCGGTGGTCGCGACCGAGTAGTCGCTCCCGAGAAGCCGGCGAACTCCCTTGGCCATGGCGATGGCCCCCTCTTCACTAACCACCCCGAACTTCTCTATTGTTTCCGCCGGGACACCAAGCACCTCTTCTTTCACCTTTATGGCGTATGAAGTGACCGAGCCCAGGAAATATTCCGAGGCTCCGGACACGGTTGTGAGAAGGTGCGCGATTTCGCCTCCGGTGCAGGATTCCGCGGCCGCGAGAGTGAGCCCGTTTTCCTTGAAAATTCGGCCCACAGTGGCTTCCAGGGTATCATCGGCATCGGAATAAATGCGGTTGCCAAGGATGGATTTGAGCTTTTCCAGCTCGGAATCTATAAGGGCGTTCTCTTTGGCGGAAGTTCCGCTGTAGATGGAAAGGCGTAAACGAATTCCTTTCAGCGGGTCCGGAAGGTATGCAAGGTGTATTTCAGGGGGGAGTGCATCCTCCCAGGGGGCGATGAGCTCTGAAAGGGCGCTTTCGGCAAGTCCGTACACCATCACGTTGCGGTGGCAGATGTCGTTTATGGCAAAGCGCCGGCGGATGTGTTCCAGAACGTCCGGCAAGGCTCCAGCGGCTTCGTGCGGAACGCCCGGAAGGGCATAGAGCACCGAGCCGTTATCGGCAGTGAAAGACATTATCGGCGCAGTTCCGAGCTTGTTCGGAATCACTTCGCAGCGCTCCGGCACCCAGGCTTGGCGACGGTTGCTTTCCAGCACCTGAAGGCCGCGGCTGGAGAGGATCTGTTCCATAATCTCCCGCTGCTGAGGGTTCTCCACCATGCGTGTGCTGCCGGACAGTTCGCCCAGGACATCCTTTGTGATGTCGTCCTTTGTGGGGCCGAGGCCTCCCGTGGTTATGACGATGCTGCTCTTCGAGAGCTCGCGCCTGAGCGCATCCAGGATGGCTTCCCGGCTGTCGCCCACGGACACCATGGAGCGTACGGGAATACCGGCTTCTCCAAGTGCCCTGGCTATCCGGGAGGAGTTTGTATCCACCACCTGGCCGATGAGGATTTCATCGCCGATGGTGCAGACCGAGGCTTGTATCATAGTTTCTTGAGATATTTCCCGAGGAATGTGGGATTGATGCATTCTACCAGCGATGCGCCGGCATCCAGAAGGGCCCTGGCTTCCTGAACCCTGCCCCTGCCGATGACGGGGAGACGCCCTCCGGTGAATTCCACATCGGCCAGAACGGTTTCTTCCCCTTCGGATACCAGCCCGTCAATTCCGCCCAGGCGGGCGTAGTTGATGAGGGCCTGCCTGGAGGTTTTGTCCACCCCTGACGGGATTGAAAGCAAAATAGGCCTGTACGCCTCAAAACAGAGCCGCAGGTTAAGGAGTTCGTCGATTAAAGGGTAAAAGTCCGTCAAATCGTCTGAAAATGCCGTTTCCGGGGAAGTTTCGCCGATATGCAGGATAAAGAGTGACGCAAAATCGTACATCAGGGCGAAAGGCCTCACTATGGAGTCCTCCGCCGATTCGCCTTTATGGAGCCTGAGATTGGCCGCCGTGCGGGTATTTCTGTCCGCCGCGTTGATGCGGCTTATGAGCTGGTGAAGGTTTGCCCCGCCGCAATCCACTCCGATGTATCCGTAGCCCAGATCCGAGAGGGCGTCGATGATGCGCCCGTCCTTATCGTGGGAAGGGCCGATGCAAAGGGGAGAGCGGAACTGGATGTCGAATACCTCGCGGCCGCACTTGAGGGTTTCGTGGGTGCGGTGCATGATAGGGTGCCAGGATTTGAATCCGGGCAGATGCGAGGCTGCGAGTAGAAGGTTCGATAGAAACATGACGCGAATTTAGTGATTTTCGCGGGAGTTTCAAATATCCGGAGTTTTTGGCGCTAGACGGTGGCAGCTCCAGGCTTGAAGGTTTCGAAGGTGTTGTCCGAGTAGAAAATCACGATATGGTCCACGTCACGGGCCGATTTCGGGGCTTGCGGCAGGGGAGCGGCGGGTGCTTTTGTGGCAGGATTTGCCGTCTGAGAATCGCGAATTTGGGGAGCTTCGTCGTAGGGAGCGTCGAAAAGTGAGTTCTCCTTGTACATTTTGCCCTTGCCGGTGAGCAGCCATTCCATGCTAAGCTGGGGGTAGTGAAGTGCCATGCTCTCGAGGAAGTCGAAGCCCGGACGGTTACGCCCGGCGATAATATGTGAAACACCTGCACGTGCAACGTCGAGGGTATCCGCCAGCTGAGACTGGCTGATATTTTCCGCGTTCAAAAACTGTTGAAGCCTCTTGTTCATATTTCTAAAATTTGACGTTACAAAGGTAAACACAATTTTCGGGATATGCAAATCAAATGTGAATTAACATTTGTTTACAGGTGGATAAAGTGGGGCGAAATATATTAATGTAATGTTTTATATAGAATATGATAAAGCATTGGGTTTGATAGATATAATAATACAATACAATGCTACAAACAGGGTGTTTTGCATATTTAGGGGTTCTGAAGCCTATTTTATTGAATTATTATATTTAGTTAAGACTATATAAAATACTGGGTTTGAGCATATTATAAATTATATAAAATAGCTATAAAATTTACTTATACCAATTTGAGGCAAGTTTTCAACAAATGATGCAAAATTAACAGTTATGTATACGATTGTTTACAAATATATGCAGGTAAAATTTGTAAATTGTAAACAAATATTAACACATAAAGTGCTACTTTTAGTTAACAATTCTTAAATTTATCTCTCAATACAAATAATATTTTTAATTTAAGCTGGGAGTAATTATTTATGGCCAGCGACACTGGCTAGAGCACTGAGGCTTTTGTCGACCAGAGAAGATATGAGTGGAGCGAAGCGGAACGGAGTCCTACGAAATATAAATATCTTCTCCAGACAAAAACCTAATACACGTAATTCACGGTGTACCAGACGGCGACGAATTCTTCTATGGTGAGGAGGCCGGAGTAGTTGTAGAGGATGTCGGCGCTGTAGGAGGAGGTGCCGGAATAGACTTTGCCGTCGCGGAGATTGGCGATTACGTCGGCAGAATAGCTGGAGTTTCCTTTGTAGATTTTGCTGTCGCGGATGGTGAAGAGAACATCGGCGGAATATGAGGAATTGCCCCTGTATACTTTGCCGCCGGAGATGGTGAAAAGGACGTCGGCGGAGTATGAGGAGTTGCCTCTGTAGATCTTGTTGCCGCGAATGTTGCAGATGATATCGGCCGAATAGGAGGAATTCCCTTTATATACTTTGGAATCGCGCACGTTGCAGATTACATCGGCACTGTAGCGGCTGCAGCCCTTATATACCTTTACTTCCCCGGAGCCTGACATAAGGGGGAACATCATTAGAAATAACAGCAAAATGGATTTCATATTGAGGAGCGTTCGAGGAGGGAGCTGTCGCCGTAGCTTAAGAAGCGGTAGCCGGAGGCTAGGGCGTGGCGGTAGATGGTTTGCCAGTCGCCGCCGACGAAGGAGGAGACCAGCAGCAGGAGCGTGCTTTCAGGCTGGTGGAAGTTGGTTACCATGTGGCGGACGATGCGCCAGCGGAAGCCGGGGACGATGATGATTCGTGTGCCGATGGATAGGGTGTCCTTGCCATTTCGCTCCAGGTAATCCACAATAGCCTGAAGTGCTTCCTGTGTTGAATACGGATATTCGCGCTCATACGGTGCCCACTGCGGTACATCTTCCGGGGCGCCTTTCTCGATGCAGGCCACGCCGGCGTAATAGAGCGATTCCAGAGTGCGCACGGAGGTGGTTCCAACGGCCACTACGTCTCTTCCTGCGGCGAGTTCACGAAGGAGGTCAATTCCCACAAAGAACGGCTCTTTGTGCATTGGGTGCTCGCTCACGAGGGATGTCTTCACGGGCAGGAAAGTGCCGGCACCGACATGCAGGCAAACCTGCTTCATTTCGATGCCGCGCGCACGGATGTCGTCCAGAACGCGTTCGGTGAAGTGCAGGCCGGCAGTGGGTGCTGCCACGGAGCCGCGGATATGGGCGTACAGGGTTTGGTAGCGTTCCAGGTCAAGGGCTTCCGTGTCGCGGTTAAGGTATGGGGGAATGGGAATGGAACCGGCAATGTCCAGAACGCGGGAGAAAGGCTCTCCGCCATCCCATGTGAAACGTACCGAGCCTGTTGCACCGTCGCGGTTCAGGAGTTCAGCCTTGAGCCCAAGCTGATTATCGCCATACAGGCCGATGAGGCCGCCCTTCCAGCGCTTTGCATTGCCGATGACGCATTTCCACACGCAGCTCCCGGTGGCGGCGAATGCGCTCACGTATTCCGCCGGCTGCAGCGGCTCCAGAACGAACACCTCGATATGCGCGCCGGATTCCCTCTGGAAGTGAAGGCGGGCGGGTACGACCTTGGTGTCGTTGAACACCATAAGGGCGCCCTGGGGCAGCAAGGATGGCAGCTCGCGGAAGCAATGGTCTTCCACGACGCCGCCGCTGTAATGAAGCAGTTTGGAGGCATCCCTTTCCGTCAGCGGATACTTTGCAATACGCTCGTCGGGGAGGGGATAGTTATAGTCTTCTATGTGTATTTGGGGAATCATAGCTTAATGAGAGCGCGGCTGTTACGGCCATCGACACAAATCTTCAGAGAGCCCTCCTGGAGCCTCACATGGCGTAGGAATTCGGTTTCCTCAACGGCGGGAAGGGCGTCGAGAGGGGAGAGGTCCAGGCTGTCGCCCGGCCTTTCCCAGGGATCTACGTTTATGTAGCCCGCGTTGAAGGAAGTGAGGTTCTGGAAGAAGTGGGTGCCCTGGCTGGGATCCACGCGGAATCCCGGGAGGGAGGCCTCCACGATGGCGCGGGCTTCGGAAATATCGCCCCAGGCAACGGGTACGCCAAGAGAGGGGATGCTGGAGCCCCACCGACCGTAGCCGATGAGAAGGAACTGGCGCCTTTCCGCGCGAAGCTTAGCGTTGATCTCGCGCAGCTGGGCGGCCATTTCCACGGTGCGGAGCTTGTCGAAGGCGTCCTGCTTGAGGTACACCACATCGGCAATGTCGCCTATCCAGCCGGTGCCGAGGGCGCTGCCGGAATTCACTATGGCTCCGGAGGTGTCAATTTTATCCCAGTCGATGTTATTGTCTTCAAGTGAGTCTGCCGATATCGGCCTCACCTG
>JAEEUZ010000093.1 GCA_016290725.1 Bacteroidales bacterium | reverse complement strand
ATGCACCTCACAGATATGTCCCGCATCATTTTCTCCCCGCACACCGCCTGGTCCAGCAACGAAGCCCGCGCCCGCCTCGCCTCCGAGATGGCCCGCAACATCCGCGAATACTTTAAATAGCCCGTAAAATGTAAACAACTGTCACACAGCTATATACAACAATTGCCTGGGGCATTTTTGCCCCAGGCAATTTGCGTAAGTCGCGGTCAATAAGCGAGTTACATTTTACACTCGCTGAATGACGCGTGGTTAGCTCAGGCGCTTTTCAAGGCGTTTGCGGATTTCCTGGAGGAACTGCAGGGAGGTGAGGCCCTTGGGGGTGATACCTTCGGAGAGGTTCACCAGGTCTTTGGTCTCGAGGCCCTCGTTAAGGGTGTCGAAGCAGGCCTGCTCCAGCTGGTTGGCGTAGTTCACCAGTTCCGGCAGGTTGTCCAGCTCTCCCCTCTTGCGGAACGCGCCGCTCCAGGCGAAGATGGTAGCCATGGGGTTGGTGGATGTTTCCTCGCCCTTGAGGTACTTGTAGTAGTGGCGCGTCACGGTGCCGTGAGCGGCCTCGTACTCGTACTTGCCGTCCGGGGAAACCAGCACGGAAGTCATCATCGCCAGGGAACCGAATGCGGTTGACACCATGTCGGACATAACGTCGCCGTCGTAATTCTTGCAGGCCCAGATGAATCCGCCCTCGCTGCGCATCACGCGTGCAACGGCGTCGTCGATAAGGGTGTAGAAGTACTCGATGCCGGCCGCCTCGAACTTCTCCTTATACTCTTTCTCGTAGATTTCCTCGAAGATGGCCTTGAAGCGGCCGTCGTACTTCTTGGAGATGGTGTCCTTTGTGGCGAACCACAGGTTCTCCTTCACGTCAAGAGCATATTTGAAGCAGCTGTGGGCGAAACTTGCGATGGATTTGTCCGTGTTGTGCATGCCCTCGATAACTCCGGGGCCGGCAAACTCATGGATAACCTCTTCAATCTTCTGGCCGGAAACGCCTTCGAAGACGAGCTTTGCCACACCGGGCTCGGTGGTCTGGATCTCAACATCGCGGTACACGTCGCCATAGGCGTGACGGGCGATGGTGATGGGTTTCTTCCAGAATTTCACCGCAGGGTGGATGGAAGGGATGGTAATAGGTGTGCGGAACACGGTGCCGTCCAGCATGGCACGGATGGTGCCGTTGGGGCTCTTCCACATCTGGTGCAGGTTGTACTCGCTCATGCGCTGCACGTTGGGGGTGATGGTTGCGCACTTCACGGCCACGCCGTACTTCTTGGTGGCGTTGGCGGAGTCGATGGTAACCTGGTCGGAGGTCTTGTCGCGGTACGGCAGACCCAGGTCGTAGTATTCGGTTTTCAGGTCCACGAACGGAAGGATGAGTTCATCCTTGATCATTTTCCACAGGATTCTGGTCATTTCATCGCCGTCCATTTCGACCAGCGGCGTCGTCATTTTAATCTTTTTCATATTGTTTGTTCTTTATTGCCCTTTCAAAACTTTTTCCGCCTTCGCGGACTAAAACTTTTCTTCCCGAAAAAAGGTCAGAAAAGTTTTGTCCGACTCCGTTTGAGAAAAAGTTTTATTTATGGTTCTTATAATAATTCATAAGGCATCCGTCGGCGAGGATTTCCCTCTCATCTTCAGTGAGATTCTTGAAGTACAGATGGATGGGAATGCATTTGCCGGAGCGGGTGATCACCTGTGCATCGGCCTCTTCAGCGCCGCCGAGGATGGCCTTGCGGATGCCGGGGACGAAGACATAGTCGCCGGGCTCGTACTCGAAGGGAGTATCCGGGTCGATGGTGAAGGGAACGATGCCCCAGTTGATGCAGTTCGAGCGGTAGCGCTTCGTAGCGTACTCGTAGCAGATGTTGGCGTCGCCTCCCAGCACTTTCTGGCAGGATGCGGCCTGTTCGCGGGCGCTGCCGTCGCCGGGTTTACGGGCGAATACGCACGAGCCCAGCGAGGTGTTCGAGGCCGATGCCGCCGCCACCTCCAGCGCCTTGGCAAGACTGTCGGAGATAACTCCTGCGCGGCGGTCCCTGTCCTCCGCCTGAATCCTCTTGCTGCGGCCCACATATTCGGGGACGCGGCGGCTCAGGGCGAATTCGGAGAGCTTCAGCGGGTTGGAACGGTAGCTGGAGGTCTCGCCCGAAGGGATGAGTTCGTCGGTGGTGGTCACCGGGTCGTGAATCACGGCGGCAAGCTCCAGCATCATGTTTTCGCTCATTGCGGGCATCACGGGCCAGTCCTTGATGTTGGGGCCGTAGCGGAGCTCCACGGAAGGATCGGCCTTGCCGAATCCCTGGTAGATGCGCTTTTCGTAGATGCGGCCGTCGAACACGTAAGGCTTGTGTTCATCGGTATATTCGATATCAGTTGCCGCAGTGATTACACCACCGTTTGCTGCGGTTGCCGCAATGCTGCGGGCATCCATCAGCGCCACCATCGAAATCTGCCCCTGACCGGGCTTGGAGCCTTCGCGGTTGGGGAAATTGCGGGTGGTGTGGCGGATGGACAGGCCGTTGTTCGAAGGCACGTCGCCGGCGCCGAAGCAGGGGCCGCAGAAGGCGGGTTTGATCACCACGCCGGCCTCCAGGAGTTCCTCGGCAATGTGGGCGCGGGTTGTTGCCAGATACACGGGAGTGCTCTGGGGATACGCGCTCATGGTGAAGTAATCATTGCCGATGGATTTGCCCTTTAGGATGGATGCAGCCTCGCTCAGGTTGTCATACGTGCCGCCGGAGCAGCCTGCGATGATGCCCTGATCGGCATACACCTTTCCGCCGCGGATCTTCGAAAGAAGGTCGGGATGAACCTTGTCGCCGAAGCGCTTGAGAGTGTCTTCCTCCACTGCCTTCAGCACCTTCTCCGGATTGGCCTGCAGTTCGTGGATGGAGACTGCGTTGGAGGGATGATAAGGCAGGGCTATCATGGATTCCTGCGTGGACAGGTCGATCCGTATCATTGAGTCGTACCATGCCACCTCGCCGGGTTTGAGCTCTTTGTAAGCCTCCGGGCGACCGTGCATCTGGAAGTATTCCTGCACCTTTTCGTCGGTGATCCAGATGGAGGAAAGGCAGGTGGTTTCAGTTGTCATTACGTCTATTCCGTTGCGGAAGTCGATGGGAAGGTCTTTCACGCCGGGGCCGGCGAACTCAAGGACCTTATTCTTCACGAATCCGCTCTCGAATACGGCTTTCACGAGGCTGATTGCCACGTCATGCGGGCCGATGCCTCTGCGCGGCTTACCCTCGAGCCATACCAGCACAACCTCGGGCGCGTTAATGTCCCAAGTGTTCCTGAGAAGCTGCTTCACCAGTTCGCCGCCGCCTTCGCCAACGCCCATGTTGCCAAGGGAGCCGTAGCGGGTGTGGCTGTCCGAGCCCAGTATCATGTTGCCGCACTTGGTGAGCGCTTCACGTGCATACTGGTGGATAACAGCCTGGTTTGCAGGCACGTAGATGCCGCCGTACTTCTTTGCGGCGGAAAGGCCGAACACGTGGTCGTCCTCGTTGATCGTGCCGCCCACTGCGCACAGGGAGTTGTGGCAGTTGGTCATTGCGTACGGCAGGGGGAACTCAGTGAGTCCGCTGGCGCGTGCCGTCTGGATAATGCCGACATAAGTGATGTCGTGAGAAACCATCGCGTCGAAGCGGATGCGCATCTTGTCGCCTTTGCCGCCGTCGACATCGTGGGAGCGGAGGATTCCGTAGGTGATGGTGTTTTCGCGGGCCTCGTCTTTCGACGGCAAGTTCTCTCCGCTTTCGACGACCTTGCTGCCGCCGAGCAGATACACACCGTGAGGAATCAATTCAACCATAAGTTTAAGTAAGTTAAGTTAATAGAGTATCGGCCAAAACCGTAAGCGCGAGCATATCCGCACTACCACCGGGAGATACCCGCCCGGCATTGTACCGATGAGCGGTTTCCTGCAATCGTTCCACGCTGAAGTCCTTTAGCAGGTTTCGGGATTCCAGCTTTATCGAATCGGCCATGGCTGGGCCCACGCGATGGATCACGCAGGTGTCGTCCAGGCCGGACATTATCCTTAAAAGAGTCTTCTGCATGCGGTACGGGTCCCCTTCCAGGCTGCGATAGAAAGGCAGCCAGTCTTCGAAGAGTTCGCGGTACCCGCCGCGAGCCATTTTCAGCGCCCCCTTTACCTCCCCGGCGGCAGCGCCATGGGTTCCTTCCGGCTGTTTCAGCGTAGCGGAGAGTTCTGCTATTTCGCGCTTCTTCAGCGCCGATACGGCCATCAGCCCCAGGGCGAAGATGGCGCCGCGGTGGGTGTTCACCCCGCCGGTTGCCGCGAGGGCATCCGCCTCCATGGCCTTGCCAAGGGCCGCAAGGTCCGGCAACAGGCCGATATGCGCGGTGAAGCTGCGGCGAACCGCCTCTGCCCCGCGCCGCATCAGCACGTAGTCCATGTCGCTGTGCGCACCGCATCCGTCCGGGCCCACAAGGCCGGGCTTGAGCGGCGTATCCAGCTCCGCCAGCAGCGCCTTTTCCATGAGCCGCGCCAGCAGATAAGGGTGTGTGGAAGCGGGCGTCATAGCCGCCGCCTCCTGGTATTTTGCGCTCCGAACCCGGGATGCAGACACGCCATGCAGGCGCTCAATCTCCACCACCGGTATCGGCAGCATTTCTTTCATTAAGGCATTGTAACGCGCTGTGAGCCTGTCTTCCGGCTCCGTTCCAACGAAGCGAACATCGGCTTTGAGAGCCGGCACGATATGCCTTCCGAACAGGTCCAGATCCAGCCTCATCTGCGTTTCGGCCGCCTGGCTCAGGTCCTTGAGAAAATACGTCGGGAATGTGAGGGCCGATATACTGTAATCACTCCCCTCCACCACCGTCACCGGCAGCCCCTCGCAGCCTTTCACAATCATCTCCCTCCTTTCCTCATACGAAAACTCCTGTTCCTCCTTCACTGGGATAATCACCAGCGCCCCCACCTTCTCCAGCGCTTTCTCCACCAGATACCTGTGCCCCAGTGTGAACGGATTCGCGTTCATAACGATTACCCCTGTTCCGGATTGCGTCTGGGGTAGTGTGTCCCAAACGTCTAATAATCCGGAACAGTATCGTTCCAAACCCCTACCATTCTCCAGAAGGACCGCTTCGGGAGCCTCTGCGAGCAGACGGAAGCCAAGGTCTTCGAAGAGGGCGCGGTACTCCGGTTTGGTGAAAACGCGGAGGTTCTCACCCTGGTGAAGGGATATGATATGAGAGATCAGTTTCGGGAGAAGGCCTTCGCCGCGATGGCTGTCTGCCACGGCAACGCATTTAATGGTGCTCCCCTGGATGCCGGCGCCGGCGATGAGGCTGCCGTCATCGGCCTGGATGCCATACCACTCATCCACCGCCTCCAGGCGAATGCCGCACGAGGAGAGGAAGGCCTCCGCCATACCCCTGAAATGAGGCGAACTCATCGGCAGTGAACTAATCTCCTCCATCCCTAAAACGTTAGCGAAAAAGCCATTCCGGCCGAACCCGGACCCGCATACGGCACGAATACCATCGTGGGTTCCTGATCAAAAATATTAGTGCCGTGTCCCGGCAGGCACTCCGCGTTCCAGCCGAAAAGCTTGCGTTCCAGCGGAAGCAGCCAGTATGCAGCCTGCGCGCTCAGTATGCCGATTCCGGCTCCCGCGAGCACATCGCCCACCCAGTGACGGTTGTTGTACACCCGAATCAGGGCCGTGGCCGTTGCCACCGAGTATGCGCCCAGCCCCCACCAGGGACCGTATTCGATGCGCACGAGTTCCGCCCCCATGAAGGCCGATGATGTATGGTTCGACGGGAACGAATGGTCGTTCGTGCCGTCTGGCCGCACAACATCCACGGCGTGCTTGAGGCCCTGCACGACACCGAACTGTATGGCACTCGCAGTTACCAGCGTGGCGATGCGCTCCTTGCCGGAGTGTACGCATGCAACGCCCAGCCAGTTAAGGCCAAGATGCGCCGCGGCAGGCACGCAGGCGGTAACATTGTCTACCCAGGTGGTGGGAAGGTTATGGCTCAGGACAAAGTCCCGCACCTGGAGATTCACGTTTTTCTCCAGATAGTCGCTCCAGGTGATTACGGCGCCGCTCCCCACAAGAATTGCCGGTGCAATGAGCTGGGAAACGCGGAACTGCTCGTCCCGGCATCTGCCGAGCGAGTCCGCCTCCTGCGCGCGCGCAGGGACAATTGCAGCCAATGCGAATATGAGTGCTACAATTATGCGCTTCATTGCAGGCGCAAATTTACGCATTTTTCCCGAATAAAACCATGGGTTTTATAGTTTCGGCGAGAGTATTGTGTCGATGATGGGATAGATTTCCGCCGGAGATGCGTAAGGGTGGATACTGTAGTAAGAATCGCCGGAGAGCATGGCCGAAAGACGGGTGCGCGCGGTGTCGTAGAAAATGTGCACCGGGATGCCGAAACGCTCCGCATAAGCCAGCTCGTAACCTACCCCCAACGAGGGTGTGGTGCACTCCGCAATCACCAGGTCCGACTCCCGAAGCCACCCCGTATCCTGCAGGTATATGGCCTCGTCACGGTTCGGCAGGTGCTCCACCTTGCTCAGCGCGAGATTGCCCACATGCTCCGTGAGAACGATGTCCGTCCTCTGGATATATTCAATTATCTGCCGATAAAGGGCTTCATCGGCCCTTCCTCCCCGGATCGACCCGGCAAAATACACTTTTTTCATAATTCACGGAATTACCTATGCAATAATACAAAATGCCAGTCACAATTCCAAAGAAACTACACTCCCAATAGTTTGGTATTTTTCTTATCTTTGCGAAAACAAACCATCACATGAAACACTTGTATCTTTTAACCGCGCTGGCCGCATCTTTATTTGTATTTGAGTCCTATGCGGTATCCGACGACGGCCATCATCACCATCATCACAGCTCTGCCCCCAAAAAACTGGTTGAGATTTCCTATACCAAGGAGAATCCCAATGAGCCATCCTATGAATGGGAGAAGTGGGAATACGCTTTCCGTTATGATAATGAGGAGCGGGTAAATGAGCTAATGTATTCATATGGGAATTATTATGAGTACTCATCAATTGAATACACTTCAAGAGCCATTATTACCGGTGTGGGAAATGCCGAAGACGGAGAGTATCACCGTGGTTTCTATCACTTGTGGAATGGCCGGCCTCTGGCGTGCACAAACGTATCTTTTGACGGCCTTTGGCCAGGAGATGAAGTTAAATTGGTCTCCGATGGGACACCCATGCATTTCGTATATAATGAACAGGGACAATTGATCAAAACAGTTGCTTCTGACGGAAAAGAAGTCGCATACACATGGAAGGATGGAAATCTCGTTTCCATCGGTGATGAGGGTTACACGTTTGAGTATGGCACGGAAGAGAACAAAATAGGTCCTCTGGCTTATGCCATGCCACTTTTTTTGAGAAGCATCTACAGTTTTGTCGGATTGGATGAATACATTATTCTGGGCATTTCTCCCAAGAACCTTCCAACCGCCATTATCTCCGGCAAAGAGAAGAAGACTATTAACTACACTTTCAATAAGGAGGGCTATCCTGTAAAAGCCGTCTCCGACGATGGAATGGAGTACAGCTTCTTCTACAAATAGCACTCACTCGCAGCGTGAAATACAACTCGTTGATTATCTGCGCATAATGCAAATCGTCTCCGGCATTTTGCCGGAGACGATTTATATAAGTATATCTGTGACAGCTATTTACATTTCACGGGACAAGCGCTATCTGTTTTACTCTTCTTTTATTAGTATTTTTTCGTAACTTCGCGTCAGTAAATCGGCAGACATGAGTATCAAGGACAATCTGGATAGAATCATGAACGAACTCCCGGCCCGGGTAAAACTGGTGGCGGTGTCGAAGTTCCATCCCGTAGAGCGGCTGATGGAGGCGTACAACGCCGGCCAGAGGCTCTTCGGGGAGAACCGCCCGCAGGAGTTCGCAGCGAAGGTACCATTGATGCCGGCCGATGTGCAGTGGCACTTCATCGGCCACCTGCAGACCAACAAACTCAAGCTCGTCCTCCCCTATGCATCGCTTGTGGAATCGGTGGATTCGGTGCATCTGTTGGAAGCTATCAACGCCTGGGGAGCCGCAAACGGCAAGGTTGTGCCCATTCTTCTGGAACTCCATCTTGGGGCGGAAGAAACCAAGCACGGCTTCAGCGAGGAAGACATCATTGACATTCTCCTGCGTCAGGGAATTTCCTCCCGCCTCCCTCAGACAGAGTCTTCGTCCCTCCCATCTGCGATGGGCCCCTGTAGGGAAAGGTTTCGGGGCCCCCGAAAATCTGCCGATTTTTGGGGTGAATCGGCCATGGGCGGCCAAGTCGTCGGGAGGCAATTCCCTGACGCTACGGAGAATGTACGCTATTGCGGGCTCATGGGCATGGCCACCAATACGGATGACGAGGCGGTGATCGAGGCGGATTTCGCAAGGATCGAGGCGCTGTTCAATAGGATACGGGAGGAGTTCCCGGAGCTTCGGGACACGTTCACGGAGCTCAGTATCGGCATGTCCGGGGACTGGCCTCTGGCGGTTAAGCACGGGGCAACGATAGTTCGTATCGGCACGGATATTTTCGGAAACAGGGAGTATTAGGGATATGGGTAAGCCTGTACAGAAAACGAATGCGGCGAGGCTGCTGGATGCGGCGGGGATCAGCTACAGCCTGGTTCCTTACGAGGTTGACGAGAACAATCTGGACGCGGGACACGTGGCGGCGCAGCTGGGAGAGCCCATCGAGCAGGTGTTCAAAACGCTAGTGCTGCGCGGGGACCGTAACGGGCTTTTCGTGTGCGTCATGCCGGGCGACATGGAAGTGGACCTGAAAGTGGCGGCGCGCATTTCGGGAAACAAGTCCTGCGCCATGATCCACGTGAAGGAACTGCTTCCGGAAACGGGCTACATCCGCGGCGGCTGCTCCCCCATCGGCATGAAAAAACCTCTCCCCACCTTCATCTACGAGAGCGCCCTCCTCTACGATTACATCTACGTGAGCGCCGGAGTCCGTGGCCTCCAGATCCGCATCGCCCCCCAAACCCTCATTGACTTCACCTCCGCCGGCATCTATCCCCTGTAAGGCTTTGGCTGTGAAATGTAAATGTCTGGATATAGGCCA
>JAEEUZ010000092.1 GCA_016290725.1 Bacteroidales bacterium | reverse complement strand
GAGAAGGCTAGCGAGCCTATCACCAATCTTTTTGTAAAGGGCGGCCTTGCCGGAATGATTGCCATAACCGTGCTGCTTATCTGCCTGTTCCTTGCGGCCTGGAAAGCCCCCAAATGGGTGAAAGAAATCGGCATAGGAGCCTTGGTCGTTGGCATTTTCTGGTCCCTGCGTGGCCTTTCCCAAATGCTGGGTGTCCTTCAGATGTTTGGAGATGTGAGTCCTGCTGTCATCTGTGGGGGCTTAAAGGTGACACTGATTTCCACCTTCTACGGACTCATCGTCTATTTCATCTCGCTTATTATCAGGGTTATCCAGAAGCCGAGGATATAGAGAGTTCTAATTCATCCACAAGTGACAGGATATTCGTCCTGTCCTGCGGGGAAAAAGAAAAAATCCAGTCGGGTTCAACGCCTGTCCCAAAAGAAATGCCCTGGGACACTGGGACGTTTTGGGACAGGTCTTTGTAGTATCGGCCTACCTTGGATTTGCTAAGGCCTGTGAAGTCGGCCGCCTTCGACGAGAAGTGCGGTTTTACCGTTACTCTCCTGCTTCCACTTGAGCAGGCGGTCGTATATCTTGCGTTTGAATATCCTTTCAGGTTCCATATCACAACGTTTTGTGGTGACAAAAAAAGTGGTTTATCTACTCTCCTCAAAATTTTTTCGCGCCAAAAGTACAAAATCCTCAAAATTTTTTCGGGTCATTTCCACAGAATCCTCAAAAAGTTATAGCCATTGCCGGCAAAAATGCCATATCGTGGAAAAGTTGTATCTTTGTTTGAAAACAATCAGTATGAATAAACTCGTCGTCATCAACGCCTGTGTCCGTCAGGCCGATTCCCGCACTCTCCGTATAGCCGAGCCCCTCATCGCGGCTCTCGGGGAGGGCTGCGAGGTGCCGCCGAAACTGCCGGCTTCGCTTCCAGGCAGACATACTACGCAAGGAAGGAACGCTTAACGAAACAATCTTGCGGAGATCCCATTCTTAAGAGGTAAAAAGGCGGGTGACGGCATTATATGTGGCGGGGCCGCTTATCACTAGCAGGATCAGGGCGATTCCACGAAGAACCCAGCCAAGCTGGCGGTTGTCCTTCTTCTCCTGGGAAAGCATTGACTCTGCATCCAGGCTGCCGGGTACTATCTGATAGATGAAATACTCCTTTTCGGCTCCGTATTTCACGAAATTGCCGTTTTCAATCTTTGCAAGCACCGATACGGTTTCGTGGGGTATGGCCTCGTATTCAATCAAAACATCCCCAACCTGCGGCTTGTTGGGATTCTCGCCGATGTAAACGCGGTTGCCGAGAACCCTCACCTTAGGCCGATTCCTTTCTGGTGCTGCCGCCTGAGCCTTCGCTGCAAGCTGCTCCAGGGCGGCTTGAGGCAAAGAGATCTCCAGTTCGGGGGAATAGTCCCTCATCCATCCCACCAGGTCTTTCTGAAGGCCGTACTGTCCCAGCATCACCGAGCGGCAGGTGTCCTTGCGGCTTTCCAGGCGAACGTATGTGAAATTCTTATCGCGGTGTTTTGCAATGTAATCTTTGGAACTCAGGGGAGTGTCGCACCAGTCTTCATAATAGGTAATATCGTCGCTGAGATTGTCGTGGTACTCCGCAAGCTGAAAGTAACTGACGCTGCGCTTTAGCACCATTGCGTCTACCTCCACACCAAGGTCAGGGTCCTTCAGCGGCTCCGTGCACCTGGTCTTTCCAACGGCATGCACCAACTTTCCCTCGAGGTCCTCTCCTGTAGCCTGGTCCAGTTCCACGCATTCTTTCCCCGCCTGTTTAATAAGGGACGCCAGCCTTGCAGTGCGATACTCGTTCCATCCAAATAGCGCGACTCCGGCCATAAACAGCATTATGGCCAGAACGCTCCCGATATTTCCCGTAGAAGATTTCATATTAGAATTAAAGAGCACTTCAAAAATCAAAAATAAACATTTGTTTACAATAATCCAAAGGCGTCCTGCAAACAAGTGACTCCCGGGGCATGTGGTTAAGTATCCATCAGGCAAGTTTTTGAAAATAGCTGATTTCGTATTATATTTGCTTGAGTGTACAGGAACTGATATTTCCCTGAAAGACAATACCGTCTATCTCAGATACAGATGGGAGCCTTAACGGGGATTGCAGTGATACTATTCTTACAAAATGAAGACGGCAGTAATAATAGGTGCTACCTCGGGTATAGGCCGGGCTGTGGCCGAGCAGTTCCTTGAGGATGGCTGGCGCGTGGGCGTTGCCGGAAGGCGTGCGGATGCATTGGCGGAAATCACCTCAAGATACGGGAGCGCCGTGGCCGAGGTTCTGGACATCACTGCCGATGATGCCGCGCAGCGGCTGGATGCGCTGCTGCAGGCCTGCGGGGCACCGGATCTGTTCCTGCACGTTTCAGGGGTGGGGTTGCAGAACCCGCAGATGGATGAGGAGAAAGAGCTCCGGGTGATTCGTACCAACTGCGACGGAATGGTGCGAATCGTGAGCCATTTCATCAATTACGTAAAATCCAGCGGGGAATACGGCCCGGCAAGGAAGGCTCATATCGGAGTTGTGACATCGCTGGCCGGCACCAGGGGGATGGGGATATCGGCCGCCTATTCTGCGTCAAAAAAGATGCAGTCCACGTATGTATCGGCCCTTGTGCAACTCTCCAGGATGGAAAAACTGCCTGTAACTTTTTCCGACATCCGCCCGGGATTCGTGGATACGGCAATCCTCAATCCGGAAAAGCACTATCCCATGATGATACCCGTCCAGAAGGCTGCCGGCATCATTATAAAAGGCCTTTCCCGCCGCCGGCGCTTCATTACCTTCGACTGGCGCTTCCGCTGGATAGGCCGTATATGGCGATGCATCCCCGCATGGCTGTGGGAACGCATCACATTTGTAAAGAACTGACGGCCGCGAGAGGTGGGAACTAGTCCTTCGCGAGCCTTGCGTTCAATGAAGCGCTCGTGCATCGCAATGCTCTGTTCATCTAACATATCTTTATGATTGGTCGAGGGATTTGACGACATCTAGGGACAATCCGGTAGCCTTTGCGATGTCTTGAATTGGATAGTTCATCGCAATCAGATTACGGGCAATCTCAACTCTTGCCTTCTTGTCCAGAAAGCGCTCGTGCATCGCTATGCTCTGTTCGTCCAACATATCTGATTTGTAAAGCAATTTCTCTCTGGCTGTAAAATTAGCAATTCTTGCCGAATTGAACAAATCTACAAAGAATTTGTCTTCAGATAGTTGAGATGGGATAGCGTCTAGTTTCTCAATATTGCGCATCACATAGCAGAAGTTATCTGCGAACCCAGCATCTCCGGTGAGTGCTTTCTTGCAGTTTGGCAATTCAAGGAAGATAAGTTGCACCCGGTCTGTGATTGCTTCGTGACTGTCGTTCCAACGGAATCTGCCGCGGAACAGCACCTGGTCGCTGTCCTTGTGGTATGAGAAGTCCATCAGGCTTACCATATAGACGGTAGGGAAATCGTTCTCTTGAGAGCCGATTTCTTTTTGTTCCTGAATGGGGAAGGCGGAGTTGAAGGCGATGCGCTCGTAATAGTTGTCCTGCTCTGCAACCTGCATTTCAATAATAACGCGCGTACCATCTGAGTCGATTGCGCTCAAGTCCACGCGTATGCTCTTGTAGTCATCGGGGTTTACATTGATAAACTCCTCTTTCACCAGTGTAACCTCTGCGAAGTCATGTTCCGGGATAATCTCGGTAAGAAGCCTGCGAAGAAGATGGATTCTTTTCTTAACCCCAAAAGTTCTTTTGAACCAGCGGTCTTTCCGGATGTTGGCAAATGTGCCCAAATTGATAATGTCGTTTGTCATAATTGCTGCGTTTAAGCGTGTGATACATTGCGACAAACATAGCAACAGACAAAGCGAAAATGTTTACAAAACGGCCTTCAGGGTGCAACTATTTATGTTTTTTAATAGAAAATGCCACTTTTTCTTTATAAAATTAAAAAACGTAAAAATATTTCTTTATTTGAATTCGTAAAAAGTGGTTGATTCTTATCAGCAGAAACAGATTTGAATAACAGCAGAGAAATACTTTACTGCGCATGAAGCGCCAGTACATTTTTTTTCGTAACTTTATACCCGGAAAAAACTGGCCTATGCGCAAACACGTACTTCTGCTCATTGCCCTGGTGGCGGCGCTATCATGCGCGCCGAAGAGGGACAACTACACCGTAATCATTTCGCTCGACGGTAACCGGTGGGATTATCCGGAGTACTACGAGATGCCGTTTTTCGACTCTCTGGCGGCGGTGGGAGTGTCGGCGAGGATGCAGGCGTCGTTCCCGTCGTCCACTTTCCCCAACCATTACACCATGGCAACGGGGCTGGTGCCGGACCATAACGGGCTGGTGAACAACAGCTTCTGGTGCCCGGAAACAGGTCAAAAGTATTCCATGGGGGATTCGGTGTCGAGGTTCGACCCGTTCTATTACCTGGGCGAGCCCATCTGGATAACCGCGCAGAAGCAGGGCGTGAAGGCCGGCGTAATCTATTGGGTGGGGTCCGATATCCCCATCATGGGCGAGTATCCCACCTATTACCGCAATTGGGAAGAGCAGCCGCACTGGACCTTCGAGGAGCGGGCCGATGAGGTTGTGCGCCTCCTGAGCCTTCCGGAGTCCGAGCGCCCCCGCCTTGTAATGGCGTATTTCGACGAGCCGGACCACATGGGCCATGTTTACGGGCCCATTTCGCCGGAAACCAAGGCCATGGCGGAGCACATGGACAGCCTCATGCACTCGCTTTATCTCCGCCTGATGGCACTCCCCATCGGCAAGAAGATAAACTTCATCCTGGCCGGAGACCACGGCATGGCGCAGCTCTCCCCGGATCGCTTCATCAACTATAACGACATCATTCCGGAAGGCTGGGCGGAACGCATCATGGGGAACCTTCCCACCAGCATCTGGGCGAAGGAGGGCTATGCGGATAGCCTGTACAACCTCCTGAGCGGCCTGGAGCACGTTTCCGTATGGCGCCACGGAGAGGTGCCGGACAGCCTTTGCTATGGCACATCCAGCCGTATCGGCGACATAATCGTCTCTCCGGATCTTGGCTGGCAGTTCAACTTCGCCCCGGCGCGTTATCAGGGCGCCCATGGCTTCGACCCCTTCGAGAAAGACATGATGGTGGCCTTCCGCGCCATCGGCCCGGATTTCAAGAGAGGCTATGAGGCTCCTTTTGCCGATGGGGACGAATCGGCCTTCCGAAATATCGACCTGTATCCGCTCCTTTGCGAGCTTCTGGGGATTAAACCTGCCCCGGTGGATGGAAATTTAGACAGAATAAAAAAAATACTGAAATGAAAAAGCTACTTCTTTTTGCCGCTGCGCTGTTTTGGGGCGTGGCCGCAGTGAATGCACAGGACAAAATGTGTTTCAATCATCTGGCCGCTGGTCTGAGCCTCGGCTTTGACGGCATCGGCATTCATGTTGCCGCTCCCGCAACCTCTTTCCTGCAGGTTCGCGCCGGTTATGCTTTCCATACGCCGGCAGAAGGAACCGGTAGTTTCGGTACACACGACATGGACAACGGGCATCAGGTGAATCTGGACGATATGCCTATCCTGGCCAACTCGTACAAGGGCGGTAACGGAGAACTCTTCGTAGACTTCTTCCCGGGAAAGAAGGAGATTTTCCGCATCACTGCCGGCGCCTTTATCAATAGCGGTAAGTTCCTCTCCTTGAAGGCAGATATGCGCGAATCCATGCTGCCTGAAGACTACACTCACACCATGACAAAGGGATCTGTGGTATTCTCCACGGATGCCGATGGCTACGGCTACGGCGACGCCTTCACCTGGCCCGTCATGCCTTACCTTGGCATCGGCACCGGCCGCGCCGTGAATCTGGACAAGCAGAGCAGGTTCACGTTTGCCTTTGACGCCGGTATCGCCGTATGCGGCAAGATAAAAGTGCGCACCTACTCCTTCGATAGCGGCAGCAAAGTGGCCTACGACGTAACCAGCGCCGCCACGGTGGACGAATCCGGCGAGCAGCAGGACAATGGCTTAATTGACGCCCTCTCAGGCATCCCGGTCCTCCCTGTAGTGAAGTTCGGCCTGTTCTACAGGATATTCTAGTGTCCCGGTGCCGCAGTGGTCGTTGCTGCGGTGCGTGAAATGTAAGCCATTGAATTACATGCGCTTATATAAATCGTCTCCGGCAAAATGCCGGAGACGATTTTCGTATATTGCAGATACACAGCGTGTTACATTTCACAGCTACTGTCCCGTCCGTCGAAGGCAGTAGCGCAGGGTGGTGCCGCCGCTCACCTCTTCCCAGAGGAGTTCATCGGAGGTGAGCCGAACCACTTTGGCTTTGCGGGGGCCAATCATGAGCGCACCGGTTTCCGAATCATAGGTATACTCCTTTTCCTGCTTGCTGATAAGCATCACGCATACGCCATCGGCCTTGAATTCAATGTAGTCCTTCTGCACCGTCATGGCGCCGGTGAGGGCATCTCCCTCGTAGCTTTCTATTGAACAGAGGCGCCAGGCGCCCTCCAGCGCAGGCTCTTCCTGAGCGGCGATGATGCTCTGAGGCTCGCCATTGTTGCTGTCAATACCGGTTGCTCCAAAGAAAACCAGAGATGCGATGAATAATAATCCTTTCATAATACAAAACGGTTCTGACTGCAAATATAACAAAAAGAGTGCTTAAGGCAACCTCCGGGGAGATCCAAAAGCGGCGTTTGCGTTTTTTGGACAAAAAGCGTAATTTTGCGCAAGTATGATATCATCGGCAACTATAATCATTCTGGTGCTGGATTTCCTGGTGGGTCTGGCACTGCCCATTTTGCTGGCCATTTGGCTGGTAAAGAAATACAATTGCAAGATTGAGACTATCCTCATTGGTGCGGGAACGTTCTTCCTGTTTGCACTTGTGCTGGAAAGCCTGGTGCATCTGGTGGTGCTTAAGAGTGTTCCCGCCATTCAGGAGAATACGCTGTACTATGCCTTGTACGGGGGCCTTATGGCGGGTCTTTTTGAGGAGACGGGCCGGTTTGTGTCGATGAAGTTCCTACTGAAAAAGGACAACAACCACACGGCCCTGGCCTATGGTGTGGGCCATGGGGGAATGGAGGTGATTATGGTATTTGCGATGAGTATGTTCTCGATGGCGCTTATTGCCATTATGTCCAATATGGGCAAGCTGGACCTGCTTCTTGCGAAGTCGCCAGACGATCCGGCGGCCCTCGCCCAACTGGAAGCCATGGTGGAGTCGATGCAATCGGCAAAGCCAGCTTCATACCTTATCGGCCTATGGGAGCGTTGCTCAGCTGTGCTGCTCCATATTGCGCTCTCCGTGCTGGTGTTCACGGCCGTGCGCAAAGGGGGCCGGTTTATCTGGCTTTATCCCGTGGCAATCCTTCTGCACGCGCTGGTCGATGGCATAGCGGTTATGATGAACGGCCAGGTGAATACCGTGGTGCTTGAGGTCGTGATAATGTGTATGGCCATAGCAATCGCCGGCCTGGCATATATTGTCGATAAAAAATTCAAACCATCAGCTGAAGTTGCGGAATAATGAAGGAAGAACTCTCAGATGTGCTGGAGGTGGCGGCGGAAGCCGGGCATCTGCTGCTTGAAAACGGGGCGGAAATTTCGCGCGTGGAGGATATCATGGCGCGGATCGCCACGCATTTCGGCGTGGATTCGGGGAGTTTCTTCGTGCTGTCCAACGGCATTTTCACTACCGGTCAGGCGGAGAAGGTTTCCAAGGCCGGCGGGCAGGCATCGACCTATGCCAATGTTGAGTTTATCCCCATCAGGGGAGTGCAGCTGGCGAAGGTGGTTGAGGTGAACCGTCTCAGCTATGATATTGCGGCGGACAGGTGCACCTTGGCGCAGGCTCGTGAGAGGCTCAAGGCTATCAAGGAGGGCAAGGGAGCGCCCGCATGGGAAAGCATCCTAGGATCCGCCCTTGGTGCCGGTGGCTTCTGCGCTGTGTTCGGCGGAGGCTTTATGGACTGCGCCGCGGCCTTCGTGGCGGGCCTTCTCCTATATGTCTTTCTGGTATTCGTGAGCGGCCGATATCTGTCCAAGATCGTGGGCGGTATATGCAATGCGCTGCTTGTGACGCTTATCTGCATCGCCGAGTGGCGCCTTGGCTTCGGAAACAGCCTGGGCAACATCATCATCGGCGCAATCATGCCACTCATTCCAGGAGTGCCGTTCGTTAACGGCGTGCGTGATCTTGCGAATTCGGACTATATCGCCGGCCTCACGCGCCTCACCGACGCAATGCTGTCGTTCTTCTGCATCGCCCTGGGCGTTATCCTGGCCTTCATGGCCGATGGCGCCTTGCTTGGCGGAATGATCGAACTGGAGGGGATGAGCGTGAGCGCGGAAACATCGGCCTTGGGATGGCAGATTCTCGCCGCGTTCATCGGCACCTCCGCTTTTGCCGATTTGTTCGGGATGAAACGGAGCCACTATGCCGTGGCAGGCTTAATCGGCGCTATCGGCTGGGCGCTGTACCTGCTTCTGGCGCGCTACTGCGGAGCTTCTCCCGCTGTGGGCACACTCGCATCGGCCATACTGGTTTGCGTGCTGTCCCGCTTTGCCGCGGTCCCCATGCGCAGCCCCGCCCAGGTGTTCCTCCTCTGCGGCATCTTCCCGCTCGTTCCCGGAGCCGGCATCTTCTGGTTCACATATTACCTTACGGCCGGGCAGTTCGCACTGTCGCAGCACAGCGGCTTTGTGGCAATAAAAGTAGCCGTTGCGCTAGTCCTTGGCATCATACTGGCCATGGAACTGCCGCAACGGCTGTTCAGTTTGAAGCGTCGTTAAAGCTACTTCTTGAATAATCCTCCCAGGATGCTCTTGGCGGTTTCCAGAAGGCCGCCGCCGTTTGCGCTGCCCTTGAGGGTGATGATGAGGTCGTTGAAATCCACGTCGCCGTCGCCATCCTGATCCTTGAGGATGCCGCCCAGTTTACCCATTACGCCGGGGACCAAAGCACTGAGCTTGGTTTCAAGGCCGCCAAGGTCCAGGTTCTTGAGGGTATTGTTCTTGAACAGATTGCCTGCAAGATCCGTTACCGGGCTCTTCGCCGCGTCGATTTTGCCGGTGAGGAGTTCCTTCAGCTGGTCTACGCCGCCGGGCTGGGTCACGGTTTGGGTGAGGGAGCCGAAA
>JAEEUZ010000006.1 GCA_016290725.1 Bacteroidales bacterium | reverse complement strand
ACCTTTAGGCGCACTCGAATGGCCTCCGACGAAAAAAAAGCCGGCGCAAGAGTGTGCTTGCGTCGGCTGAATAGGGGAGGGCCCGGGGGCGCTGTGCCCCGCGGGGGTTAGGGATTACGGAATGAGGTAGGTGCCGCTTACAGTGGCGCCGCCGTCAGTGGTAATCATATTGGAAGACAGGGTGATGGCCGCACCGTCAAGGGTGCCCTTTACACCACAGTTGGAGATCGTGGTACCGGAAGCTGCATTGCTCACAAGGACTGCCGCTGCGGTAGCCGAAGCATTGGTCCCCTTTGTAATTGTTGCTCCGTTAACCTTACATCCGGTAATGGACCCACCATTGAAAACATATGCAAGACCGCCAATGTTATAAGCGGAATTGATAGTCCCGCTAAAAGTACAATTGGAAAGGGTGGAGCTGTTATTGGCTGAACCAACAATGCCACCAGATCCCCTTGAATTCTTTTGATTGCCTGTAATGGTTTGAGAAGCGGAATTGTCTGAAAGATCTGCAGAAGACAAGTAACCGGCAATACCTCCGGCGAACCCACGATAGTTCGTGGTTTGCCCTGTAGCGGATGTGCAATCATGTAGAGATGCTTTGTTGTCAGCATCAAGACCTGCCAAAGCGCCAACGATTCCTCCTGTAAAGTTTCCAGTCTTATTTCCACCGGATGTGTTAAGATTACGAGACCAAACTGCTCCGGTATTGTTGCAGGAAGCTATCTCAAATCCTTTGCACCCGCCAAATCCCTTTGGTGTACCGTCAGTATTATAGGTTAAATTAGCCATCACTCCTGCAATACCGCCAATATAGGAACGGCGGTCAGTACCCGATGTCGTATATTCACAATGAACCTGTGCAGAATTATTGCAATTGGTAATCTTGCTGTCAGCGGCAGAAGCAAAACCTAAAATACCACCCATCGTAGTTCTTGCATAAGCTATTGCGCTGGCTGTATCTTCAACATCTATAGTCCCGCTATTCCTTGTATCACCAGAATTGGTGCCGGAAATCGTAATCTTTCCTTCGGCCCAACCAACAATTCCACCGACATCTACTGTGGTTTTTGTGGAAGCGCCAACATTATGGCAGAGTATGGCTCCTTTGTTAACGCAATCCGTAACCGTGCAAGCCGCTGAAGAACGTCCAACCATACCGCCAATAGCGATAGGACCATAAGAACCGGAAGCATTGTTATTACACCAGACTTTACCTTCGTTTGTACAACCAGAAAGGGTAGATGAGGCGGCATTATTATAACCCATAATTCCACCAACGTCGTTCCTCGCAGCAGCAACGGCAGAAGCATTATCATTATCAAGCTTAACTTCTCCATCGTTCACGCATCCGGATATGTCAATTTGATAAAAATTGGTCGAAGATCCATTAGCTCCTGCGATACCTCCCATGTCAAGTGTCGTTGCAGTAGCCGTTCCGGGAACATTACTGGTAATTGCAGCATGATTGGTACAGTTGGTTATGTCACCAGAAGCCATGGCCGTTCCCATGATACCACCCAAATACATATACCTATTAGCTTGATCCGCAGCCTGGTCAGCATTTGATCTGGTGACAGTTCCTTCTGCGTTGTTGGTGCAATTGCTGACATTGACTCCGTCTGCAACTATACCACCAAGGTAAAGGGTTGTTGAGTTTGTGGCAGATGAGATAGCTCCTGAATTGTTGCAGCCACTTATGGGGGCATTTGAATGCCCAACAATACCACCGATACGACAGGGAGTGGTTTTTGCCCTGGCACCATCGCTTGCGATAGACAGGGACATATAGTTATTACAATTCTTTGTTTCAGAATCCTTTGCAGTAGTGGACCAGGCGAGAATTCCTCCGACAGCAGGGACAAATACTCCGCGAACATCAATAGATTTTGGAGTTCCATCTATGCCAGCTGTACAACCGGAAATAACACCGCCTTCCGAATAAGCAACAATGCCTCCAAACATAAAGTTTCTCGATTCAGCAGTGATTCCGCCATAAGTGTTGCCGTCAGATAGGATGATATT
The DNA here is from genome assembly GCA_016290725.1 of Bacteroidales bacterium. Taxonomy (GTDB): domain Bacteria; phylum Bacteroidota; class Bacteroidia; order Bacteroidales; family UBA932; genus Cryptobacteroides. The sequence continues at coordinate 34,122 of JAEEUZ010000006.1, read as the reverse complement.
GCCGGTGAATGAACTATTGTTCACGGTACCACTATCGCCCAAGGAACCGGCAATACCGCCGAAGTAGGCATCATTCGCGGTTATTGTCTGTCCGGTCTGAGAACAGGTAATATCGCCAGTCATGGTGCAGTTCTCAATGGTTCCGCCGTAGTTACGGCCAACAAGTCCGCCGTAATGCTGCGTGGCAGTGGTGACATTCTGAATGTTGTTAATCACCACATTCGCATTTACTGTGCAGTTCTTGACAAAACCTTTACCGCGTCCAATCAGTGTTCCGTGGACGGTTTCAGTATCAGAAGCATTAATGGTGAGGGAACAGGTACTGTTCAGAGTGAGATTCTGAATCAGGCTGCCGGTCTGGGTGTAGGCAAAGATGGGAACCGTGGCGGCAAGGCCGCTGATTGTGTGGTTGCCGCCATTGAAAACGCCGGAGAAATAGTTGTCCTCAGTTGCGCCGTGGACGTTTTTCTTCTGGCCGATGCCATTCGTGGCATTGAAGTCGGCGGAGGTGTTGGCGTCGAAGACGAGGTCGTCTGTAACGGTTGCAACAACGTCTTCACCATATTCCTTGTTATTGAAGGCAATGGCGAAGTTAACGAGGTCGCTGGCGGTAGCGATTACCACACCAACTTCCGTTGCGGTGGGAACGAACTCGAATGCGGGCAGGGTGTAGAGTTTGCCTGCAGCGAGGGTCTTTCCGCCGGAAGTGCCGGCGCTCTTGGTCATGATGTGGCCGCTGGCGTCCTGGACGATAATGTCGAAGCCGCTTGCATACTCGCGGGCAGGGACTACCAGATAGTAATCGATGGCGGTGGAGGAGGTTGCCTGGCTCTTGACAACGCGAACTTCCGTCTCCGAACCGGTGCCGGTAGCAGCGGTGAGGGCGGGAGCGGTGTAGTCAATCTCAAAGCTTCCGTTCACTTTTTCATTATTGCGTCCCTTGAAGCGTACGGCTACGATATTGTCTTCGTCAACGGTGCCGCTGGTTGCCCTCTTGATGGAAATCTTCAGAACCGCGCAGAGGTGGCTGATGGTGATGCTGCTGCCGTCGGCAGAGTAGCCGGCCATGGGGAACATGCCATCGGCAAAACCACCGTCTGCGAAGGTCTGTACCTCGGGAAGGGTTACGTGGGTTGCATCGGAGTAGATGGATGCGGGGTAAACCACATTGTAAGGGGTGCTGAGCACTCCGGAGAACGAGAAGGTCGTGCTCTGAACGTCATCGGCAAGGCCGGCGAGAGCATCGGAGGCAGTGCCGTTCACGGCAATCTTGTCGCCGTTGGACCAGAAAACCTTGTGGGAAGTGCCTGCGTTGTCTTCCATGTGGGTTTTGGTTTCGGGAGCGATACCTACGGTAAGATAAGTCTTGATCTGGGCTTCGCCGGGATTGTCCACGGGAGCGGGCATTTCTTTGGCGCAGCTTGCAAGCAGTGCCACTGCGGCAAGCGAAAGGAGGTAATAACGTGTATTCATACGGCTAGTCCCAATCTAAATCTTCTTCTTCAATTTTCGGAATTGAGTACTCGCCGGATAGGATGTTCCGTTCCTCCTGCACCAGCAGACATGTACACTCAGGGGAGACATAGGCCTTCCCTGGTGCTGTGGTTGTTTTGTTTTCTTTCATATAAAATAGTGTTACCAATTTATTGTCGAGGTGTATGTGTGGCCGAAGCGGTCGGTGACGGATACGGAGCCGGAGCCGTGAGCGTCGGGGACGCGGACGCGGAAGATGGAGCGGCAGTTGTCCGTGGAGGGGACGTAGTCTGCGCCGATTCGGGTATTTTTGTGGTAGAAACTGGTGATGGACCAGTCGCTGTAGGAGTAGCTGTGGGAGCTGTCCGTAACGCGCTCCATGGGGGTGGAGCCGGAGGCCGATGTGAACTGGGGCATCTTCCAGGCTTCGTCCCAGAGGAAGATGTTGGCGTAGACGTAGCCGTCGCCTTCATCGTAGGTTCCGGGAGGGAAGAGCTGCATCTGGTAGCTGCTGCCGAGGGGTTTGCCGGTGGCTTTCATGATGGCGCGGCCGGAGGAGTTGTAGTCCCAGTCCCGCCAGGTGTAGTCCGGAGTGCCGTCGTTTTCACGGCCGATCCAGGCTCCTGCCTGGAAATACAGGGGCTTGAACCACCAGGAAATATCGCCGTTGTTGTAATCCATGATAACGTAGCCGCGGGGCGTGCCGTTGGCGCCGAGCCAGTCGTTGGTCCAGAAGGCGCCGGTGACGCGGGAAACCGTATGGCTCTCAATCACGGGGTTGGACAAATCCACGTAATTGAACGTTGCGTGGGTGTGACCGGCCCAGACATAGGCCTTGGGATAGTTGGCCAGAAGGGCCCTCAAATCGTCCAGATGCTGCCCGGAGCGGTTTTTCCCGTTTTCCATGCGCATCATGGGGGAATGGGCACATACCATCAGGGGCACATTGTGCGGCACCAGGGCAAGGTCGTTCTGAACGTATTGCCAGATACGGTCCGTGAGGCCGGTGGCGCAGTCGTCGCAGTACTTTTCGGTGGACGGGTCCGGCGAAATCATGTTGTCCAGAATGAGGTAGTGGATGCCGCCCAGGTTGAACGAATAGTTCACGGGGCCCATCTGCTCCTCGAAGTCCTTGGACGAGAGATCATCGGCCATGAATCGATGCCCATGGTCGTGATTGCCGATGACGTTGTATGTGGTTACTCCGGTGGTGGCCATCCCGGCGAGGTAATTCGCAAGGAGGGAAAGGTCCTGATGGACGATATCTCCAAGGCCGATTCCGTAGAATTTGCGCCCGGGGACGTCGGAGACAAGGTCCCGCATGTCGTGGTACATGTCTTCGCAGATGTCCAGGGAGTGGTAGCCCACCTTATCCCTGGCTGCACCGGAGTTGCGCGGCTGGGGATCTGCGAACAGCATCACGGAGTAGCACTCCGGGTTGGAGATCCTGTACAGGGTGAAATCCGCCGTATACCTGCCTTCGGAGTCGCTGGGGCAGTAGCGGAGGAACTTCCAGAACGTGGCCATGCCGCTTTCCACCGGGGCGGAGTATTCCGACGGGGTGGAGACGAAGACATAGTCTGTGGCGGAGAGGTCCGATGAGAGGTAATACCTGCCCTTGGCGTCTGTTTTTACGCAGTTGACACCGTCCGACACCACCACGCCCTCCAGGCGGGTGCCGTCGGTGCAGGTGACTGTGCCGGTAATGGTCCAGTCACCGGGAACGGCGCCTTCTCCACCTTCAACCGGATTGTCCCTGTCGCAGGTGGAAAAGGCCATCAGTATGGCCAGGAGGCAGATATTGTAAAGCTTCGCCAATTAAATCTGCTGCTTTTTACGCCTCCAGTTGAAGATGGGCAGGATGAACGAGATGATAGCGGCACCGAGCCAGAACCAGCGCACATAGGTGTAGTCGCGTACACCTTCCACGCCGCTGTCCATAAGAAGACCGGTAACAACGTTCTGCAGACCTGCCGCGGCATAGGATGCCATGCCCACGATACCGAGTGCCGCACCCGTTGCCTGACGGGGAACGAGGTCCACTGCCATGAGGCCGCCCAGGAAGCTGATGAGAACGCCGATTGCGATGCCGAACAGGACCATTGCAACGATATTGATCCACTTGGACGCTCCTCCGAAAAGGAACAGGGCCAGGGCGATGGCTTCCAGGATACCGGCGACGAAAGCGGGATACTTGCGGTCGCCTTTAAAGAGCACATCAGACAGCCAGCCGGAAACCACAGTGCCGATGATACCGAATATGGGGTTGATGCCGATGATGGCGGCAGCGCCGGCCAGATCGTAGCCTTTGGTGTCCTGCAGGAAGATGACGCCCCACTCGTTGATGGCGTAGCGGCTCATGTACATGAAGGCGCTGGCAAGTGCGAGGATCCACACACCGGGGTTCTTGATGACGGACTTTTGCATCTTCTTGGTCTGGGCCCTCTTCTGCTCGGGAGTGAGGGTTTCCGCCTTCTCGTTCTCTCCGGTGAGCACTTCCACGGGAGGAAGACCCTTGGATTCAGGAGTGTCGTGGAGGAGCAGGAGGATGAGGATGATGCCAAGGACGCCGGCCAGGGCGGCTCCGAAGAAGCCCCACTTCCAGCCGAATGCTGCAACGATGGAACCCACGAAGATGAAGGAGAGACCTTCACCGATATTGTGGGATGCGCTGAAGAATCCATAGTATGTTCCACGTATGCGCAGCGGATACCAGCGTGACAGGGCGATGATTGCCGGCGGGGCGCCCATGGCCTGGGTGGCGCCGTTGATTGCCCAGCAGATGGCGAACAGGATGAACAGCAGAGAGGTTGTGATGCCGCCGTTAAGCGCGGTGACACCAAGGATACCCATGATGAAGTTCATAAGCACGGAGATGGTGATACCCGTTGCCATGAAGCGCTTGATGTTGGAGCCATCGGCAAGGAAGCCGCTGATGAGTTTGCTCACCGCGTATGCCCAGTACAGGCAGGCGCCGATGATACCCAGCTGGGTTGCATTCAGAAGCCCCGCGTCGATGAGCGGCTGCTTCATTACGCCCATGGAAAGGCGGCAGACATAGTACAGAGCGTAGCCGAAGGTTCCAGCCAGGAAGGACTGGAAGCGGAGGCGCTTGTAGGTGGAGTCTACCTTCTCGGCGGGAACTTTGTTAGCCGAGGGGGCGCTGATCTTGTAGAAATCCAAAAAAGCCATTAGTATTTGAGTTTTGATATAATCGGATAGTGGTCGGATATGAAGGGCTTGCCGTCGAAGCTTTCCGTAACTACGCGGAATTCATCGGCCCCGGCAAAGCCGCTGTAATAGATATAGTCGATGATAGACTTGGGGCCCTTGAAGCCGTTGAAAGAGGATGTGGTGTCCGTTACGGTAGCGGCGACGCGGGCGCTTGTCATGAGGGAATCCAGCACCATGAGGCAGCTATCTGCGGGCTCCACGTTGAAATCTCCGGTGAAAACCATCGGAAGATCCGGATCCATTTCGCGGATTTTGGAAACGACCATGCGGAGGCCTTCGCGGCGGGCGTTCACGCCCTTATGGTCCAGGTGGGTATTCACGAAGTAGAAGCTGCGGCCGTTTCGGCGGTCTTTCATCTTCACCCAGGTGGCGGTGCGGGGATACTTGGCATCCCAGCCCACGGAAGGGACGTCCGGGGTTTCGGAGAGCCACCAGGTGCCGCCATCCAGAATTTCCAGCACTTTGGTGTTGTAGAAGACCGTGGTGCGTTCGCCGTCCTGGTCTCCGTCGTTACGGCCAACGCCGATGGCTTTGAAACGGGGGCACTGCTCCAGGATGTACTCCTGCTGCTCCGGATAGGCTTCCTGGACGCCGAAAATGTCCGGATTCACTGCGTCCAGCATTGCCGGGGTTGCGCTGCGGCGGATGTCCCAGGCGTTGGGGCCGTCCTCTTTATGGGAGTTACGGATGTTGTACGACATCACAAGCAGGGAGTCTTTCTGCGGCCCTTTGCAGGAGAATGCCGGCAGAACTACTGCGAGAACGACAAGGATTCTAATAAATCGGTTCATAGAGTGCCATGTGGTTATACAAATCCACGAAATACAAATATACTCACTTTTTAAAGAAAGTGTGCCGGATGCTTATTAATTTTTCAAATTAATATTTCGTGCTCTTTCATTTGCGGAAAATTTTGTAAATACGGCGGCAAAAACTTATATTTGTGTTTCGGGAAAGTCTACTAACCACAGCTTTTCCCCCAAGTACTGAAACTATCAAACTGATTATGGCTGAAAAAAATCTTCTTTTGGGAGACGAAGCCTTGGCATTAGGCGCGCTGCATGCGGGCCTGAGCGGGGTTTATGCATACCCCGGCACTCCCTCCACGGAAATCACGGAATTCATCCAGGCGCACCCGCTGGCGGCGGAGCGCAAGGTGCACAATGTGTGGTCCAGCAATGAAAAAACCGCAATGGAAGGCGCCCTGGGCATGTCCTATGCCGGAAAGCGGGCGCTCGTGTGCATGAAGCACGTGGGCATGAACGTATGTGCAGATCCCCTTATGGGAAGCGCGATGACGGGCGCGAACGGCGGCCTCGTGGTAGCGGCCTGCGACGATCCTTCCATGCACAGCTCGCAGAACGAGCAGGACTCCCGCTTCTGGGGCACCTTCGGCATGATGCCGGTGTTCGAACCCTCGTCGCAGCAGGAAACATATACAATGGCACGCGCCGCTTTCGAGTATTCGGAAAAGCGCGGCATTCCTGTGATCATGAGGCTTACCACCCGCATGGCGCATTCCCGCGCCGTAGTGGAGCCCTGGAAGGATATCCAGGAGCAGAACGAGCTTCATTATCCGGAGCATCCTCGCCGCTGGGTAACCCTTCCGGTGAACGCCCGGGTGCGCAACCGCGAGCTCATCAAGGATTACGCGCAGTTCGAGGAGGACGCGGCGGAATCGGCCTTCAATTTCCTTAAAGACGGGCCGGACCATTCGATGGGAATCATCGCCTGCGGCATTTCGTATAACTACCTGATGGAGAATTTCCCTCAGGGCTGCCCGTTCCCGGTGCTCAAGGTGTCGCAGTATCCGTTCCCGCGCAAGATGGCGCAGGAACTGGCTGGGATGGTTCCTAAGATCCTTGTGATCGAGGAAGGCCAGCCGCTGGTGGAGGAGAGGCTCCGCGGAGTTTTCCCCATCGGCACTGAGATCATCGGCCGTATCGACAATACTCTTCCCCGGGACGGAGAACTCTCTCCGGATGCCGTTCGAAAGGCTCTGGGGCTGCCCGCGCTGGAGGCTTATCCCGCCAGCGAGGTTGTAGCTCCGCGCCCGCCGGCACTTTGCATCGGCTGCGGCCACAGGGATTTCTACACGGCGCTGAATAACGTTCTGAAGAAAGACTATCCCACGGCGCGCGTATTCAGCGACATCGGCTGCTATACGCTTGGATATATGGCCCCGTTCAACGCAATCCACACCTGCGTGGAGATGGGCGCTTCGTTCACGATGGCCCAGGGAGCGGCGTACAGCGGCACTTGGCCGTCGGTTGGCGTGCTGGGAGATTCAACCTTCACGCACAGCGGAATGACGGGCCTTCTGGACGCAGTGAATGGCAAGGCCGACGTGGTGCTGTGCATATCGGACAATCTCACTACGGCAATGACGGGAGGGCAAGATTCCGCAGGCACGGGCCGCATAGAGGCCATTTGCGAAGGCCTGGGAGTGGAGAAGGAGCACATACGCACTATAGTCCCTCTTCCGAAGAACTATCCCGAAATGGAAAGGGTAATAAGGGAGGAAATCGAGTATCACGGCGTGTCGGTTATCGTATGCCGCCGCGAATGCCTCCAGACCTTAAGACGTCACGCTAAAACTGCAGCCAAATGAAAAAAGATATTATTCTCGCAGGTGTGGGAGGGCAAGGCATCCTCTCCATCGCAACAGTCATAGGTTCCGCCGCCCTTGAACAGGGGCTTCATCTGAAGCAGGCGGAGGTTCACGGCATGAGCCAGAGGGGCGGCGACGTACAGTCGAACCTGCGCCTCAGCTCCGAGCCCATCCACAGTGACCTTATCCCCAGGGGAGGGGCCGATGTGATAGTTTCCCTTGAGCCGATGGAAGCGCTGCGCTATGTGCCCTTCCTGTCGAAGGAAAACGGATGGATCATCACCAATACGACGCCCTTCGTGAACATTCCGAATTATCCGGAAATGTCGGCAATCGAGGCGGAGCTGGCAAAGTATCCGCGCGTGATTGCCATCGACGTGGATGCCGTGGCAAAGGAAATCCTCTCGCCCCGCAGCGCAAACATGGTGCTCCTGGGAGCGGTAGCCGCGGTTCTGGATATCCTGGAGGCCGATAAACTCCGCGACGGCATACGCCGTATCTTCGCGCGCAAGGGCGACGCCGTGGTGGAAACCAACCTGAAGGCTTTCGACGCCGGCCTTGCAATGGCCCGTGAAAAACGATAGAGATATGGATAAACCCGTTTCCAAAAAGGTATTGGATGGCATTCTTGCCGATATGGGCATAGAGGACATCTCCCACACCACCATACGGCAGTGCTCGCTCGTGGGCTCGGCCATGGAGGAGAAGGCGGGGGAGAAGTTCTGCCATCTGGAATTCGGCGTGCCGGGAATACCGGCATGCCCCATCGGCATAGAGGCTCAGAAAAAGGCTCTGGACAGCGGTATACCGTCGGTTTATCCCTCGGTTCAGGGTATTCCGGAGCTCAAGAAGAATGCGTCCCGCTTCATCAAGGCTTTCATCGACATAGATATCGACCCGAAAGGAATTGTTCCCACCGTCGGTTCCATGCAGGGAAGTATGACCAGCATCCTGGAATGCTCGCAGCTGAATCCGGCGAAGGATACCATCCTGTATATCTGCCCGGGCTTTTCGGCCCATGGAAGGCAGCCGGACATCCTGGGAATCAAGAACGAGATTTTCGATATCTACGAGTATAGGGCGGAAAAACTGCGTCCCAAGCTGGAGAGCTATTTCAAGCAGGGCAACGTTGCCGCGATTCTGTACTCCAATCCCAATAATCCGGCGTGGATCTGCCTCACGGAGGAGGAACTGCAAACCATAGGCGAACTGGCAACCCAGTACGACGTGGTTGTGCTGGAGGATATGGCGTATCTGTGCATGGACTTCCGCAAAGATATGTCCGTCCCGTTTCAGCCGCCGTTCCAGAGCACCGTGGCAAGGTATACGGATAATTACGTGATACTGCTTTCCGCTTCCAAGATATTCAGTTACGCGGGAGAGAGGATTGCAATCGCGTGTATTTCGGATAAACTCTACCAGAGGGAGTATCCGGCGCTGAAGGAGAAGTGGGGGATTGCGCGTTTTGGCGATAATTTCATCCTGAATTACCTGTACGTGAATACTTCCGGTGCGTCGCATTCGGCCCAGTACGCTTTCTCGGCCATGATGGAAGCGGCGGTGGAAGGCAAGTACAATTTTGTGAAGGAGCTGCGCAATTACGGTTTCCGAGCGCATCGCAGCCGCGAAATTTTCGACGCCAACGGCTTCCACCTGGTGTACGACAAGGATATGGAGCAGACGATTTCGGACGGATTCTTCTACACCGTGGAGTATAAGAACCTCAGCAACCGCGAACTGTTGGAGAATCTGCTTTGTTGCGGCATAATCGCCATACCTCTGAACACCACCGGAAGCGGCCAGTGCGGTATACGCGTGTGCGTGTCCAGGCTTCTGGATGATGAAGATTTCGAGCTTCTGGACCGCAATCTTAAACTGTTTGTAAAACTTGTAGAGCAATGAAGTTTGTTTCTGCCGACGAGGCCGTAAAACTGGTTCGCAGCGGGGATACCATCGCCTGCCAGGGCGGAGCTTCGGTGCCTGTGCTTTTGCAGGAGGCGCTGGCCCGCAGGCATGCGGAACTTCGTAACGTAACCATCACTTCCGGCTTTAATGTGCACAAGGATCCGGCCCCTTTCTGCAAGCCGGAGTACAAGGATTCCTTCCTTGTGAACAGTATATTCATTTCCGCCGACCAGCGCGCCCACGTTGCGGCCGGGTATGGCTCCATGACGCCGGCCTTCCTGGGTGAAGTACCGGGCATGTTCCGCCGGGGGGAGTTCCCGGTGGACGTTGCGTTCATCGTATGCTCGATGCCGGACGAGAATGGCTATTGCAGCTTTGGAATATCGGCCGATATTGCCGTCGCCGCTGCTGAAGTAGCGCGGGTTGTGATTGCGGAGGTGAGCCCCAATATACCTTATTTGTATGGCGATTGCCTCATTCACGAGAGCAAGATTTCGGCGGCCGTACTGTGCGACGTGGCTCCGTTTGCGATGACATTTGGCGAGCCCACGCCCATCGAGGCTGCCATCGGCGCAAATGTGGCATCCCAGATTCCGGACGGCGCCTGCCTGCAAATCGGCGTCGGAGGTATTCCCAATGCGGTTTTGAACGGCATTAAGCACCATCAGCACCTGGGCCTTCACACGGAGGCCATGACCGATGGCGTGATACGGCTGATGAAGGAGGGGGTTATCGACAATTCCCTTAAGAAGGTGAAGCCTGGCGTGAGCGTCGCAGCCCTTGCCATCGGCTCGAAGGAGATGTACGAATACATCGACCATAACCACACTATGGAATTCTTCGACGTGGCATACACCAACGATCCGTTCCTGATTGCGCAGAATCCGCGCGCCTGTGCCATCAATTCAGCCATAGAGGTGGATCTGACGGGGCAGATATGTGCCGATTCCATCGGCGAGATGATCTTCTCCAGCGTGGGCGGCCAGCACGACTTCATGTACGGGTGCTCGCTGTCGGAGGGCGGCAGGACGTTCATCGCGCTGCCTTCGCGCACGGCCAAAGGCAAGGCCAAGATAGTGCCAACGCTAACGCCCGGTGCCGGCGTGGTTACCACGCGCTTCCAAACGCAGTACGTTGCCACGGAGCATGGGATTGTGTATTTGCGCGGCAAGAGTCTGGCGGAACGTGCGCGGCTCCTCATCTCCATCGCCCATCCGGACGACCGGGAAGAGCTTGAGAAGGCCGCCTGCAAGCGCTTCGGCTACAGCTTCCTGCGGCTCCGCTAATCCACGAAAAGGGCGATGCGCGAAAGCAGGTAGTCCTTCAGCTCGCTCCAGCGGTAGTAGGGGCCGTCGTAGGGCTTAAGGGAGCCGAAGCGGACTTCTTCGCCGTTGAGAAGGAGTTTCACAAGGGGTTCCTCGCCGCTTTTGCACTTTTTGGGTGTGTAGAAAACGAACTGCAGGTTCGTGGCCATGCATGAGCGGAAGGTCTGGAACACCTGCACGAGGTCGTCCGGATTGGCGGGGTATTTGGCGAAATCGTCAATATCCATTATCATCAGTAGGGCCATCACCACGTGGTCGTGGCCGAAGCGGAGATCCGCTCCGCGGCTGCCGCTCTCCAGGCGTGCATCGGCCTTGTCGATAACATCCTGGACGATGGACGAGCAGGACGTCCTGTACTTCAGGTACTCACGAAGGCGTTCGTAGTTGTCGCATTCCCAAAGGAGGGCGTACTCCTCAGGTGTTACAAGCCCGCTCACGTCGAAGCGGACCTCTTCCGGAATGCTGTTCATTCCGCCCACCAGCATGTACAGGTTGAAGAAAACTTCGTCATAGATCTTGCGGCTTCCCACGGCTTTCACGGGGTCCTTGAACATGCGCTCCAGAACGTCGCTATAGCTGGGGAAACGGCGCAGGAAGAATTCCTCCGAGCTTTCCGCGTAAGGGAATACGGATTCCGGGCCCTTATAGCGGAAAGGATTGTGACCGCCCTGGTTGGGCCTGGTAGCCTGAACGTCCAGCATACCCTGGTGCGCGTAGACATCGGCCTTGGGAGCATTCCTGGAAATTGCCGATACGAACGACGCCATACTCACTATCGACCTGGTCGATGGCGATGAGGCCGCATCCACCACGCTGCCCTTGCCGAAAGCCTTGGGGAAGGATTCCACCATGGTTTTGGCGATGTACTGATGCTGCTGCCAGCCCAGGGGGGTAAGGTCGCCCATACGGTATTCATTGTTGGCCCAGAATTCAGAGAGGCGGCTAAGCAGTTCAACTCCGTATGGTGTGAGGTTTTCTGCTTCCTCAGCTTCGCGGAGCATGCCCAGAAGGATGGTGTATGCCTTTGCAGTATATGCGTAACGGGAACCGTGGCGGCCGTAATGACTCACGTAGGTGGCTTCGTAACCCTTGGGGGCAGCCGTTGCGGGCTTGGGGCTCATGTCGTACACGCAGTCAAGACCGGAGCATTTGTTCCAGTCGGAGAGGACTTCCTCGCGGACATCAGTGCGCGGATTCTGCGGCACCTCCACTATGCAGAAGTGTGAGAACAGCCTGCGTTCGCCTGCATGGTCGTGCTTTTTGTTGCCGGTGGGATAGTTTACAACGTGGGTCTGAGGGTCTCCCTGGCCGCGGACGCACATTGTTGTGGAGCCGCCGCCGTCCATGTTCAGTGCATACCGGGGATGGAAATAGCGTTCGATGAAGCGGGTGAGTTCCCGTGCCGACATTCCCTCGCTGATACCCTTCTTGCGGCCGTCCACCGCGAACATGAGGAAGTGGTTGTCGGCCGTAATGGCAACTGCGGTGCGGGGATGCCTCACGCCCTGATGGCGCACGGGATCCTCGTAGTTATATTCCTTGAACTGCTCTGCGGTGAGAGTGCTGTCTACATAGAAAGCTCCCACCGGATTGAAATCATCAATGAGCATAGGGGCGCTTGTGAACAGGTTGTCCCAGGGGGCGGAGGCGTAGAATTCTCTCTGCTCCTGTATGCTCATTCCCTTGCCGGCAAAAGCGATTCCCACGTTTTGCCCCGTGGCGTCCGCGAATACGGCACCTTCGCTCTTCCAGTTGGGAACGGGCGTAGTCATAACCGTATCCTTGGGCATGCAGGAGTACATGTGCCCGCCCACCTTCACGGCCACCGATTCCGGCTCGTATGCGGCATTCAGCGCCACCACGGCGTTTTCCCTGCGGAAGACCGACGATGTGACGGTCATGTCAGCAGTCCATGTGTAGCGCAGGGCATACGACGGGTTGGACATATCCCAGTCGATGACGAATATCTCCTGGGGCGCCCCTGAGATGTCGTCCAGGCCCCGGAACTCGTAGTATGTGATACCGTCCACAATCCGGGTTTTCGTCCAGGGACCGCCCTCCTGGGGCTGTGCCCACACTGCGGCGCAAAGAATCAGCGCAGCGATAGCGAGAATGAATCTTTTCATCGTTATTTGTTTAACGTACAAAAATAATGAAAAAAACCGAATTGCGAAATAGGTGTTTTCTGGCGGCCAAACCTTTGATACTCATGTGTTTACATGTTAAGGGGTGCAAATTTTTTTGCACCCCTTGATAAGCATATCGCTGTGTATCAGGCACTTAGGCGCCAGCGCTAACGGACGATGAGGGCATTCGGGACCGTGCGTTCGCCCTCGTGGTCGAAGAGTTTGTTGTCGTAGGGGTGGTTCAGAACGCCGCTGTCGCTGGTCCAGATGGTGGAGGAGCCGCCGCCGTCAAGGTTGATGGCCTCCCACAGGCCAAGTGCCTGGCAGAGGGTCTGGAGCTCGAAAATCGTCATTCCTTCGCCCTGCCCGGGGAATCGGCCGTCCACAACGATGAAGTAGATCCATCCGTCGGAAGTATAGCCCATAAGGGTGCGGGGATGGCGGTAGTTGTAGAACTTGCGGTATGAACGAGAGCCGTCGTCCGGATACTCAACCGTCTTGCCGTTTTCCAGAAGCACCGGGCCGGAGACGATGGCTTCGCGCCATCTGCGGGCCGATTTTGCGATGCTCACCGAGTCGATGCTGAGGATATCCACCCTCCTGCCCTTGCGGTCCTTGATCCTGAACATGCCGTTACTGCGGGTGAATCCGTCGCCCGTTGAGGTGGACAGCACGCGCCCCTCGTCCTTTACGAATGTAACCGGCATAACCTCCTTGTCGAAGTAGCTGCCGTTGATTGCGGCAAGGGCACCGCTCTCCTGCCCGAACCGGCTGGTTATCATGGCGTCGGGGCCGTCGGATTCTACAACCGATACGGTGTGTTCCCTGATGGGGAAGCGTACGAGCGAGATGCTCTGGGTGCTGCCGAAGACCTTAACCGACGCAGCGGCGGATTCAACACTGGAGCCGGCAACGGATTTCCAGCCCCAGTTGGTGTTCTTAAGAACATACAGAGGCTCAGCCTTTTCAATATTGCTCTTGGCGGCGCTGATGAGCGGCAGGTAGTGCGCCTTGAAATCCGCCCAACTGTAATATGGGCCCTGAACCGGCTGGAAGGGGAGTGTCGCCTCCTCCTCGTTCACGAGAGCCTTCACAAGGATGTTCCCGCTGGCATTCCTGTAGAATACGAGCTGCAGCGATGCGCCCATGGGAATGTTGTAGTTGGGGAAGATTTCCAGGCTCTCTTCGAGCGATGCGGTGGGCCGGCCGAAGCCGTTCACGTCCAGGAAAACCTCCAGTGCCGATATCCCTGAATCGTGCCCGAAACGGAGGCGAAGCTGAGTGCTTCCGGAGGCGATGTCTTCATCGGCCGATGCAATTATCTGCTCCACGGTAAAACCTGAATAATCCTGCACCAGGCTTTCTGAAAGGGTGAAATTCGCCAGTTCGTGGAAGTAGCGGGCCGATAAGGCCTTCCAGATGGAGAAGGCTTCATCGGCAGAGAATACATCGTCGAAGCATCCCTGGTCCGCATCCAGGCAGCGTGTGCTGGTGCAAACCTCATAGAGAATGGTGACGAAGCGTTCCGGAGTGGTTCGGAGCGTTTTTTCGGGGACATCCGCCTTCGTGAAGAAGCGCAAGACGATGTCTTTGCAGGGAACCGTCTCGCTGAAATACGCCCTTGCGGCATCTTCGGCGGCCTTTCCGCAGTCCCAACTGCCCTTCAGAAGGTACGGGTTGGAGGAGAGACTCGGCTGCAGCCAGGGGGCGAAGCGGGCCGATGCATCCGCATGCACATCCATGTCCTTGTCCAGCGACTCGATTTCGCTGAGGAACGACCACATGCTCATGATTACGCGGGCCGATTCGGTGGACACCGATTCCACATGCGTGGGACCCTCGAACACGGCGGGGAAGCGCTGGAACATGTGCTGGGCGATGGCGCGGTGCTGGGATTTACCCAGATCCGTTAGATTCCCCTTGCTGTACCTAACCTTCTGGTAGAAGGGCTCGTAGCGGGCGAAAAAGGCTTTGCCCTCCTCCGTGAGAAGCTCCTTTTCCGCAGCCTTGGACATCCAGCCGTAGAGGTATTCGTACTCGCTGGTGCAGTAGCGCGCCCCGTGCCTTGCGAAATGGCTTATGTAGAATGGCTCATAGCCCTCCGGGGCTGGGGTAAGTTCCGGGAGGGCACTGCCGTCGTACACGTAGAATGTGCCCGCCGCCTTCAGGGGGTCCTGCGAAATAACCTCTTTGGGGCTCTGCGCCAGGCAGAGTCCCAAAGAGAATAAGATAAATAATAAGATAGCTACGCTTTTACGCATTATTTCAGGTCACTCTTAATGTAAACTGCATTGCCGGTGGGACGGAGCCTTGTGCCGTTCCAGTCCCATACCCATTTGCCATTAGCGTCCTGCCTGTTCTCGGAAACGCGGTTCACGATGTTACGGGCGTTGCCATGGCCGTAAACCCACATGGCTGTGCCGCCGCCGCCGTCGAAGTTCATGGCCTTGTAGCAACCAAGGCCCCTCATAAGTTTGCCAAGGAGTTCACAGGACATGCCGATAGCTCTCTTTTCAGTGCCCAGGCTGCTGCTGTCCCAGCGGCCGTCAACAGCCACCTGGATTACGGTCTTGCAATCCTTGGAAAGGCCGAAGGCGGTGCGGGGATGCGTTGAGGTGAGCCATTTGTCCTCATCGGCATCCAGCCATCCGTCCTGATACCCCTGGACTTTGCCGCCCCAAACGAGAAGCGGACCGGCACAACCAACCGTGAGGGTATTGTAGGGGTAGTTTCTGTTGCCACCGGGATCGTTGGTGAGTCTTGATGCGGCCACATCGCTGGCCACCTTCACTATATCCACAACATCTCCGTCAATCGTCATGGCGCAATTCTGTACCCAAGGGCTATGTTCTGTGGATGCACCGTGCTTGATCTCGCCGTTCACCCTGGCGAACTGACAGCAGGCCATGGGGCCGTTGGTGCCCGCGATGGCATCCAGGTAAATGCACTTCTTATCAAGGTCACGGGGGTCTTCACCTTCTCCGCACTTGGGATCATATCCATCCGGATAAGTGGTTCCGTAATTGAAGTACATCCCCAGTTTGTTATGCTCGTTGAGGGTGGTCTTGACAATATTGATATTTCGGATCTGACCCTCCCACTTGCCATGGAAAGATATCCATTCCACGCCGGGGCATATAGTTACCTTAGTGCCGCCCATTGTGGTGAAGTCTATGGTAGGGGTACCATCCCAGTTATCATCGTCATCACCGCCAGGTCCGGGAGGCTCGGGCAGAGTCGTGTATTCAAGAACCACCGAATTGGATTCTTTGCCTTTTACGGCAACCCTAACTTTGAGCTGGTTTTTACCAAGATCGGGAGCGTTGAACACCACATAATCTTCAGCCGCCTCATTGACACGGAGAGCTACGGCATCCAGACCCACACCGTATAAAACCTTGTTTTCCGAAACGACAGGGCTGAAGTTGAGTCCGTTCAAAGTCACAGGTTGTCCTGCTACGACCTTTCCGCCATATTCCGTGGTAATCCCGGTAATATACGGCTCGGGAGTATTGTCCTCACCTCCGCCCTCCCCCTTGCCGTTACAGGTCTCGACGGCAAGGGCAATTGCGGGAAGAAGCAGAAGGAGCAAAAACTTCTTGCTCATATTAGTGTACATTCTTTAATTTGGGCAGATTACCGCTGAGATCCCAGACGGATTCATCCCAGTTAAGGGCTTTTGCCTGCTGGGAAACCGTTCCTTCATTGCCGCAGTAGTTGCCATCAACGGGAACTTCCCAATCCGGGTGATCATAATTGACATAGCTGAATGCAAATTCGCTGGTTTTGCGGGTAGGATCAGTCTCATCGTCATACCAGGCACCGCTCCTCCAGGCTACGAAGCCTTTGCATTTGACAACGGTTCCAGCATCCCATCTATCGGCCAAGCCGATGAACAGACCGCAGCGGTGGCGGTATACGAGGGGATCATCACTGATTTTGTCCTTTACTACGATACCGCTGATGTCTGATGTGGTAAAGCTATTGGAAACATCGAGCGATGCAACCTTGCTGTAAATACTGCCCACGAAACCTCCGCTGTAGCGCCTGTTGGCAATGGCGCCGGTGCAATAGCAATTGGTGATGGTAACCTTGGCGTTCTCTGCGCTTATGGTACCCAAAAGGCCACCGGCATGAGCGACGTTGCCCGAGTCGGTCTTCAGTGTGACGTTTCCGGTGGCATAGCACTCGTTGATGGTAATGATTGCGCCGTCGAGACCGATGACACCGATAAGACCGCCGGCCATATGGTTGATACCTTTGACATTACCGGTAGCGTAGCACTTCTCGATTGTTGCGCTTCCGTCAATCTGGCCAATCAGGCCGCCGGCACGTGTGTAGCTGGAAGTCGTGTGAGTGACGTTACCGCTAGCGTGGCATCCTGTGAATGTAACGTCTTTCGCAATACCCACAATACCTCCCGAGTAAGCTGTTGCGCCGGTCACATCTCCGGACTGGCTGCAATTCGTAAGCGTGGCTTTTGAAATACGGCCAAACATACCTCCTACCTGCTGGTCTCCTCCTTCAACCACACAATCCACGTCGACATTTTCAATCACGCCGGATTTAAGCCAACTCATCAGACCACCGGTACGTTTCCAATCGTTAAATACTTTCGAATTCTTGATGCTGACATTCTTGATATTCGCATCATCGGTTATGCCGTTCTCCTCGCTGCCGGCACCGCCGATGCCGACCAGTACACCGCCCAGATTACCGGAGATGCAGTCGATATCAGCATTCTCGATTGTGAGGTTCTGCACAGTACCGACCAGAATGCCGAAAATGGAGCCGCCGGCCTTGAAATTGCTGATTTTATGATTATTACCGTCGAAGACAATCCTTCTCTTTTCGGCTGCGTCCACAGCGTCATCAGCCGTTGCATAGTTGATGGGGATCCAGGGATTGATTGTTTCTCCATCCGCCGCTGTAAACGGATCATCAACTGCGCTGTATGTGAAAGCCACATCCTTGAAATCAAGATCGGCTGTCATCTTGAAATATGTAGTCGCATCGTCCTGGAGCATGCTGTTGATTGCGAGGAAAGACTCGATATCTTTCACTATGAAGGGATGAGCCTGCGAGCCGTCACCTTCAGACTCGGAGGCAATCATCTTGAACACGATGTATGCAGCCTTCTCTTCGGGTGCCTGGAAATTGGTTCCGCCCTGGACAGCGTCAATGGTAACGGGGAGCAGATAGACTAGATTGGGATCGCAGTCTTCACCCTTGAGCCTGAGTTCGCAGGCCGAGGATTTGGCGCTGTAGCGGGGCAGCACGACAGAATTCGTAGAGAATGCGTAAGCACTTGTGGGCAGCATCTTGTAGTCGGTGCCGTTCTTGGAATTGTACGAGTTCACGAGGGCAGGATCGGCGCCGAGAGTGATTGTGTATGCCTCGGCTGATGTGGGATCAGCGGTAACCATAAGGCTGAGCGACACATTCTGGTGCTCAGGTACTTCATATACCGCCAGAGCATCTTTAACTACGACGCCCAGCTGTGCGGGATCGCCTGTAGTGTTGTCATCTTCCTTCTCCTTACAGGAAACAGTGAGGAGGCAAGGAATGAGAACCAAACTCAAAAACAGAAATCTTTTCATAATGCTATTGGTTTATTAGTAGATTATCTAAAATGTCAGTCCGTCGTTCCAACCGGGATTCTGCGAAAGAGCGCCCTGAGTCAGTGTGCGGTCTTCGATGGGAATGGGATAGTAATAGTCCTTTCCCTCGTCCCATGTCCAGCCCGTACGTACGTCATGATATGCATCCACGCATCCGGAAGTTCCTTCCGTGAGGAAAATGTCAGTGCCGATCTTGAATGCCTCTTTGGCGCTGTCTGCAGGTTTGTCCCCTGTGTAAAGGGTAACGTCATTAAGACCGTCTTCATCCAGGTCGTACGAGCCCGCGCCGGGGAAGTACATTCCAAGTATAGGCTGTTCAAACGCATGGCCCTCGGCCCAGCGGATGATGTCATAGTAGCGGAAGCCCTCACCCAGGAGCTCTATCGTTCTCTCACGGCGGATTTCCAGGATAAGGCCCACATTGGTGCCGTTCTTCTGTGCTACCTTGGGATAACCCGTGGCGCTTGCCAAAAGATATGGATCCGGATTCAGATTAGCCGCTTCCATGTTCAGGTTCGGCATTCCCACTCTGTCGCGCAAGGGCTTGATGGACCTGTCGATATCGGCCTGGGATATATCTCCCAGTTCAGCCTTGGCTTCCGCGTAGTTCAGGTAAACCTCGGCCGCGCGGAAAAGGATGAAATCGCAGTAGGACTGCTGATAAGTGTCGTCTGCCGGTCCCATTAAATACTTGATGGGGCAATATCCGGTGGTGGTTGTACTGAGGCTCGGGGCAAGCTTGGTGCCGGTTCCCAAGCGGCAGTATCCGGGCGTACGGATGCTTTGCGCAAGACGGGGATCGCGGTCCTTCACCTCATCGACAAAACTCATGGTCTCCCAGCCGGTCTTGTCCGTGAAACGGGTTCCGTCCTTCATCAGGTAGCTGGCAACGATCTTCCGGGTTATGCTCCACTGATTCAAGGTAGTTGACAGATAGTCGGAATTGGCCGTGTGAACTACGCTGTAGTCGATATTGTAGTCCCTGCCCAGGATAACTTCCTTGTTGATTCCTTCAGAAACGTTATACTTTGTGAACAGGCCGATGTAGCTTGCGTCTGGATCCCCATTGTTGTAAATCGAGTAGCCGCTGGAGGCGATGAACTTGTCGGCGGCATCGGCAGCCAGCCCCAGATAATAGGAGTAGGGCTTGGCATCGGCCGGAAGTGTCAGGAGCGTCACGTCACCCTCGTGATATTTCCGGAAAGTGCCTTCAAACAGGCAGAAACGGGACTTGAAGGCAAGTGCCGTCCATTTTGTAATCGTATAATCCGAGTGGTTCGTGGGGAGATAGCTGATGGCGAAGTCGATATCCTCGATCATCTTGTCCATCACCAGTTCTCTGCTGTCCCTGGGCTTGTACAGATCCTCATCGTCGGAACCGAGAGTATGGTCGTACCACGGCACGTCTCCGTACTGCTGCACTTTTTCGAAATAGAAATATGCGCGGAAGAAGCGGGCCAGGGCGATATACTGGTTCTTGAGCTGCTCGTCCTTGCAGTTGTCGGCATACTCCAGGAATGTATTGATTTTGCGAAGATATGTCCATTTCCATCCGCTGTCGCCGGAATTGATGGCACGGCCTCCCTTCATCTCGAGGGAAAGAATGCGGCCGGTCACCGCGTCGCTCTGCCCGTCGCTGTAGAAGCCAGTGGGCAGCATCGGATAAAACGTATTGGTATATGCCTTTATCTCCGTTTCCGTGGAGAGGAAAGTCTCGGGGGAAAGCTTGTCCAGAGGAAACCTGTCCAGTAAACCCTCGCATGAGGCCATGCACAGGGAAACGCCCAAAATGATTATGATATTTTTTATGGCTTTCATATGCTTACTCATTAGAAGGTTATGTCAATACCGAACATGAATGTCTTCTGCCAGGGGTAGACGGGGTATTTTCCGGCCGTCTTGGCTGCGGCCTCGGGGTCGATATAGTCGCAGTGGAGTCCCGGGGAGATGTAAGCGAGGTTTTCACCGGAGAAGTACACGCGGAGGGATTCGATGCTCACCTTTTTCGTGATTTTTTCCGGCAGGGTGTAACCTACGGTAAGGTTCTTCAGACGGCAGTAGCCCAGGTTCTGAAGGTACCTGTCGTTAACCGCGGCCAGGGACCGCTGACCTTTGCTGTCGAAAGCGATGTATGCGCGGGGGCGCGGGAAGTAAGCGTCCGTATTATCTTCACTCCAGCATCTGTCAAGGAAATCCTTTTGGATCCAGGAGGAGAACGGACGGGCATAGAGGCCCCAGAAGTAACGGGCGTCGGAGCTGGGATACCAGTCCTGACGGCCAACACCCTGGAAGAATGCCGAGAAGTCTATTCCGTTCCAGTTAAAGCCTAATGTGGCGCCATACTGGTAACGGGGCTGAGAGTTGCCGATAATCTTGCGGTCGCCGGGTTTATCCACCGTATTGGCGCCGGTGCTGATGATATTGTCTCCGTCCAGGTCGACATATTTCAGGTCACCGGCACGGAGCCCTCCGTTACCATAGATAATCGTATTGATTGGAGACTGGTCTACGGGATAAGCTGCGGCCTCTTCATCGGAAGCGAAATAACCGTCTGTGACATATCCCCAGATTTCGCCGTAGCGCATCCCTACGTAGTATGTGTCCAGATCGTTGGTAGGGTTGTCGAATTTGGTGATATAGCCGACATAGTCGTTGAAAGTACCGGTAATGCTGTAGTCGAAAGGTTTTCCAAGGAGCGTGAAGCTGTTCCTATAGGAAAGCGCCAGCTCATAGCCCATCGTACGCAGATCGGCATTGTTTGTCTTGGGGGCCGATGCTCCATACACGGAAGGAAGAGCCTTGCCGGTGGTGAGCATGTTCTTCGTATCCCTGATGTAGGCCTCTCCGGTGAAGGTTATCTTGTTGTCCAGGAACGCCATATCCACGCCGAGATTCTTCTGCTGCACGGTTTCCCATGTGAGGTCGCCTGCTACGGGATTGCCAAAGGCTGCGGTTGCGGACTTGTCTCCTCCGAAAAGATATGACTGCTTGCCGGTGGATACGGAACGGATGTAATCGTAATAGCCAACCTGCTGGTTGCCAAGGCTACCGTATGAGAAACGGAGTTTCAGGTCGTTCATCCAGTTTTTCACAGGAGCGAAGAACGGTTCTTCCGAGACTCTCCATCCCAGTGATCCGGAAGGAAAGAAACCGAAGCGCTGGCCTCTGGGGAAGCGGGATGTGCCGTCATATCGGCCGCTCAGTTCCAGGAGGTATTTGCCTTTATAGTCGTAGTTGAGTCGTCCGAAGAAACCAAGCAGTGCGTATTCACTCTGTCCGCCTGCAGTTTCCATTCTTTTGTAATCATAAAGGATGGTGGCGGTTGTTCCGTCCCCTCCGACGATGGGGCCTGTGATCGACTGGGGCAGTGCACTCACCAGGCCCTGGTCGTTCAGTTCCTCCGACATGAGATTGTAGGCGGTTGCCGACAGTTTCTTGTGATAATATGATTCGTACTGGCCGCCGGCCATGACTTTCAGATTATGGGCATCGGCAAAAGTGTCCGAGTAAGTGGCATACAGGTTCAAGGTATGCATATCAATCGTCTGCATCTGCTCGGAAAGTTTGTCCTCATTGTCGCCGGTAGTAATTAACTCCGTCTTCAATCGGGTAGTAGATGCAAATGTACCGTTGACTGAGCGGTTCAGCTGAGAGTAAGTATTATAGGAATAAGTGTAATTGCCTTTGATCTCAAGCTGCTTGACAGGCTTTATGGTAACCTCCGCGGTGTTGGTAAAGTTGTTGGTCCTTCTCCGGTTTACGAAGTTCGGATTGGCCAGGTTTCCAAGGATGGTCTGACCGCCGCCGCCGTGATTGCTCTTGTAGAGGTAGGTTCCTTCAGGGGTGGTAGGAGTCAGGAAGGAAAAATATCCGGCTGTGCACTTGTAGAAAGTGTCGTCCATATCGGCAAGTCCCGGATAATTGTACGTGGACGAATAGAAGGCGGTATTGTTGCTTATGTTCAGCCAGGAGTTCGCATCGAAGGAGAATCTTGCGCGCAGATTGTATTTGTCGTACTTGTCCGGATTCTGCCTGAAGATACCCTGCTCCTGATTGTAGTTGGCCGACAGGAAGTACTTGATGGTCTTGGTGCCGCCACGGAAGGAGATATTGTGGTTCTGCGTGGGCTTCTCGTCGTTGAAGAAGTAATGCCACCAGTCAGTGTTGCCATAATACTTGTATCCGTTGTTGGCATCGTCAAGTACAACCCATGGACGGGCGGGATTCTCCGTAACATCGTCGCGCCTCAGCCACAATTCAGTCATGTCGTCTTCGTTGTACTTGATTTGCTGCGAACCATCGTAGTTCGCGGAGAATTTGTTTGTGGTTCTCACTACGTCATATCCCCTGGTTTCCCAGTCGGTGGATGTGGTGGGTGAAGACCATCCCCAGCGGCTGCTGTAGTTCACCTTTGCGTGGCCTTCATTGTCGGAGCCGGATTTGGTAGTAACCAGCACCACGCCAAATGCAGCCTTTGCACCGTAAACCGCAGCGGAAGAGGCATCCTTAAGCACGGAAATGCTTTCCACGTCGTTGGGATTAACCCTGTCCAGGGAGCCAACTACGCCATCGACCAGAACCAGAGGGGAACCGCTGTTGATGGAGTTCCAACCGCGGATATTCAGCGAAACGCTCTCTCCGGGGCGGCCGGATGCCGATGTGACGGTGAGGCCGGGAACCGTACCCTGAAGGATTCCGCCAAGGCTGGAATTGGAACGGTTGCCGATGGATTTGGACGTTACAACCGAAATGGCGCCAGTAAGGTTTTCCTTTTTCTGCACGCCGTAGCCCACTACAACCGCCTCTTCAAGCATCTGCTGGTCTTCTTCCAGGACGATGTGGATGGTGGTGCGGTTGTTAACGGGAACCTCCTGGCTTTTGTAGCCGATGGAGGAAACCACAAGGGTTGCATCTCCGGGAACCCTGAGAGAGAAGGAGCCGTCGGTCAGGGTGATAGTACCGTTGCTTGTGCCCTTCACCATCACTCCGGCCCCTATGACCGCTTCCCCCTCCGTGTCCACAACGGTTCCCTTCACCTCTCTGACCTGCCCCAGCACAAGCTGCGGGAGGCACATCAGCAGGCCAAGGAATGTCACAATAATAAGTCTCTTCATATTTTGGTTAAAGTGTTAAGTGTCAATTAACTCGTAAAAGTAGTGATTTTTCAAAAAAAAATCAAATATCCTTGCCGGCTCAGTTGAAAACAAACAACTTCCCCGCACCTGAATCCTGCCACTGGCACACACTTTTGGAGAAGTTGTGATTTCATGGACTTGATCTTCTCCAAAACAGAGCGACTGGCCAATGATCTTGGAGAAGTTCCCAAGCATAAAAACACAACCTCTCCAAAAACACACCTGTGCGCGGGCCAGTGAAACTGTTAGTAGAGGTGCCCGCCTTGCCTGCTGCGGAAGGTCCCCCGTCTCAGTGCGGAAGGTCTGTTTTTGTGGTGGGTACCTTCCGCGCGAAACGGCCTCTGGCGCACATACAATGCGGAAGGTCCCGACACTTTTTCGAGACCTTCCGCAAAAACCAAGGTGACCTTCCGCAAGCAGGGCTATTTCAGAGTAGGCATATCGCCGGTGAGGGCGGGGAAGTGCTAAATAAGGGTGTTTATTGCTTCGCATGTTCTCAATACATGGTTAATACCGTACAAGAGTTCTTTGGATGAAATTCCCATCCATGAAAACAAGTCCATGATACGGGAGTAGCAACTCTGAAGGTGAACTGTTGAAATCTCATCTGAATCTTGATTAAAGCATACTGGCTCGTGATGTGCAATTCTGTTCCTAAGCCTGTTAATGGCATCCATTTCGTTGAATACGTATAGATTGTTATACTGATTCTTTGGTGAAGATTTAGGCTTATTTGGGAAAACTTGAAGAAGAGTCCTTCCTGTTGCACGGTATTCTGTTGCAGAAAAAAGATACTTCCATACGCCAAATTCCATTGCTGAAATCATCTTAGAAGGAGAGTATCGGCCTGTACCCATAAGATCGGCATACACCTTTTTAATAATTCTGGAAGTGCCCGAAAAAACCGGATTATCAAAAAAACCTCCCGGAAGAATTGAGTCCCTCAGCCAGTGCGGGCCGAAATGCTTAGTCATATTCATGTCAATCGCGTTACGAAGCGCAACTTCGTAGCAGCTTATAACAGAGAACATTTCAAGGGACAGTTTGAGATTATACCTATACAGTGTCATCGCCTTACGTGTGTCGCCACCACAAGCATTCACGTAGCGTCGAATCCGTTTGGGCGACATGATGGCTTCAAAAACAAGAAATCTCATAAAATTTGGCGTTTCAATTGAAAAGCTATATATTTGCAGTGTTGATTCCCGGTGGCCCCTGAAGAGATTCAAGCCATCGGGTTTAGTTTTCCCCGGCGTTTAGTTCTGACCAACGCCTGCAAATATCGATATTAATCCTATAAGATATCTCGTCTCTTCGCTCTTCAGATGCGGATTTTTATGTTTTTTATGTCTTTTTCTGTTTTTTAATCATTTTTCTTAATAATACTTCCGAACTGGGCGGGACGGGAATGATGCATCGTTAACCTTTGCCATGCGGAAGGTGTCTGGTTTGTTTGCGGAAGGTCCCTCGTCTCAGTGCAGAAGGTCTGTTTTTGTTGTGGGTACCTTCCGCGCGAAACGGGCACTGGCGCACATACAATGCGGAAGGTCCCGACACTTTTTCGAGACCTTCCGCAAAAACTAAGGTGACCTTCCGCACGTGAGCGGAGGACCTTCCGCATACAGGGCTATCTCAGCGTAGGCAACTCTCCGCTGAAGTCCCAGACAGCGCTGTCCCAACCAAGGCCATCACTTGCCTTAGCAGTAGATGCAAGGGTTGAAAGGCGATTGGTTGTGCTGTGCTTACCGTGATAAGCCCACCTGCCTGCATCTACGTTGCCGGAGCCAGCAGATATGGCTGTAGCAGTGCAAGAGCTCCAGGTGAAAGGTGCGGTCTGGCTATTCCAGTACAAAGGAGATGTGGTTCCATTTATATCTGGCTGGTCAAAGTTCGCCTCAGGGACGCAGTATACCTCGAGTACCATATCAGGGTTTCGGTAGTTATTGCTGGCGTGGCCATTGGGATGTGTAACTCCGATGATCGAACCTGAACTCCAGTTAGTCTGTCCACGCGAAGAAGCGGAAACGGAGGTATTCCACGCTGCACAATCATTCAGAGTGAAGTTTGCTGCATTAGTGCGTCCAATCATACCACCGACTTCAAAAGTTCCCGATACAGCGCTCGCAGTATAGCAACGAGATATGGTAACGCTCGCCGGATTTTTCTGTATGCCTGCCATGAGACCGCCACAATATCTGGTATTCTGAATGTTAACAGCCCCTGTTGCATAACAGTCGCTGATGGTATGATGGGCATTTTCTCCATCAATATCTCCGATAAAGCCGGCTCTATAGCTGCCAGTAGAGGATACGCTGCCTGTCGCGTAGCATTTTTCAATGGAGACGTCAGTAGTCATCTGGATACGTCCGATAAACCCGCCACAGTAATTGCCTGTGGAAGAAACATTGCCGCTTGCGTGGGATTTTGAGATGGTAGCTGTTCCTGGGGTGGCAATGTAGATATAGCCTATGAAACCTCCGACCCAGCGGCCCTCTCCGTTAACATCTCCTTCTGCATAACAATTCTGAATATCGGAGGTGTTGGAAGCGGCAGGTTTAACCTGTCCGATGAATCCTCCGACATATTCGGTTTTCAGTCCATTGGCAGATACGGCACCTTTGGAGAAACATCCATCAAGGGTGGCATTATCTGTATATCCGGCAAACCCGCCTAAAACATTGCCAGTCCCTTCAATCTTGGTAACGGTACCTGTAGATGAGCATCGGGTCATAGTTGCATCCTCGATTGCTCCGGCAAAGCCTCCCGCGTTGGAGCCTCTAACGGAGAGATTTGCTGCACTGCTATTGTCCTCAAATACTGAGCCGCCATTACAGAACCCGACAAATCCACCTATAGAACTTTGACCACTTACTGTGCTGCCGGTAAGAACTTGATTATTGGTTAGAGTGGTGTTATTAGTAACATAACCAGCAAATCCGCCCGTGTAATTATTACCCTTAACGGAACCGGAGACTGTGCAATTATCCACTTTTGTTCCATTAGTTAAAACATAGCCGCAAAAACCTCCGATATACTGTCCCTGCAAATCTGACATGTCAACTACAGCATCGGAATACTCGATAGTGCCTTTTGCAAAGCCAACAAAGCCGCCGATATTAATCTGTTGTCCCAGAGTATTGGCAGATGTGACCTGAGCATAGGCCTGACTTCTGACTGAGCCATTCTTTGTAATGGTACCGTAGTTGACACCAACGAAACCACCTGCGTTAAGGACTTTACTGGAAGCCGGCTCAGGCGTATTGACAACTACCTTCTTGGTGCTAGTTCCTACTGTGCAGCCTTTAATCTGGACATTGGTCTGAGTCAGTCCGACAAAACCACCGACGCGCGCATCATCTGTACGGGTTGATTTGACAGTCGCATTTTCAACCTGGCAATTAGAAATGACGGATGCCTTGTCAGCAGTAGAGCCCACAAAACCGCCACAGTACTGGCCAGAAGTCTCTACGGTACCACCAGTGTATTTGCAGCCGCTTATAGAGACAAGTTCGTTTGCAAAGCCGATAACGCCTCCAACTACGCCAGCACCTTTAACATTGGTTCCGGAAACTGTACAACCAGTAATCGTGGCAGTTGTCTGACCTGAAGTGCCACTATTAATCTGCCCAACCAAACCGCCGACATTAGAACTTGAACTGTTTACCTTTCCGTTGCTGATAGTAACGTTTGATACCACATTGCCAGACCCCTGGATATACTCTGCCAGGATACCTCTGTCAGTTACTTCAAATTTGTCCAGTGTAAGGTCTTTAACAGAGCCGTTGTTGATGATGTAGAATAGTGATCTGTTAAAGTTGCTGATGGTTTTGCTGTTGCCATCGAAATCAAAAGGCTTGTAGGGGCTGGCCTTATTGATTAATTCACTTATGGTTACCCCGTTCATGTCAATGTCGCAAAGAAGCTTGAAATAGTGCTTCTCGCTGGCAAGAAGGCCATCCATTGCTATTAGCTGGTACGGATCCGCGATAAGATACGGGGCGGTAGCTGAGCCCTGGTCGGCGCCTCCGGCATACTTGTCGATGTTGGAGCAGTTCATCTTGATGTAGTTGAACTCACCGGCATTGAGGGTGGCGGCGCTGGCGAACTCCTGGTAGCGGGTATAGACAGTATGGTTGGCGTTCGTGGATTTGAATCTCAGGAACATTTTGGTGTCAGCCTCTATTTCCCAGCCAGAAGGGATATTGGCATATACCTCGAGGATGTTATCATTATTGACATCCGATAATGTGCCTGTAATATTGATGAGAAGTGTCGATTTTGTCAAGAAATCGTCAGAGCTTTTCTCAATTATCACCTGATTGATGGTCTCAGTTACTCCGGCAGGGAGTTTAACAATAAAGCCGATAATACTTGAGGTCTCGGTGAGGGTGAAGTTCTTGAGGTCTGTGACATGCGTTGCGCCAGCCACATACTTAAGATGGGCGGTAGAGCCGTCGCCTGCCTGCTCCTGAGCAACGCCTTCACTGGGTGTTCCGGCGGGAACTACCTCTACGCTGTAAGAGGCGGCATCGGCGATTGTTCCTTCGAAAACGCCGGTGTCGGTGCCTTCACCGCTGACGAGGTCGAAGAGGTCGGTGTTGGTGGGGTCATTTTCGTCGGTAACGCGAAGCTGGTCGCCAGTCTGCCAGGTGTGCGACATGCCGGTGGGCTTGTGGCCGGAGTCAAACGCAGGGTCGAAGCTGACTTTGGTGTCCAGCAGGGTTGCTGTGATGGTGATGGTCTTGGCGGCAGGCTTTACAACCTGTTCCTGGGTGTTCTCTCCGGGATTCTCGTTTTCTGTGTCGATTTCTTTGGAACATGCCAAGGAAAGGGCTGCGATAGCAGCTGCGGCGAGGGCAAAATTGAAAATCTTTTTCATAGCTTCTGTCCTCCCCTTAAAAATCTTCGTCAAACAATTCGTTCGTACCCATGGTGTCAAGGGCAGGGCCATTTGTGGTGGCCGTGAAATTGTGCTCCTGCTCAATCAGAACCGAGAACGTTACGGGAGCCTCGTACGTTCCGGGTGTTGTGATGCTGGATTTCATCATTTTTGATTATTATTAGTTTTACTAGTTTCGTGGTGTTTCGTTCCGCGCGCTCACGCGTGAAATCCTACAAATATATGTTTTTTGCAGGAAAAATGCAAAATGTGCCTAGCGGGTGTGGTACTCGCACAGGCCGTCGATGGGGGCGGGGAGGAAGCGGGAGATGCGGACGCCGGAGTCGGCGCAGAGGGGGGCGATGATTTCACGGCAGGCCCAGCCGAAGCCGCCCACGATGCCAACCGGATAATCCGGGGTGTCATAGCGGATGAGGGACCGGTCGATGAAAGCTTGGAAGTTTCTGTCTACCAGGAACTTGATATATGGTCTATCGTACCTCTTCAAGATGAATGGCGCAAGGCTGCCAAGGTATGCGGAAGGGGAGGGGCTACGGTATACGCCCTGAACAATTGCGGCGTATGAGGCATCGAACTCGCGGGCGAATTCGGAGGCAATCTCGGATGGGACCAGCCCCTTGATGAAATCGGCCAGAAACAACTTTCCCAGAGCTGCGGCACTGCCGTCATCGCCAATGATGTAGCCTCCGGAATACACTTTCTGGCTAACAGAAGTTCCGTCGTAGAAACAGGTATTGGAACCTGTGCCGATGATGGCGGCAATCCCGGGCATGTGTCCGCATACGGCCCTGGCTGCGCCCATCAGGTCGTTCTGGATGTCCACATCGGCAAAATGCTCCTTCAGGAAGGAAGTGAGGGAGGCCGATATTTCCGGAGTAACCACGCCGGCTGTGTAGAGGTAGAAGCCATCGGCCCCGGAGAGGCCTTCGGAAGTGATGGCCTCCGCGAGAGTAGCCTTGATGTCCTCCAGGCGCATCGTGGAGACGTTGGTGCCGCCGCGGGTGAAGCGTTTGAGTTCCCGGCCGTCGGGGGAGAGTACGCGCCAATCGCTCTTAGTGGCGCCGCTTTCTACTATTACTATCATTGGGAGGCTTATAAGATATGACTCTTAATCTCTGCAATCAAGAGTTCGGCCTCATCCATGAGTGGTTTCATTTCTTCTTCGGTTGTGGCGTATACTAAATTGTAGTCACATTTTTCCCGAAGGTCCTGGAGTTTGGCATAAAGCTTACCCCACTTCTTGTCGAATATGCCAGTAGATACATATCGTTGTCCGAATACTACTACGGCACCCTTGTGGGTTCTTGCTTCTATCTTATCATGGATAAACAATGCCAGTACTGCATGGTAGACAGAATAATAAATCCTGTTGGCAACCAAATCCCACATCTGGCTTTCGGCAACCGACTTGGCCTGCCCCAGAAATCTGTCGGCTTTTTCGAGTTCCATTTGGACTATGTATGTCCTTTCTTCGTTGGTTAAACTCATGTCAGTTCAATTGCGTCTTGTTCAACACTCTTTCTAAAAAGGAGGGAGGCCGGGTGGCTCCACTCTTCGCGCCCGTATACAACAGGAATGACCGCAGCGCCATTCTCCCAGCCGATTTCTGTGAGAGGATATGATAGATTGTCAAAATCCTTCATCTCAGCCCTGGGTTTATTAACAAGAATAAGTAAATCCCAGTCTGAATCGCGATGATAATCACCTCTTGCCCGTGACCCGTAAAGAAAAACACGGACACCGGGGGGCATCACCTCTCGGACCTTTGCTTTCAGCAAACTCAGAATATGTTCTTCTTTACGACTCATCCTCTGCAAATATAGTCATTTTCGTGTTGAACACAAAAAAACTTCCCCGCCCGGGAGGGGCAGAATAAAGGGAGAGCTGTCGCTCTCCCCGGGCCGCAGGTCGAATCAGGGTTGCCTTAACGGGAATGTCCGTTCTTTGCTACTTGGCGTCCCTCAACGCGTCGGTAGTGAGAACGAACCTTCACGATCTTGCCATTGTGATGGCGATTGTGCGCCTTTACCTTGACAAGCTTAGGAGTCCCATACTCTAAGTACAGGCTCACGCTCAAGCGAATGTCCTTCACTGTTTGCATAATAAAAGATTTTGAGTCCGCTGAAGGATTTCGGGAGGGGCAGAAGTACCCCTGCGGCTTTATTTCTATAGGAAAAGGTATTCCAGTGAGGGCTGAAATACCTTTAGATGAATGGACTCAAACCGCCGAAGCGGGAAATCTTTCATTATGCTGCTACAAAGATACGCTTTTATTTCTTTCAAACAAATCTATTTCAAAAAAACTTCCCCGCCCGGGAGGGGTGGGGAAGTGGTGTGAGAATGAGATTTCTCCACGCGGCCCAAAGGGCCTTGGTCGAAATGACAATTACTTCAGAGTAGGCAGGTCGTCGGTGAAGTCCCAGACGGTGCTGTCCCAGCCAAGAGTGGTGGAAGCGAGCTGAGAGAGTGTCTTACCTGCTTCTACCTTGCCGTGGTAAGGATACTGAGGATAGTGAGCCTGTCCTTTACCTGTACCGGTATCGGACATCTCTGCACCATCGCTAACAGTTAGAGGGCGTGTAGAGATGACGTTAGGATGGTTAAAGCCAGCAGCTGGCACCCAATATGCAGTCAAAGACATTGCGGGGTTACGGTAGTTGTCTGTAAGTGTGCATTTCGGGAAGGTTACACCTACGACAGCACCGGAACTCCAGTTTTCTGCACCGTAGTTCTTGGGGGTAATGGACCCATTCCAGGCAGCACTGTTACTCATAGTAAAGTCCGCGGTACTCGCAACACCTATCATACCGCCTGCGGCAAAGCCGCCAGTCGCAGAAATATTGCCGCTTGCATAACAATTCTGAATTAAAACGCTTCCCTTCTCTTGAAGGCCAAGGAATCCTCCGCAATATGAATTTGCAGTAACATTGCCAGTACAATAGCAGTTGGATATACTCGCGGTACCAGAATCGAGAGTAATCAAGCCCACCAGACCGCCGACATTGCGTTGAATACCACTGACATTGCCGGTTGCATAGCTCTTTTCAATAGTTCCATCAACCATTTTGCCCACGAGGCCACCGATGTCACGGCCATTTGTGGTTTGGTTGATACTCACCGATGAAGAGCAGTGTGAAATGATGCCGTACTGTAACCAACCAGCCAGGCCGCCAAGACCGATGTCGGTATTAGAGGTCGTATTGGTTGAGGTGATTGATCCTCCGGCTGAAGTGCAGTCCGTGGCACTACCATAGAGAATACCCAAAAGTCCGCCAAGGTTTATGGTTCCCGTTACAATTGCATTCGTGGAAGAACAATTATTGACTGCTGTCAGTTTTTCAGTTTGTCCTGCAAGGCCACCGACTCGGTCAGCGGAAGAAGTAACGGTAATATTTGAGACGTGGCAGTCTGTAAAGGTAGAAGCGTAATTTCTGGCATTGCCAATCAAACCGCCACAAAACTGAGCGGTTGAGGTAACAGTACCTCCGGAAACAGCACATCTGGAGACCTTTACTAATGCATCTGCTTGACCAATCATCCCGCCAACATTACCTGCACCTTTTACTTTGGTATCAGAAATAGTACAGTCCGTGATAGTCACAGAGGTAACTCCGTCACTGCCGTTGTTGATTCTTCCAATCAATCCACCAGAAAAACTGCCTCCCTCTAAAGTTCCGTTTGTTATATCCACGTTGGTGATAACATGCCCTGTTCCCTGGCAATACTCAGCAAAGATTCCTCTCTTGCTAACCGAACAATTATCCAGGGTAAGGTCCTTGATAGAGCCTTTAAACACATAGAACAAGCTGGTGCCAAGTTTACTGATGGTTTTATTGTTTCCGTCAAAGTCCACATTAATCGTATAGCCAGAAATGCCAGTGTTGATGGGAGCATGAGTAATACCTGTCATGTCGATATTATCAATCAGCTTGAAGTATGTCGTAGCAGAGGTGCTCGCATAAGAATTAATCGCGGCGAGCTGATATCCATCCGCAATGAGGTACGGAGCGGTGGCGGAGCCATTGTCGGAGCCGCCGGCATACTTGTCGGTATTGACGCAGTTCAGCTTGAGGGTGCGGTATTCGCCTACGCCGGATGCCTGGGTCCCGAAAGCAACGTCGCTTGCAAGATTGTAGTAGCGTGTGTAAACCGTGTGCGCTGCTGTTGAAGGGGCATTGAAGCGGATGAAGTATTCACCTTTGTCGATGGTTAAACCGGCCTGCATATTTGCATAGAGCTTCAACACTTGACCGCTTACCGCGGGGTTGGTGAGATTAATTTTCAGGACCGTTGAGTTGGTGCTGATTTTCACAATCTCGACAGACTCGATTTCGGTTGCAGAGGCAGGGAGTTGAGCAATGATGCCAAGGACTCCGGAGGACTCAGTCAGAGCGATTGCAGCGGTGAGGTCGGTAACGCCAGTTGCAGATGCAACGAAACGCAGGTGATCGGTATCGTCGTTTTTGGCCTGAGTCTGAACGCTGTAATTGGTGACAGGAGATTTGCCATCGAAAACTTCAACATTGTAGGTCGATGAAGTGAAATCCAGCGTGCCATGGAAAACAGCAGTTGCTGTGGTGGAACCGGATTCAAGATCAAGGTCGACATACTGGGAGGTGTTCGACGGATTGATGACGCGAAGCTTATCATCAGCTTCCCAGGTGCGTTTCATCGCAGTGGGTTTGCTGGCTGCGTCAAATGTGGCTTCAAATGCAACCTTGGTGTCGACATCAGGGAGTGTGGCAGTAACGGTCACGGGAATGCTTACAACCTCGGTTTCAGGTTCAACAACGGGATTGTCGATTTCCTTCTCGATCTTGGAGCAGGAAAGAACTACAGAAAGTCCTGCAAAGAGGACGAAAGCAAAAATCAAATACTTTTTCATACTTCTTTCCTCCTATTAAAAATCTTCGTCTTCAATTTCCTCGAGATACATGTCCTGAATCTCGTTGTTTGTTGTAGTAATGGAGTCCAGGAAACGTGTCTCCATCTGAATCTGTGTCACAGACGTATCGGGAGCCTCGTACGCCTGCCGTGTTGTCAGATAAGTTTTTACCATAATGTTATTATTATTCAGTTATACTATCGATTATGGGTTTGATAACGCCCTCCATGGCGGTGTAGGCGTCCGGGTTGGGATGAAGGTCGTCATAGAGCCAGAAGCGCTGCTGCATGGACAGGCCGTCGGCATCGACCAGGACGGGGAAGTAGTCGCAGTAGATGAAACCCTTGCTGTCGGCATACTCCTTAATCATCCGGTTGAGTTCGATGATGTGGGCGCCCTTGGTCTTGGGGTTCGACAGAGCCGAATACTCGCGGTTGCAGGGAGTGACAGAGCAGAGGACGACCTTCATGTTCAGAGCATCGGCCTGTTCGGCCATGTTCTTGATGTTCAGAAGGATATTGGCCTTGGTCACGCCCTGGGCGAGGTCGTTGGTGCCGCCCATTATCACAACGCACTGAGGGTCGCGCTTGAGAACGTCGTTCTGATAGCGCACCACCATCTGGCTGGTGTTGTTGGCGCTGATGCCCATGTCCACATAGTCGTTGGAGGAGAAGAACTGGCTGTGCCAGGTAACCCTTACCTTGGTGTCCCTTATCTCCATCCAGGAGGGGAGGGGATTCATGGGAATGACGATCGTGCTCTTGTCGATGTCGCGATAAGTCAGCCCCCACTGCCAGGTGATGCTGTCGCCGATGAACACCGCCTTGGGACCCATGTGGGCCGTGGAGAAAGAAACCAGCTGCGTGGGAGAGGCTTCATTCATGGAAATCCGGAATGCCGCCAGGCG
>JAEEUZ010000091.1 GCA_016290725.1 Bacteroidales bacterium | reverse complement strand
TCTATAACATCGCTACAATTTATCTGTTTCTCGATATTTCTTTGTTGTGTTCCGGTAAGCTCGTCGTCGAAGATTACATACTGGATTTCGTTTTCTTCACAGTAGGTTTTTATCTCTTCGAGTTTACCTGTGCCGATGTATGTGGCCTTGTCCGGGCGGTCAAGGCGCTGGGTGAAGAATTTGTCGCCGATAGCGCCCGCCGTTTCCGCCAGGAACTTCAGCTCTTCCAGGTACTCCTGCACCTTGGCTTCGCCGCCCTTTTCCAGCACGACGCCAACAAATACCGCTTTTTCTGTCTTGAATGCACTCATGTCCGCAAATTTAGCTAATTTTGCGGAAATAATTGGATTATGGTATCGTTTTACACTCAGGATACGCCTTTTAAATATAAAGGAAAGAGGCTTGCTTCTCGCTGGCTTTCAGAGGTTGCATCGCGCGAAGGCTGCCGCATCGGCGCAGTCTCTATTGTGTTTTGTTCGGATCCCGTGATCCTGGACGTGAACCGCAAGTATCTGGGCCACGATTACTATACGGATATCATAACCTTCGACTATTGCGAAGAGGAGGTATTGAACGGCGATCTGTTCATCTCCGTGGACACCGTGTGCGCAAATTCGGCAGAATACGGCACAACGTTCCACGAGGAACTATCCCGCGTAATAGTCCACGGCCTGCTGCATCTAATCGGCTACGACGACCACACCGAGGCCGATATAGCCGAAATGCGGATGAAGGAGAACGAAGCCCTGGAGTTACTGAAAACAATGGAATAAGATGGTATATTCTGTAATTGTTTTCAATAGTGTGTCGGAAAAACTTTTTCGATAACGGAGTCGGACAAAACTTTTCGACGGCATTTTTTAGCCCAGAAAAGTTTTAGTCCGCGAAGTCAGAAAAAGTTTTGGTTAGGGTAAATCAAAATAAACGATGAACAATTGTTTCGACATAATTGTTGTTGGCGGGGGACACGCCGGATGCGAGGCTGCGATGGCGGCCGCGGGGCTGGGGTCGTCGGTGCTGCTGGTGACGCCGGACCTGCAGGGGCTTGCCAAGATGTCGTGCAACCCGGCGGTGGGCGGAATCGCCAAAGGACAGATCGTTCGGGAGATCGATGCGCTGGGCGGATGGACCGGAGTGGTTACGGATGCCGCAACGCTGCAGTTCCGCATGCTCAACCGCTCAAAGGGGCCTGCGATGTGGAGTCCGCGAGCACAATGCGATAAACAGAAGTTTTCCGCCGTTTGGCTTAAAACCCTCTTAAGTAATTGTAACTTAAGGATTTACGCAGATTTTGCGAGCGATTTTCTCTTTGAGAATGGAAAAATTGCGGGAGTTAAGACAGTTACCGGGGCAATTTTTAAGTGTCGGGCACTTGTTTTAACCGCCGGAACCTTCCTGAACGGAAGGATGTTCATCGGCACACAGAGTTTCGAAGGAGGGCGGATCGGAGAGAAGGCGGCTTATGGTCTCACCGAACAATTGGCCGCGCTCGGCATTCCAACCTTCCGGATGAAGACGGGAACTCCTCCCCGAATCGACATACGCTCGGTCGATGTCTCGCGTTTGGACCGCCAACTTGGCGACCCGGATCCGGAGCGATTTTCTTTCCTGCCGGTTGAGTCGGCCGTCCAGGGCGGGCGTCCTCAAATGGACTGCTATCTTCTTCGGACAAACGAAAAAGTGCACGATATCCTTCGCACCGGATTCGACCGCTCGCCCCTCTTTACCGGAATGATTCATGGCCGCGGGCCGCGCTACTGCCCCAGCATCGAGGATAAACTCCGCACATTCGAAGGCAAGGATTCGCATCAACTTTTCCTCGAGCCGGAGGGCGCGGGTTCGCTTGAATACTACCTTCAGGGATTCTCTTCGTCGCTGCCGCTGGAGGTTCAGTTGGAGGCGCTGCATGCGATCGAAGGACTGGAAAATGTAGAGATTTTCAAGCCCGCATACGCGGTTGAGTATGACTATTTCGACCCTCAATATTTGCATCTCTCGCTTGAATCCCAAGCTGTCGAAAACCTCTTCCTGGCCGGCCAGGTTAACGGTACAACGGGGTATGAAGAGGCAGCGGCGCAAGGCATCATGGCGGGCATAAATGCCCACCAGAAGCTCTCTGGGCGCGATCCGTTTGTGCTAAGGCGCGACCAGGCTTATATCGGCGTACTCATCGACGATCTCATTCACAAGGGCGTTGACGAGCCTTATCGCATGTTCACTTCGCGAGCGGAATTCCGGATTTTACTGCGCCAGGATAATGCAGATTTCAGGCTCACTCCACTTGCTCATGAGCTTGGTCTTGCGAGCGAAGAGCGCTATGCGGCGGTGTGCCGGAAGCAGGAAGAAGTGGAGAAGTTGGAGGGTCTTGTGGCCGCCAAAAAGGTTCGCCCCGCGGAGGTGGAATCACTGCTTCTTGCGAAGGGATCCACCCCGCTTTCGGAGAGCAAGCATCTCTCTGAACTCGTCTCCCGTCCGGAGCTCACTCTGGAGGAATTGTTACAAATTGTTCCATGTGGAACATTTTCGCGAGAAGTTGTTGAGGCGGTGGAGATAGCGCTCAAATACTCCGGCTATATCGAGCGCGAACGCCTTCAGGCAGAAAAGAACGAGCGCCTCGAATACATCAAGATTCCCGCCGACTTCGACTTCGACCGCATCCAGGGCCTCTCCATCGAATGCCGCCAAAAACTCAAGCGCTACCAACCTGCCACCATCGCCCAAGCCTCTAACATCTCCGGCGTCTCCCCCTCCGATATCTCCGTCCTCCTGGTATACTTCGGGAGATAATTCCGCGTTTTATTAATCACATCCATTATACGCTGTATTTCGAACCGTTATACGGGCAGGGCAATGCCCCTGAGTGCCATAGGCGAAAAATGGCATGTGGGGAGGTTCGTGAAGAGAGCGGTTCTGCGCAAGCAGAATGACGGAGTTTGTTTGAAGACGTTAGACGCGCCGAAGGCGTGGCTAAAAGGATGAGTTCGACGTCAAGCGAACGGGTTGGGGCTATTTTTCGACGTTAGGCCTCAGGGGTATTGCCCTGACCTAACGGTTTGAACTGGTGGTGCGCCTAACCGTGCGGTCAAGTGGATGGTTAGGCGCAGCTGGGGCGTGTGTTTGTATCGAGAGTGGCGGGTTAGAGGCGCTGGAGGGCGGCTTTGATGAGGTCCTCGACGCGGGCCGAGGGGTTTTGTTTCAGAAGGGCCGGCATAACCTTGGCGATGGCTGCTTTGCTGAAGCCAAGCATGACCAGGGCGTTGGTGGCTTCGTCCACCACGGCGGGGTTGCCGGTGGTGAAGAGAGCGGGGGTATCGGCCCCGTCGCCTTTGACGATTTTGTCTTTGAGTTCGAGCACCAGGCGCTGGGCGCTTTTGACGCCTATTCCCTTGACACTCTTTATCTTATGTATATCTTCGGACAGGATTGCAGAGCGCAGTTCTTCGCAGGTGAGCGAGGAAAGAAGCATGCGGGCGATGCTGGCTCCGATGCCGGAAACGCTGATCAAAAGCCGGAATAATTCACGTTCGTCCCGGGTGGCGAAACCGTAGTAGAGCTCTTCGTCTTCCCGGAGGTAGTGGTGAATGTACACTTTTGTATCCGCCTTGCCCTGAAGCGCTTCGTAGGTTTGCAGGGAAATGAGAATGTTGTAGCCGATGCCGCAGCACTCCACCACGACCGCCGTGGGGGTGAGTTCTGCAATTTGTCCTTTAATATAATCTATCATAACGCAAAATTATGTAAATTTGTAGACTTATACAAGACATGATGAAACCTCTGCAGCTAAGGGAGCAATTCCCAATATTGGACACGAAAGTCTACGGGAAACCGCTTGTCTATCTGGACAATGCGGCCACTTCGCAGCGCCCCAAAAGTGTCACGGAGGCTTTCGTAAAGTCTTGTAATTCAGCGAATTCAAATCTCCATAGGGCGGTGCATAAACTTGCGATAGACGCAACGGACGCGTATGAAAACACCCGCAGGAGAGTGCAGGAGTTTCTGGGTGCGGCCCATCCGGAAGAGATTGTTTTCACCTCCGGTGCCACTGCCGCAATCAACCTTGTGGCGTATTCTTTCGGCGAGGCCTTTGTGGGCGAAGGCGACGAAATCATCGTCACGGAGGCAGAGCATCACTCCAACATCGTCCCCTGGCAACTGCTTTGCGAGCGCAAAAAAGCCACGCTGAAAGTGCTGGACGTGGACGATAACGGCGAGCTGCAGATCGGCCACCTGAAGGAACTCATCACGCACAACACGCGCCTAATGGCAGTGACGCACATTTCCAACGTGCTGGGAATAGAGAATCCTGTACGCGAAATCGTGGAAATATGCCACCAGAGCGGAGTTCCGGTGCTGGTGGATGGCGCTCAGGGCGCTGTTCACCGCCGCGTGAACGTGCGGGATCTGGACTGCGATTTCTATGTCTTCTCCGGCCATAAACTCTTCGCGGCCAGCGGCACGGGTGTGCTCTATGGCAAGCGCCTTCTGCTGGATGCGATGCCTCCGTTTATGGGCGGCGGCGAGATGATCGAAACCGTGAAATTCAGCGGCAGCACCTGGGCGAAACTCCCGGGAAAGTTCGAGGCCGGCACGCAAAACATCAACGCCACGCCCACCCTCGTGCCCGCGCTGGATTTGCTGGAGGAATGCTTGGGCGATGCAGAACTCGCTGAAAATCAGGAAAGTATTAAGAAATATATATACGGTTTCCTGGAGAACCATCCCAGGATAACCCAGTATGGCCGCCCTGCAGACATTGAACGCAAAGTGCCCCTGTTCTCCTTCAAAGTGGAAGGAGCGCATCACGAAGACCTTGCGCTCATCCTGGATAAAATGGGCATCGCCCTCCGCAGCGGCCAGATGTGCGCAGAACCCTTGATGGACCGCATTGGCGTCACGGGCCTCCTCCGCGCCTCCTTCGCCCCGTACAACACGATGGAAGAAGCGGAGTACTTTACGAAATGCTTGGACAAGGCGATAGAAATGTTAATTTGAGATTTCTCGACTACGCTCGAAATGACAAAACTTGAGGAAAGGAAAAATAAGGTAGTGGAAGACTTCTCGCTGTATGACGAGTGGTTGGACCGGTACGAGTACCTGATTGAGCTAGGGAAGGCCCTGGAGCCGTTCCCGGAGGAGAAGAAGACGGAAGACAGGCTCATCAAAGGCTGTCAGAGCCGCGTGTGGCTGGATGCAGATGTGCGCGACGGCCGCCTGTGGTTCACCGCAGACAGCGACGCCATCATCACCAAAGGTATCATCTCGCTCCTGATCAGCGTGTACTCCGGCCTCACGCCCGAGGAGATTGCAGGCGACGACTTCGCCTTCATCGGCGAGATCGGCCTGCGGGAAAACCTTTCCCCAACCCGCGCCAATGGGCTTGTGTCGATGATAGAAACAATAAAAGAGATTTCAGCTGAAGCTGTCTCTCGCAAGCTCGGGTCTCGGCTACGCTCGAAATGACAAAAGGGAAACGCTCGAAATGACAGAAGAAAAAAACATATTGACAGCTGAGGACGTGAAGGAGTTGCAGCCGATGTATGCGGCTGTGATTCAGGCGCTTAAGGAAGTGTATGATCCGGAGATTCCCGTGAACATATACGACCTTGGGCTTATTTACGAGCTGAACGTAAACAAGGCGCGCGAGGTGTCGCTGCTGATGACCTTCACCGCGCCCAACTGCCCCATGGCCGATCAGGTGATGGCCGAGGCCAAGCAGGCCGTGGAGGCGGTTCCCGGCGTAACGAAATGCGACATTGAACTCACATTTGAGCCTGTTTGGGACAAGAGCATGCTCTCCGAAGAGGCGCGCGTGGAACTTGGCCTGGACTACGAAGAAGACGACTATAGCAAGCTGAACGACTAGGATGGAACGGGTGGACGTATACTTTGGCCTTGGCTCCAACATGGGCGACCGTGAGGACAACCTTGCGGCGGCCGTGGCAATGATGGCCGATGCCTTCGGCGCCCTGCCCCAGAAAGCGTCCTCCATCATCGAAACCCCCTCCTGGGGCTTCGAGGGCCCCGATTTCCTGAACCAATGCGTGATGTTTCGCCTGCCCCGCAAAGGCTCTCCCGCGGAGCATGCGCTGAGCATCCTGGCGGAGGTGAAGCGCATCGAGAAGGCGCTCGGGCGCGCGGAAGAGCCGCCCATCGGCCCGAACCAAACGCGGGAGTATCACGACCGCCCCATCGACATAGACATCCTCTTCTATGGCAACTACACCATAGACGAACCCTCCCTCAAAATCCCGCACCCGCTAATCCCGGAGCGTGATTTTGTAAAGATACCATTAAAAGAAATAGGTAAACAAATATAACGCAATATGACACAAGACGAACTCTTCAAAGTGCTGGTAGCCCACTGCAAGGAATATGGCTTCATATTCCCCTCCAGCGAGATTTATGACGGCCTTGCAGCCGTTTACGACTATGGCCAGATGGGCGTGCAGCTCAAGAACAACATCAAGGCCTATTGGTGGGAGGCGATGACCCGCCTGCACGAGAACATCGTGGGTATCGACTCGGCCATCTTCATGCATCCCCGCATCTGGGAGGCTTCCGGCCATGTGGGCGCGTTCAACGACCCTCTCATCGACAATAAGGACTCCAAGAAACGCTATAGGGCCGATGTCCTCATCGAGGACTACCTTGGCAAGATCGAGGAAAAGATCGAGAAGGAAGTGGCAAAGGGCCGCAAGAAGTTCGGCGACGCCTTTGACGAAGCCCAGTTCCGCGCCACCAACCCCAACGTGCTACGCGAGAAAGCCAAATGGGACGAGGTTCACAACCGCTACGTTGCCGCCGAAAAGGCCAACGACTTCGCCGAATACAGGCAGATAATCATCGACTGCGGCATCGTGTGCCCTATCAGCGGCACGTGCAACTGGACCGATGTTCGCCAGTTCAACCTCATGTTCTCCACTTCCATGGGTTCCACTGCCGATGGCGCCAACCTCATCTACCTGCGTCCGGAGACCGCCCAGGGCATCTTCGTGAACTACCTGAACGTCCAGAAGACCGGCCGCATGAAGATTCCTTTCGGTATCGCCCAAATCGGCAAGGCCTTCCGCAACGAGATTGTGGCCCGTCAGTTCATCTTCCGCATGAGGGAGTTCGAGCAGATGGAGATGCAGTTCTTCATCAAGCCCGGAACGGAGCTGGAATGGTTCGCGAAATGGAAGGAAGAGAGGATGAAGTGGCACGTGAATATCGGCATGGGGGCGGAGAA
This sequence comes from Bacteroidales bacterium, assembly GCA_016290725.1. Classification (GTDB taxonomy): domain Bacteria; phylum Bacteroidota; class Bacteroidia; order Bacteroidales; family UBA932; genus Cryptobacteroides. Next base: position 1,987 of record JAEEUZ010000091.1, on the reverse strand, counting down.
TTACCGCTTCCACGACCACGAGAAGCTGGCCCACTACGCCAACGCCGCAACCGATATCGAGTTCAACTTCCCCTTCGGCTTCAAGGAGCTTGAGGGTATCCACAGCCGCACGAACTTCGACCTTGGCAACCACCAGAAATTCTCCGGCAAGAAAATCGAATACTTCGACCCCGAAGAGGGCACGTCCTACACTCCGTATGTGGTGGAAACTTCCATCGGCGTGGACCGTATGTGCCTTGCCGTGCTTAGCCACGCATACACCGTGGAGAAGCTGGAAAACGGCGAGGAGCGCGTTGTGATGAAGATTCCCGCCCCTCTGGCGCCCATCAAGGTGGCCGTGATGCCGCTAGTGAAGAAGGACGGTCTGCCGGAGCTTGCACAGAAGGTTGTGGACGAGCTGAAGTACGACTTCTCGTACCAGTACGACGAGAAAGACTCCATCGGCAAGCGTTATCGCCGTCAGGATGCAATCGGCACGCCTTTCTGCGTTACCATCGACCATGACAGCCTGGCCGACGGCACCGTTACCGTGCGTGAGCGCGACACCATGACTCAGGAAAGGGTGAAGATCGAAGATCTGCGCGCCCTTATCGACAAGAAAGTTTCCCTGAACAATCTTCTGCGAAACCTCTGAAAAAGCTTGCGTTAATATGGCTCGGAGCGCTGCTTCTTTTCTCCTGCAGCGGGGAGAAGAAGCAGCTGGGCCTTATCGCTTCGCTTGCGGAGGAAAACCCCACGGAGGCATATCTGCAGCTGGACAGCCTTGTGGTCCGGGCCGATTTGAGCGAGCGCGGCCAGGCGGAGTACGACTATCTTAAGGCTTATGCCTTCTACCGGAGCTTCTTTTTCCTTGACGATGAGTCAATGGGAGCCCTGTCCCGCGCCTGCCTGTGGTTCGAGGCTCACGGGCACGGAGTGGACAGGATGAAGGCCTGGGAGCTGATGGGAACGGCGCAAACGGCATCGGGCCACCACAAGCTGGGCCTCGTATCGCTGAAGAAAGCGCAAAGCGTGGCGCTGGAAATACAGCGTTCGCGCCAGAGGGCTGAAATGACGATACTGCTGCTTGTGGCGGTGTTCGCCACCCTGATCCTATACCTGCGTGCGCGTAAAATCCAGGCCGAAAAACAGCTCATGGCGGAGCGGGAGGAGGCCGAACGCACGATGTCCATCGCGGAAGACCTGCAGGCCCGCCTGAACCAAATGTCGCTGAAGAACTACGGCGTTCTGGACCGTCTCTGCGAGCAGTATTACGTTTACGAAGGCACCTCCAACTTGCAGCCCAAAATCCTCCGCGAAGTACGCTCCATCGTTGAGGGCCTCCGAAGCGACCCCGCGGAACAGAAGAAGCTCGAAGACAGCCTTAACGCCCGCCAGGACGGCGTAATGCGCCGCCTGCGCACCGCCTTCCCCGGCCTCAAAGAGGAAGACTACCTGCTGTATTTGTTTACGGCTTCCGGCTTCTCCTCCACAACCGTATCTACACTACTTGGCCGCGACAAATCCGTCGTGTACAACCGTCTCTACCGCCTCAAGGAGCGCCTCAAGGCCTCCGATTCCCCGGACGCCCCGTTCCTTCTGGCCGCACTGGAGAAATAGATGAAAAATCTATAGTGGAGTCGGACAAAACTTTTCGACGGCATTTTTTAGCCTAGAAAAGTTTTAGTCCGCGGAACGCTGATTTTTCATCCAGGAAAAAGGCCCGAATCCTGGATGAAACTGGGAAAATTGGCACCTCATCCAGGAAAAAGGCTCAAATCCTGGATGAAAGCGACATCAGCAACTGCAGGAGGCGGTCGGTGGGGGCGTCTTTGAGCAACACCGTTTTGGAAGCGTCCAGGAGATAGATTGACGGGATGGCGCGGATGTGATAGTTGGCCGATGCGGCGCCATCGCAATCGTAGCCGTTAATCCAGGCCGATGGATACGTATCGCCCTTGGAGCGCCACAGGGCCACTTCTTCGTCGATGTAGATGTCCATTACGCG
>JAEEUZ010000090.1 GCA_016290725.1 Bacteroidales bacterium | reverse complement strand
CTCATTCTCGCCCTTGAGCCCCTTCAGGGCCTCGGCTGCGCGGATGTATGCTACGCCGCCGCCGGGAAGATAACCTTCCTCCACTGCTGCGCGGGTGGCATTCAGGGCGTCATCGACACGGTCTTTCTTCTCCTTCATTTCCACCTCGGTGGTGGCACCAACGTAGATGACTGCCACGCCGCCGGCGAGTTTGCCAAGACGCTCCTGGAGCTTCTCGCGGTCATAGTCGCTCTTGGTGGAGTCGATCTGGGCGCGGATCTGGTCGGCCCTGTCCTTGATGGCAGACTGCTCGCCGGCGCCGCCCACGATGGTGGTGTTTTCCTTGGTGATGGTTACCTTTTCCGCACGGCCCAGCATCTGCAGGTTGGCGTTCGCAAGGGTGAAGCCGCGCTCCTCGGAGATTACAACTGCTCCGGTGAGGGTTGCAATGTCCTGGAGCATTTCCTTGCGGCGGTCGCCGAAGCCGGGAGCCTTCACGGCGGCCACTTTCAGGGTGCCGCGGAGACGGTTCACAACGAGGGTGGTAAGAGCCTGGCCCTCAACGTCTTCTGCAATAATCAGGAGACTGCGGCCTTCACGTGCCACGGGTTCCAGAACCGGCATAAGGTCTTCCATGTTGGAGATCTTCTTGTCGGTGAGGAGGATGTATGCATCGTCCAGGACGGCTTCCATCTTGTCGCCGTTTGTCATGAAGTAGGGGCTGATGTAGCCGCGGTCGAACTGCATGCCTTCGACAACCTTGACCTCGGTCTCGGTGCCCTTGGCCTCTTCCACGGTGATGACGCCGTCCTTCTTCACTTTTGCCATTGCGTCGGCAATGAGTTTGCCGATGAAGGCGTCGTTATTTGCCGATACGGTGCCAACCTGCTCGATCTTCGAGTAGTCGCCGCCAACTTCCTGGCTCTGTGCCTTGAGGTTCTCCACGACTTTGGCAACAGCCTTGTCGATACCCCTCTTCAGGTCCATCGGGTTTGCACCCGCTGCGACGTTCTTGAGGCCCACGCCCAGAATTGCCTGGGCGAGCACGGTTGCGGTTGTGGTGCCGTCACCGGCCTGGTCGTTGGTCTTGGAAGCAACTTCCTTCACCATCTGGGCGCCCATGTTCTGGAACTGGTCTTCAAGTTCCACTTCCTTTGCCACGGTTACGCCGTCCTTGGTGATCTGCGGAGCGCCGAACTTCTTGGCGATAACAACGTTGCGGCCCTTGGGGCCGAGGGTTACCTTAACGGCGTTTGCAAGTGCGTCTGCGCCTTCCTTCATTGCGGCGCGAACGTCGGTATTGAATTTAATTTCTTTTGCCATAATTACAGGGTAGCTAAAATGTCAGACTGTTTAACGATGAGGTATTTCTTGTCGTCGACGGTTACCTCGGTGCCGGCGTATTTGCCGTAGAGCACCACATCGCCGGCCTTGAGCTCCATGGGCTCGTCCTTCGAGCCGGGGCCAACGGCCACCACTGTGCCTTGCTGCGGTTTTTCCTTTGCATTATCGGGGATGTAGAGGCCCCCTGCTGTCATGGTCTCTGCCTCTTTGGGCTCGATGACCACTCTTGTTCCTAACGGACGGATCATAGTTTTATTGTGTTTTAAGTTAATTGCTGCTTTTTCAGAGCGGCCAGTAGGTATCAAGGGGCGTGCCACTCGTGGGGGACTGACAATTTGGCAGAAACGCCCCGCTTTGACAATATGGTTTTTTTGGTTAAATTTGTACGATTTACACAGCAGCCCATGAAAAAGCTCCTTATCCTTGCCCTGTTAATACCCCTGTGCACAAGCGCATCCGCGAAGAAAGACCCCCGTATCCTGGACAGACACAGAGGTTCGGTCACCTTTACCGTGGACGATGTTACGCCCCGCAATCTGGACTCCGATTCGGAGGTCCTTGAAGGCACCGATGTGGCGTTCCGGCTGCTCTACGGCAACCCCGCGGTGAGCGGAGGAGAAACCCCCGAACTCATAAGCTGCAGCTTCCGCCAGGACAACTTCTTTCACATGGGCGACACACCCCTGTTCCGCATGTTCCTGGAGGCCTATGCCGACCATCGGCCTATAGTCCTGACACCCGACGCAGTATGGCTCATCATCTGCCAGGGTTTCAGTCATTACGTGAACGACAACTCCGAAGAGCTCCGCGACCTTATCGTGAGCCACGACGGCAAAGTAAGCCTGGCTGTCCAGTCGGCCGCCGACCTCAATTCCCAGAATGCCGATTGGGAGACCCTCCTGGACGGCTTCTGCAAGCAGATCGGCAAGGCCACCAAGGGCAATCTGGCAAAGAATATCAAGGCCGATTTCTCCACATCCGGCAAAACCGAAAAACTGGCCTCGGAGATAACCCTGATGGACGTCGTGAGCTCCTATTTCGAGTACATTTCATTTTACGTAATGTGCGGAATTCCTTCTGTCACCCTTGAGGGTACTCCGCGCGACTGGCAGCGCCTTCTGAAGAAAACAAAAACCCTTGAAAAATACGGCCTTGGCTGGTGGGTGGAAGACCTCAGACCCATCCTTAAAGAATTCGTGCGCGCGTCGAAGGGAAAACCGGATTACGACTTCTGGAAATGCATGATCAGGCAGCACCAGGCCGATGAATACTACGAGCCGGATTCCTGCGGCGAAGAGAACGAACCTACCGTCCTTGACGGCTGGTTCCTCAAATTCTTCCCCTTCGACGATGGCGGCCGTACCCCAGAAACCATCTTCGGCGACCACGACATGCTCCCCGAACAGGTTTCAGTCCCCTTCCGCTACCAGGTTATCGGGGCCGATGGAGAAGTTGTGAGCGACACCCCTCTCCAACTCATAGCGGGCTTCGTAGGTGTTGAAGAAGACCCCGTTACATACGCCATGAAACCCAAAATCGGATGGATGGTAGCCACTGTCACCGAAGAAGAATCCGACCTTCATGAAAAGGCGGAAGACGGATGGATAGAGCTCCGCGTAAGCGAAGTCCCCGAGGCCCTCAAAGGCGTAAAACATATCCAGCGCCTCATGCTCGAATTCACCGGCCCGCTGGTTCTCCCTGCCTGGATGGACGACATCACCATCGACGAATTCGTCATCCGAGCCTCACGAGCCTCCCAGGCGGAAAAAGACGCCGTGTGGAAACGCTTCCCGGACTGCCGCATTGAATAAAAGGCAAAATTTTTGTTAACACTTTCGCTACTTGCGCGTCTTTCTTTCGGCAATGAGCGAAAAACAGTTCCATAATCAATATCTGCCGCTGGCGGGAATGCTCTACAGGATAGCGTTTTACATCCTGGAGGACAAGGCTGCCGCGGAGGATGCCGTGCAGGAGGCCTTCCTCCGGCTCTGGGACTCGCGTGAATCGCTGGACAATGTCCTGAACCCAAAGGCGTACTGCGCAACCATGGTGAAGAACATCTGCATGGACCGCATCCGCAGGGCCAGGCGGCTGGAGTTCCCGGAGCAGCTTCCGGAGGTGCCCCAGCATCCGCAGGACGACATCGACAATAAAGAACGCCTCGCCAAAGCCCTTGATGCCATAAAATCCCTGCCCGACAGGCAACGGGAAGTGCTCCTTCTCCGCACCGTGGAAGGCCTCAGCTATGAGGAGATATCGGAGCGGACCGGTCTTGGAGCGATGAGTCTGCGCGTCATACTATCAAGGGCGCGAACAACATTAAAATCAAAGGTATGAAAAGGATAGAAGACATAATTGACAAAGACTACGAGGAACTCGTGGAAGCATCGCGCGGGGTCGATGTGCCCGAAGGGCTGGAGGAACGGCTCTCGGCGGCCATCGCTGCGCATGAAGCAACCCGGGTGGAACCGAAGATTAAAGACCGCCGACTCATCCGGTGGCTGCCCTACAGCGCAGCTGCGGCGGCAGCTGTTGCGGCGCTTGTCATCGGCCTGAATTTTTCGGGCAGGCCCAAGGACACTTTCGATGATCCCTACCTCGCCTATGCACAGGTACAGGAGGCATTGCAAACCATCTCGGACAAGATGTCGACAGAAGTGGGATATGCCACCCAGGAGACCCGTGAAATGTCTCTCAAACCCGCAAGAATTATTAATAAAATCCAAGGAAAATGAAACGCATAATCATAGTTGCAGCCCTGCTGCTCACAAGTATCGGCATGTTTGCCCAGAGCGGCAGATCTTTTTACCAGAAGTACTCCGACGAACCCGGCGTATCGGCCGTGTATATCTCTCCCGCGATGTTCCGCATGATGGGCAGCATCCCGGAAATCTCCACAGGGGATGGTGATGTGAACCTGGCCCCGGTAATCCGCAGCCTGAAGGGAATGTTCATCATAAGCAGCGAAAACGCTTCCGTCAGCAGCAAACTCTCCAAGGAAATCGCAAGAGCCCTGGACTCGGGGAATTACGAACTGCTGATGGAGGCCAAGGACGACGGCGAGAAGGTACATATCTACACCGCCGGCGACGAGGCAACCGTTACCAGCTTCATTTTTGTGTCCGACGAGGGCGATGAATTCACCATCATATGGTTCGACGGCGAAATGCCCCGCGAACAGATGGAGAATCTGCTTTCCGACACTATCGTAATCGAGAACTAGCGCGCCATGAAAAAAGTATTCCTTACCCTTTGCGTGCTGTTTATCGGAGTGGCGGCCTTCGCCCAGGTGCCACGCGCCAAAATGAGCAACTACATCACCTCCTGCAAGGATTACGAAGGGGCGGAAGTGGTTCACTTCGGCGGACTCGGAGCCTTTCTGATGAAAAGCGCGGCTTCTCTTGTGTCGATAGAAGAGCCGGAACTCCGCGAAGTTCTTCCGCTGGTCAAGGGCATTCGGGGATTCTACCTCCTGGACTACAGCGACTGCTGCGAGGCCGACCGGAGTAAAATCACCAGAAAGCTAAGCAGGCTACTCTCCAGGGCCGATTTGCTTATGGAAGTAAGCGACGACGACGGGGCCCTCCGCATCTTCGGGACCGATATGGGAACCAAGATCAAGGACGTGGTAATCTACACCCCCTCGGACTGCACGGTCATCTGCTGTTTCGGCTCCATAGACCAGGACGCCCTCTCAAGGCTCGCCGCCAATTAGACTGGAGAAGTACTCCCTCTATCAAACGGCCCGGATTTTCCGGACCGTTTTTTCATTGTGGGTTTTTCGGAATTTATTCGTATCTTTGTAGATTAGAAAATTATAACTCATATACAGATATGTTACTGAATCTCCTTCAAACCGACAGCCTTGCTTCCGCAGCCGCGGAGGCCGTACAGGAAACCGCTGCTATTCAGCCCGTTGAAATGCACGAGAGCCTGTTTTCACTGTTTTCGATGGGCGGCCCGCTCATGTGGGTGCTGCTCGCTCTTTCAATCCTGGCCTTCTATGTCATCGGCCAGAAATGGTGGGTAATCTCCCATGCTTCGAAGATTGACGACCGCTTCATGGACGACATCCGCGACTACATGACGGACGGCAAGATCGAAAGCGCCCTCACCCTGTGCCGCAAGTATGACAACCCCGTGGCGCGCATGGTGGAAACCGGCATCAGCCGTAAGGGACGTCCCCTGGGCGACATCCAGAACGCCATCGAGAACGTGGGCAATGTGGAGGTCGCACGCCTTGAGAAAGGCCTTCCGGTGCTGGCATCCATCGCCGGCGGCGCGCCCATGATCGGATTCCTGGGTACCGTGATCGGCATGGTGCAGGCCTTCTTCAACATGTCCAAGGCCGGCAGCAACATCGACATCTCCCTCCTTTCCGGTGGTATCTACACCGCCATGCTCACCACCGTGGGAGGCCTCATCGTGGGTATCATCGCATACTTCGGCTACAACTGGCTCACTTCCAGGATTTCCAACCTGGTGTATAAGATGGAGAGTTCAACCATCGAGTTCATCGACATCCTGAACAACGAGGAGAATAAGTAATGGCACTCAAGCGAAATACAAGGGTGGACGCATCGTTCTCGGTATCCAGCATGACGGATATCGTGTTCCTGCTGCTCATCTTCTTCCTTGTGACCTCCACACTCATCAACCCCAACGCCCTGAAGCTCCTGCTTCCCAAGAGCACCGGCCAGGTTAGCGCAAAGGCAACCGTGAGCGTGAGCATAATGGACCATCACGACGACACCTACACCTACCACCTGAACGGAGACATGAATCCCATGAGCTACAGCCAGGTGGAAGACGCACTCATAGACCTCCTCATCGGCGAGGAGGATCCCACCTTCTCCATCTTCAGCGACCAGAGCGTCCCCGTTGGAGAAGTTGTGCAGATAATGAACATCGCAAAACGGAACCACTTCAAGGTGATTCTGGCAACACAACCCGAATAAGCCCATGCAGCCGTATCTTCGCACAAGGGGCCAACGCGAGAAAGACGCAACCGTGACGGGACTCATAATCACGGGTGTCGTGCATGTATTGGCGCTGGTTGCCTGCCTGCTTTTCGGACTCACATATCTGTATCCCCCGCCGCCGGAGCTGAGCTTCCTGGTGGACTTCACCGAGAAGGAGGAACTTGTGGAAGAAGAGGTTGTGCCTTCAGGTGACGGGCTAGAGGCCCAGGCGGAAGAGGTGGAACCGGAAAAGCCCGTGGAGCTGGTGCAGAAATCGGAATCCCCGCACACCACCACTAAGCCCAACACCACACCCGCCACCAGGCCGGATACCCACGGAGACGTGCCCGTAACGCAGCCGGAAACCACCAGTGAGCTGGATCCCAGGGCTTCTTTCCCGGGCATGAGCACAAGCAACAGCACCGCCACGACGCCCCACGGAGCCAGCACTTCCAGTGACAACATGACTGCCGGGCAACCGGACGGGAATACCACCCACGGGAAAACGGACGGCTCCGCAAGCGCCCAACTGAGGGGACGCACTGTGGACGGAAGGCTCCATAAGCCGTCTTATGACGCCCAGGTGGAAGGCAAAGTTGTGGTGCTTATCAAAGTGGACCAGTACGGCAACGTAACGGAAGCCGTGGCCGGGCACGAGGGAACCACCATCACAGACAAAAACCTCTGGAACGCCGCGCGCTCCGCTGCGATGAAGACCAGGTTCAACTCCAGCGCCAGCGCCCCCGCTATCCAGGAAGGTACTATTACCTACATTTTCAAACTTCAATGACGTGATGTCATCGGCAATTAATTAAAAATCCCCCGTGAGGGGCATCAAGAAATGGAAAACAACAAAAAGGGAACATCAACCCGCAGACACTTTACAAGAAAGACATCGGAAAGCCATGCCCAGAGGGTAGACTATTCCGCAAACGAATACAGCACTTCGCGAAGCTTCGACTCCGGCGATTCTCCCCGCCCGCGCAGGAACTATGGCGACAAGCCCGCGTACGGAAAGAGTGCCCATGGCGACAAGCCGTCATACGGCAAGAGCGACAAGCCGGCCTATGGCAAGAGCTATGGCGATAAACCCGCATACGGAAAGAAACAGGGTGGATACGGCAAGCCGTCATTCGGCGGTAAGCCCGGTGCAAACCGCAAGCCTTTTGCCAAGAAGTCCGGCGCCCAGGAGGGCATGAACGCAATGCTCAGTCGCAAGCCCCAGATTCATGGGGCCGACTGGGACGGCGAGGAGGCGGCTCCCGGAAAGATCCAGGAGGTCGTGCGCCTGAACAAGTTCATCGCCAATTCCGGCGTGTGCTCACGCCGTGAGGCGGATACCATGATTCTAGGCGGCGTAGTTACCGTGAACGGAGAAGTGGTAACCGAACTCGGCACCAAGATCAACGTTCTCACGGACGACGTGCGTTTCAACGGCCAGCGTCTCAAGGGCGAGGAAAAGGTATACATCGTGATGAACAAGCCCAAGGGCTACGTTACCACCGCCAGCGACCCTCACGCCGAAAGGACTGTGATGGACCTCATCAAAGGCTGCCCCCGCAGGGTATTCCCCGTCGGCAGGCTGGACAAGAACACCACCGGCGTTCTGATGCTCACCAACGACGGCGAGATGGCGGAGCGCCTCACCCACCCTTCCTTCAACAAGAAGAAGATCTATCAGGTGGTGCTGGACCATCCCCTCACCGACGCGGACAAGGAAAAAGTGACCACCGGCATCGAGCTTGGCGACGGAATGATCGCTGCCGATGAACTCGAATTCATCGACGAGAGGGATCACCGCCAGCTTGGCATCGAGATCCACTCCGGCAAGAACCGTATCGTTCGCCGTATCTTCGAAGCCCTGGGCTACGAAGTGAAGGCCCTGGACCGCGTGTATTTCGCGGGTCTCACCAAGAAGGGCCTCAAGAAAGGCGACTGGCGCTATCTCACGGAGGGCGAAGTTAACATCCTTAAGATGGGGGCTTTCGTATAATGGCACACAGGGCAGGATTCGTAAACATAATCGGCAATCCCAACGTGGGTAAATCCACGCTGATGAACGCCCTTGTGGGCGAGAAACTCTCCATCGTCACGGCAAAGGCCCAGACCACGCGCCACCGCATCATGGGCATCGTGAGCGGGGAGGATTTCCAGATAGTGTATTCCGACACTCCTGGCATCCTCAAACCCAACTACCGTCTCCAGCAGAGCATGATGAACTTCGTGGACACCGCCATCGGCGACGCGGATATCATCCTGTATGTGACGGACACCGTGGAGAAGGCCGATAAGAACGATGCCTATGTTCAGAAGCTGTCCCGCGTGGACTGCCCGGTGATCCTGGTGATCAACAAAATCGACATTTCCTCGCAGGAGAAGGTGGTGGAGCTGATGCAGTGGTGGAAGGAAAAGCTCCCCAAGGCGGAGATCATTCCGGCATCGGCCCAGGAAAAATTCAATCTGGAGAGCATTCTGGAGGCGGTTCGCGAGAAGCTTCCGGAGGCTCCGGCCTGGTTCGACAAGGACCAGTTCACGGACAAGAACCTGCGCTTTTTCGCGTCGGAGATTATCCGCGAGAAGATATTCCTCAACTACAGCGAGGAGATTCCGTACAGCTGCCAGGTGGAGATCGAGGCCTTCCATGAAGGCGAGGACCGTTATGAGATTAGCGCGGTGATTTATGTGATGAGGGATTCCCAGAAGGGCATCATCATCGGCAAGAATGGAGCTGCGCTGAAGAAAGTGGGCACGCAGGCCCGCATGGACATGGAAGACTTCTTCCAGAAGAAGGTGTTCCTTTCCACCTATGTGAAAGTGGACCCGGACTGGAGGGAATCCAGGAAAGAATTACGCAAATTCGGATACGAGTATTAGAATATGAGCGAAGAATGGGACGACATTCAGGAAATGCCTGAGGAAGAAGAAGTGGAGCTTGAAGCAACGGGTGAAGCCAGCGGGAAGTTCGCCAGGCTCCTTGGAAGCGACAGCCGGAAGTTCAAACTCTC
>JAEEUZ010000089.1 GCA_016290725.1 Bacteroidales bacterium | reverse complement strand
CGCCCGTTATCATGATTTCGGGGCATGCCGATATTCAGATTGCGGTGGAGTGCATCAAGAAGGGGGCGTTCGATTTCATCGGCAAGCCACTGGACCTGAACAGGATTCTCATCACCCTGAAGAATGCAACCGACAAGGCAAACCTCGTTACCCAGACTAAGATTCTCAAGAAGAAGGTGTACGGGAGCGATATGGTGGGCACTTCCGAAGGAATGGAGCACGTGCGTAAGATGATCGAAAAAGTGGCCCCCACCGACGCCAGCGTGATGATCATGGGCCCCAACGGCTCCGGAAAGGAGTTGGTCGCCAGGAATCTTCACCAGCAGTCTCAAAGGTCGATGATGCCTTACGTGGAGGTGAACTGCGCGGCCATTCCCTCGGAGCTCATCGAGAGCGAACTGTTCGGCCACGAGAAGGGGTCGTTCACATCGGCCATAAAACAGCATAAGGGAAAATTCGAGCAGGCCGATGGCGGAACGCTCTTCCTGGACGAAATCGGCGACATGTCGCTGGCGGCTCAAGCAAAGGTGCTGCGCGTGCTGCAGGAGAGGAAGATTTCCCGCGTGGGAAGCGACAAGGACATCACCGTGAACGTGAGGGTGGTATCGGCCACCAATAAAAATATCCCCGAAGAGATTGCGGCGGGCCGTTTCAGGGAGGACCTGTACCACCGCCTCAGCGTGATAGTGATTAAGGTTCCCAGCCTGGACGAGCGCAAGGAGGACATTCCGGAGCTCATCGAGTTCTTCAGGGACCAGATTGCATCAGAGACGGCGATGCCACGCAAGGATTTCTCACCGGAGGCCGTGAAACTGCTGGTGGAGAAGAGCTGGACGGGAAATATCCGCGAGCTCCGCAACGTTGTGGAGAGGCTCCTTATCCTTGGCGGAAGCCCCGTAAGCGCTCAGGATGTAAAAGATTATGTAATATAAACACTTAATAACGCACAAATGAAAAGACTGATGATCAAACCTTACGAAGCGCCGCAGTGTACGGTGGCTGCAATTGAATTCGAGTCAGGACTGCTGACTAACTCCCATACATACAAATCTGTGAGCATAGAAAGTTTTGACACGGATGATGATTCTATTAACTGGAACTAAGACTATGAAACGTACACTACTCTATATTGCCATCTCTGCTGTTGCAGCTTTTTCCTGCACGAAGGAAAATAATACAATTGATACGGAAAAGCCCCAGGAAGAGGAAAACGTAACTCCTGTCAATCCCGGGGAATACGACCCGTCCGAGTATCTTCTTGGCTTCGGGGCCGATCTGGAGAAGGTCGACAGCAAAGTGTCGATTGACGTAGATAACGGGTCGCTTGGCTTTGAAATTGGCGACAAGGTGCTGGTATCAGTACCGGCAACGGAGACCTCTGCTACTTATGAATATGACGGGACATACTTCGTCCCTACCGTCGAGCCGATTGCCGTGGGTTCCAATGTGGCCTATGTGTATTATCCCATGAGCGAGTATTCGCAGGATAATGCAAATGTTTATTTTTACTTGCCCGATTACTATGCAAAGGTCGGGGACTTGACAGATCTCGGTACGAAAGTGCCCATGGCGGGAATCATCCCCGTTGATGCCCGCGACGGTGAAGGATATCCTCAGGTAACGTTCAAGAATCTGGGTTCCATCCTCCGTGTCCGTTTCAACAGTAGTGCTGCACAAGGCGAAACCATTACTGCCGTGGAGCTTAGCGTTACCGGTGCAAATATTACCGGCTCCGGAAAAATCAGCTGGTCCGGAGATACGGATGCAGCCGAGCCCAGCGTTGCCGCCCTTGAAGGTGGTGGCAACAGCCTCAAAATAGATGTTTCCGACGGCCATCTTACAAATTCGGCTTACAAGGAATTCTACTTCTTCCTGCCTGCAAGCGGCACTCTCAGCACCATGACCGTAAAGGCCATCTACGGCAAGGAAGGTGGCTTCGAGCCTTCAGAGACAATTTCCCGTACCTCTCCGATGAACCTCGAAAGGAACAAGATATATAAGGTACAGAAGACCCTTAAGGGCTTTTTCTCCGGCGGCGACGGCAGCGAGAATTATCCTTACCAGATTGCTACTGCCGATGACTTCAAGGCCATCGCCACGCTTGCTAACGCAACAGCCGAGGCCGACGGCAACGGTTATGACGCTACTGCCAAGCGCACTTTCTTCGGAAGCACAGGTGTGCATTATGAGCAGACTGCTGATATTGAATTCAATAATGACGATCCCCTCACCGCTATTGGTGTTTATAATACAAATGCCTTCCAGGGTATATATAACGGCGGCGGTTTTAAATTAAAGAATTTCTCCATAACCGCACGAGTTGATGGAAGTGCTGGTCTGTTCGAATACCTGGACGGAGCCAAACTCACGGGAATTAACCTTGTTAACGCAAGAATAGAAGCTACCAATACAGCCGGACTGCTTGCGGGTCGTTGCATTGGTGCCACCAAGATTGAAAACTGTTCTCTTGACGGAGGGCAACTTATCGGTCGCAACTCTGTCGGCTTCATCGCTCACCTCAGCGGTAATGGTAGCATTGAAGTAAAGGGATGCTCCGTTAAGGACTTCACTATTGTTACAGCCGCAACCGGCAGTTCAGACGCCAATAACCAGGGCGGTATCGTTGGATGGGCCGGCAACGGAAACCCGTCAATCATCAACTGCTCTACGTCCGGAGACATACTGTTTACCGGTACCGCTTCCGGTACTGCCCGTGGCGGTATTGTAGGGAAATTTGACAGCACCGGCGAGATAAAAGGATGCACTAACGGAGCGAGTATCAGCAACCTGTTGGTGAACTCTACCGGCGGTATAACCGGTCTTCTGACCAAGGGAAGCATCAGCGAATGTGTAAATACCGGAGACGTATCCGGACTTGGTAACGTTGGTGGTATCGTTGGCCTTATGTCCGCGGCATCTTCCGCTTTCGTTCACGTGGAGAAATGCCGGGTTGATGCCGATATTACAGGTAAAACCAATCAGTGCGCAGGTGGAATAGCGGGCTGCGTACAGGATGGTGTCCTGAACACTTGCTTTGCGAAAGGTAGTGTAAGCTCCAATTCCTACGATGTCGGCGGCATAGCAGGGCAGGTTTATGCTAACGGGACAAGCGCTGTTTATAACCGTCCGTACGTTTATGATTGCATTGCGGCAAACGATGTTACTTGTACAAGGTCCGAGGGTGCAGCAAATATCGGCGGTGTCGTGGGACGTGTTATAAGGGGCAATAGTTACACCAACCAGTATGTCGCAGTCGACAACTGCATCGGCCTGAACAAGACTATAACCTCATCCATGCCTTACGCCGGAGCATTTATCGGAAATCTGGCCGGCGTCAAGACTAACAATGACAGGGCAAGGGTGCGTAACTGCATCTCTCTTGTGGAAGACAGCAACTTCAACGTTACTCCTACAACATCCCAGACAGGCGGTTTTGCCGGCCAGTATCTTGGCGCTCTCGTCCATTGTTACTATCTTGTCTCCGTTAACAACCAGACTGCAGCAGACGGCACCACCGCAGCCAGCAATCTCACCAAGTCGGACCTGACCACTCTCACAAGCGCTGCGTTCTGCGAAGCTCATTGCTCCCGCGCAACAGGGTATAACCTTACCGTGAACGGTGTTCAGTACAAATCTTCAGGCTGGACCAAACCCGACGATGTTGATTATCCTGTGCCGACAACCCTCTACAATCTGGGTTCAGAGTACTACAAGTAATCAGCGCCCATAAGGCATTTTAAAAGTATGAGCGACTATATAGTATCGGCAAGGAAGTACCGTCCGGATTCCTTCGGCACCCTGCTGGGCCAGGACAACATAGCAAGGACCCTATCCAACTCCATCAAGAGGGGGCAGCTGGCGCACGCCTATCTGTTCTGCGGGCCTCGCGGAGTGGGCAAGACAACCACCGCGCGAATCTTCGCGAAGATGATCAACTGCGCCAATCCGGGGGCCGATATGGAACCCTGCGGGGAATGCGAATCCTGCGTGTCGTTCAGCGAAGGTCGCTCATACTGCATCCACGAGCTGGATGCGGCGTCCAACAATTCGGTGGACGATATCAAGGCCCTGATGGAGCAGGTGCAGGTGCCGCCCCAGGTTGGAAAGTACAGCGTGTACATCATCGACGAGGTGCACATGCTGTCGCAATCGGCCTTCAATGCATTCCTGAAAACACTGGAAGAGCCACCGGCACACGCGATTTTCATCCTGGCAACGACGGAGAAGCACAAAATTCTGCCCACGATTCTGTCCAGGTGCCAGACCTACGACTTCAACCGCATCGGCATTCCGGATATGGTGCGGAACCTCCGGGACATAGCGGCGAAGGAGGGTGTCACAATCGATGACGAATCCCTTCACGTAATAGCCCAGAAGGCCGATGGCGCCATGCGCGACGCCCTCACCATCTTCGACCAGACGGTGGCATTCTGCGGCACGGACGTGCATTACGAGGATGTTATCCGCAATCTGAACGTCCTGGACTACGAATACAGTTTCCAGATGGTGGAAAGTTTCCTGGCGGGGGATTATGCGTCGGCACTGCGGCGTTTCGACGAGGTGCTGGCAAAGGGCTTCAACGCGCTGCATTTCGTGGCGGCGCTGAGCTCGCATTTTCGCGACCTGGCGGTTGCCAAGAGCGGAGCGCTGGACGCCCTGCTGGAGCTTCCGGCCTCGCTGAAAGAGAAGTATTCAGAGCAGGCTTCGCGCTGCTCCCTTGGCTTCATTTACGAGGCGCTGGGGGTAACCACGGCCTGCGAAACGGCATATAAGGCGGCGGTGAATCCGCGCCTTCACATAGAGTTCGCTCTCATGAAGCTCAGCTTCCTGAATGCGGGAGCCCCGAAGGTGGTGGCTGCACCGGCGGCACAGCCTGCAGCGGCCAAGCCTGTATCGGCACAGCCTGCGAAAGCTCCTGCCGCGAAACTCGTCCAGGAAAAGGCCCAAAATCCTGGACGAACCGCCGAAAAACCCGAACTCATCCAGGAAAAGGCCCAAAATCCTGGACGAGATTCAGAAGCTCCGGTGGCAGAGGCCCCGGTTGAGGCGCCGGCGCCCCGGCGCAGGGCGCACAAGACCGGATCGGCCTTGTCCATGAATGCGATATTGGAGGAGAAGGAGGTTGTGGCGGAGGAGAAGGCGGAGCCCGCGGAGGTGAAATTGCCGTCGGACGACGATGTGCGCGCAAAATGGAAGGATATGGCGGGAATGTATGCCGCCAAGCCGCGTCTTGCGAGTATGCTCTCCACTGCGGAGCCTCGCATCGAAGAAGAGGACGGCGTGAAGAAAGTGTACTTCAGCGTGGTGAACGAGTCGCAGAAGACCTGGATCGAGGAGAAGCTCCTTCGGGACATGGAGAAGAATCTGCGCGATAAACTGGGATGCCCCAAGGTGAACATCCTGGTGGAAGTGACTCCGGATACTGAAGTGAAGGAAAAAGTGCCGTACATGCCCGTGGAAAAGGCAAAAGACCTGATGGAAAAGAACCCAAACGTGAGAGAACTGGTGACGGCTCTCTCGCTCGATACGAAATAAGCGATGAAACTCAGAGCAGAAAACCTTGTGAAGAAGTACGGCGTGAGAACCGTCGTCAAGGGCGTGTCCATGGAAGTGAACCAGGGCGAAATCGTGGGCTTCCTGGGCCCCAACGGCGCCGGCAAGACCACCAGCTTCTACATGATAACCGGACAGATCGTTCCCAACGAGGGGCGCATCTTCCTGGACGACGAAGAAATCACCAAGCTCCCCATGTACCTGCGCTCGCAGAAGGGCGTGGGATACCTGCCTCAGGAGGCGTCGGTATTTCGCCACATGTCGGTGGAAGACAACATCATGTCCGTGATGGAGATGACAAAGATGACGAAGCAGGAGCGCCAGGAACGTCTGGAACGGCTTATCGACGAGTTCAACCTCTCCAAGGTGCGCAAATCCAAGGGCATCCAGCTCTCAGGCGGTGAGCGCCGCCGCTGCGAAATTGCACGCGCGCTGGCCGTGGACCCGAAATTCATCCTCCTGGACGAGCCTTTCGCCGGTGTTGACCCTATCGCCGTGGAAGATATCCAGTACATCATCGCCAAATTGAAATACCGCAACATCGGCGTTATCATCACGGACCATAACGTGGGCGAAACCCTCGCCATTACAGACCGCGCATATCTTCTGTACGAAGGCCTCATCCTTCAGGAAGGCACTCCGGAGCAGCTTGCGGCCGATGACGACGTGCGCACTAAATACCTCGGCTCCGGCTTCGTCCTGAAACGCTCCAAGAGCGTCGAACGCGCCCGTGCCGAAATGGGAATCACAGAATAATTAAAGCGGGAGCCAGGTAACTTTGTGGGAAGTGCCTTTGGGGGACACCACGGTGAAGGTGGTGGGGCCGTCACCCATCTGAACGGGGAACTTCCAAACCACGCCCGTGGGTTCGCCGCTTTCGGTGGCCTCCCCAACGACACGGCCGTCGCATAATACTTTCAGGGACGGGGCGTTGGAATAGACCGTGAGGGTGAAAGGCTCGCCGGCGGGGCGGCGCTCCAGGCGGCCGGAGGCAATGTATACGGTTTCCTCAGAAGAGTTCCACCAGGCTTTGTACAGGTAGAAGGCGTCCTTGCGGACACTTCTGTCACGGGTTACAAGGCCTTTGTCGTTTGTGTATTTGCGCTCGGGGTTAACCGTGAAGTTTATGCCATCGGCAGTGTCCATGAAGCCTTCCTGGCGTGCTGCAACGGCGAAATCGAACAGAATCCAGATCGAAGAGAAGTTCAGGTACGGGGCCTGGGCGATCTGCGCCGCGTAGGACTCGTGGAAGCGGTTGCCGTATTCTTCCATGTGAAGGGAGTCGGTTTTGTCGCGGCGGATGTCTTCCTCTTTCCAGGTGTGGCAGAAGGGATTCACGCCAACGCCGTATTCGGAGAGGTTGGTTACACCCATGGTGTCGCGTATCCACTGGATATCGGCAGTGAGTTTCTCGAAGCGGCCGTAGTACCAGCCGTGGTAGCGGTTCTCGCTGTAAAAATCGGCCTTCAGGTCTTTGTAGAAATCCCTTTTGAACATGGAATCGTCGGTGAGGCCGACGGGGCGGTAAGGGTCCAGTTCCTTGGTGAAGGCGTAGAGTTTTGCGGTTTCGTCCACGACGCGCCTCGCATCCAGGGTGCCCTGGCCAAGTTCCGGTTTGTGGCCCCATGCGTCCAGTTCGTTCCACATGCCCCAGAAGATGATGCAGGGGTGATTGTACAGGGACGTTACCATCTCTTCCATCTGGGAGTACACATTGGCGATATATGCGTCCGATGCCTCCGTGCCGCAGTTGTTCACCCAGGGAATTTCCGTCTGGACAACAATGCCCATGCGGTCGCAGAGGCGGAAGGCATAGTCGTTATGGGGGTAATGTGCCAGGCGCAGGAAATTGCAGCCAAGCTCCCGGACGAAGGCATAGTCTTCGTCATAATCGGCCTTTTTGAGGGCCGATGCGATCCCGGCCTTGTCCTGATGCATGCCGGTTCCGCGAAGGGGATAGGGCCTGCCGTTGAGGAAGAAGCCTTTCTCGCGGTCCAGGGCGAAATACCGGAAGCCGATTTCGGTTTCTGCATAGTCTTCACCGGCTTTTATGCCGATGGTGTAGAGGTATGGATCTGTGAGGCCGTCCCAAAGGTGGGGATGCTTCAGGTCGAAGTCCCAGCGGAGGTCCCGGGCAGCTCCGGGCTCAAGGGTGACGTTTTCATTCTTGGAGAGGACTGTTTTGCCGGAAGCGTTTTTGAGTTGCCACTGCACCGTGAGAGTTTGCGGCCCTTCGGTGGTGTTGCAAAGGCGGGTTTCGGCAAAGCCGCTGGCGGCCGCCTCGCTAACCTCCGGAGTGGATACATGCAGGCGGTACAGCCCGTATGCTTCCGGTGAAAAATGCACTGCAGGGAGCTTCAGAAGCCACACCGGGTTATGAATGCCGCCGTTTTTGTTGAAGTCCGACGAGAGGGGGATCCTGTCCAGATTCTCGCGGTTTTCGCAGATGACTTTCACCTCGCTGCCGCCACGCCCTGTGACGTCTACCCAGAAGGGTGTGTATCCGCCGTTGTGGGTGCAAAGGGTGTCTCCGCCCACGATCACAGTTGCGCTCTGGGCCGCACCTTCAAAAAGAAGATAGCGTGGAGCATCCGCCGCATCTTCCGGCAGAGTGGTTTTGTAACAGGCCTCTCCGCGGTAGTACTCTTCAGAATGCCCGTCGATGGCGTTGTACGAATGGGGAATCTGTACGTTCTCCCATGACGCGCCGTCCAGGCTGAAAGACCACTCCGTTACCGGCACCCCGGGAACTAGACGTTCTGTATTTTGCGAACCGCAGGAGGCCAGCAGCACAGTGGCAATGGCGAGGAAGAAACTCTTTGCAGACATAACTCTTTGTTATAATGGGCTATCTGCAAATATAACGATTTTTTCCTTTATGAATGGGGTATTCTGTGCCGTTAATATATAAGGTGTAGGGTTTGTCGGAGACTACCATTACTTTACCCTTGTCGTAGATGATGCTTGTGGTGATACCGCCGAAGCTGAGGTCCCGGATGCCGTGGCGGCAGGTTTGGTGAAGGTTCCAGCGGATGGTGGCGGAAGGGCCGTCCACATCGTAGAAGCCGAGGACGTTCTCGATGAAGAGCGATATGGGCCCCAGGGCCGACCAGCCGCAGAAATCCGCTTTAACGGCCTTCACGTTCTTGGTGCCTTCCTTCTTGCTGGCCGGTTCTGGTTTGTTGGGATTGTAGCACTCCCAGATTGTGTGCGGGTCGTACTGGGAATAGGTTTGCCACATGTGCTCCAGGATGGCCTGGGCGGAGGCATCGGCCTCGGTGAAAAAGCCGTATTTTTCCAGGGCTTTTATGCCCATATATGCGGTGGGGAGCCACATGGAGCCTTTCCAGTAGTTGCCGTCCGGGTCGAAGTCGGGGTCGTCCCGCGAGACGGATGTCCAGGGGACGGTTCCGCCGAGTTTCCCATCCTGCAGGGCAAAGGAAACCATGGCCTGGGCCTGTTCCTGGGATGGCACCTCTGCCAGCATCGGCCAGAAGGAAGCAGGGGTGAGGATGCGGGTTTTGGAAAGGTCGGCTTCTCGGAGGTCGTAATAGCAGCCGTCCTCATCGTCCCAGTAATACTGGTTGATCTTCTCCTTCAGCTCGTCGTACTTTGCCTGGTACTCTGAAGCGGTGGCTTCGTCCCCGGCAATCCGGGCGAGGCGGACGATATATAGCGCGGAGAGGGCCTGCTGCGAGATGGCATCGACCCAAAATAGGGGCATTTCCCTCTTGCGGGGAGTGTTGTCCATGCCGCTTTGCCAGCTGTGCCAGTTGTTGCCGATGCCTTTGTAT
>JAEEUZ010000088.1 GCA_016290725.1 Bacteroidales bacterium | reverse complement strand
GGTGCCCGCCATGCCGCCTCCGGCGACAAGGGCGCCAACGCTCACCACTTCGGCTTCGGTCTTTTCTGCCGCGGTGATCAAATGAGATTTCTCCACGCGCTGCGCTTGGTCGAAATGACAATCATTCACAAGCCCGCCGATCTCGACGAGATTCGCCATGGGGCCGCGGGGCGTGAAGTCGCCCGTGACCTCGATGCCGTTGGCGCGAAGAATCTGCTTCGCGCGAGGAAGGCAGCGGGAGCCGCGACAGGGACCCATGCCAAGGCGCGAGATGTGCTTAAGTTCCTGTGCCGTGATGCTCTTGCGGCCCTCAAGCAGTTTCAACAGGCTCTCCAGCGAAACATCCTCGCAGTGGCAAACGTAGGTGGCGGCACCGTCCGTAGTGCAGGGCGTGAGCTGCAGCGGCTCCGGATACTTGTCCACGGGGATGAACCCGCGGGCATCCGTGAGCCCCGCCGCCCCGATCCACGACACCGCTTTCACAACCGCGATATTCGTCTTGTTGGGCTTACGGATAATCCGCTCGATTTCGCCGGTGCCCAGCTTGGCGCCGTTGTCATCGACAAGGAATACCTCCTTCGCCGCCGGTTCGTCGAACTCGTACGGGAAATACATGAGGCCGCGACCCGGGTTGTAGCCGAAAATGGCCAGTCCGGGGCACTGCGACACGCATTCCATACAGCCGATGCACTTGTCGTAGTCGATCCGCGGCGTAACCGAGGTGGATGTCTTTTTGATAGCCTCCTGCTTACACGCGAACGAGCAGGGATTGCAGGCGAATCCGTACAAGCAGTCTGCAATCACGAACGGCTTGGTGCGAGACAGATCCGGCTTACGGGGCTCGTCCTGGATGCGCACCGGACGCTGCTGAGAGTCGATATACTCCTTGCTGATAGCGAGATAGCGGTTATAGTCCGGCCGCAGGCCCAGGTCCTGCATAATCTCCAGCGCGCATTGGCGGCCTCTTAGCACTGCCGATGTTCCCTCGCCGATCCTCACCGCATCGCCGACGCCGTGGCAGGCCCGCCCGAACACACGCTCGCCCTTCTTCAGGAGCTGGCCGTCCGGAAGAAGGCCCGTGCAGATGTTGATGCAGTCGATCCCGTCCAGACGCACCTCCGTGCCGGGAACGGGCTTGAAGTTCTCGCAACGCGCGATGATGGCGCCCACCACTCCGCTGCGGTCCTCGTTGGGGATGGCCTCAACGAGGGTGTAGCCGGTGAGGATGGGGATGCCCAGCCTGCGCACGCGGTTCGCCTGAACCGGGAAGCCGCCCTCGTGGGGCATGGCCTCGATAATGGCCTTCACGCTTGCCCCGGCCTGCATGGCCTGATATGAAGTGAGATAGCCGATGTTGCCGGCCCCCACGGTGAGTATGTTCTTCCCAAGGAGCGTGAACTCCGTGTTCATCATCCGCTGCACCACAGCGGCGGTGTACACTCCGGGCAAGTCGTCGTTCTTGAACGGCGGCATGAAGGGCAGGGCGCCGGCGGCCACCACGAGCACATCGGCATCCACATAAAACACCTCCTGCGTCTTTATGTTCTTCACAGCCAGGCGTTTACCCTCGAGGATATCCCACACCACGCAGTTGAGCATGATGCCCTCGTTGTCCACTCCGGCCAGCGTTCCGGCGATGTCGAACCCGCGCATCCCGCCAAACTTCTTCTCCTTCTCGAAAAAGAAGAACTGATGAGTTTGCATGCGGAACTGCCCGCCCACCGCGCTGTTGTTGTCGATCACGAGATTGTCCACTCCCGCCTTCCGCAGCTCCTCCCTCACGGCAAGCCCCGCCGGCCCTGCGCCCACGATGGCCACCGCCGTGCGATAAACCTTTGTGGAGGGACTATTGGCCGGCTCTTCTGGCGGCAACGTCGCTTCATCTATCCGGCGCACTTCACGCACGCCATCCACCTTCGTGATGCAAATGCGCCTCACGTGGCCGTCTACCAGCATTTCGCAGGCGCCGCACTTGCCGATTCCGCACTCCATCGAGCGCGGACGGTCTTTCAAGCTGTGGTGATGAACGCGAAGGCCCGCCTGATGCAGAGCCGCGGCAATCGACTGCCCCTTCTGCCCCGCCACCCGCGTGCCTTCATACTCGAAATACCACAAATCCTCCTCCGGAACCTCCAGAATCGGATGACTCGATATCTTATACATCTATTCGTCCATGATTTTACCCGTTTTCCGGGATGAACTCTTCATTTTCCCCAACTCGTCCAGGATTTAGGCCGATTTTCTGGATGAACCAACCATTTTGCCGGACTCATCCAGGATTTGAGCCGTTTTCCTGGATGAATCCAGGAGGTATACTTATATTTTAGGAAATAAGATGGTATATCCCCAAAACCGTGGCCGCCCATGGCCTCGTGAGAATCTTATTTCATATAAGTATACCTGTAGTCCGTAGGGCTCACCAGGGTTTCCTTGATTACGCGAGGGATGATCCAACGGATGAGGTTGAACTCGCCGCCGGCTTTGTCGTTGGTGCCGGAGGCGCGGGCGCCACCAAACGGCTGATTGCCCACAACCGCGCCGGTGGGTTTGTCGTTGATGTAGAAGTTGCCGGCCGCATACCTCAAAGCGTTGGTAATCTTCTCCACGGCAAGGCGGTCCTGGCCGAACACGGCGCCAGTAAGTCCATACGGCGAAGTTTCGTCGCAAAGTTTCACAGCCTCATCCACCTTATCGTCATCGTACGGGAACACCGTGAGCACAGGGCCGAAAATCTCCTCCTCCATGCTCTTGAAATGAGGATCCGTGGTTTCGATCACAGTGGGCTCCACGAAGTAGCCAACGCTCTTGTCGCGCTTGCCGCCCATTACGATCTTGGCGTCCGGCGACTGCTCTGCATAAGAGAGATACCCGTCGATATTATTCCACGACGCCTCGTCGATAACAGCGTTGATGAAGCACGAGTGATCCCGCACATCGCCCATCTTCACCTCGCCGGCGTATTTCTTCATGATCTCAAGCACTGCAGGCCACAAACTCTTAGGCACATACATGCGCGAAGCGGCCGAGCACTTCTGGCCCTGGAACTCGTACGCGCCGCAGAATGCCGCGGTTGCCACCGCCTTCACATCGGCCGAAGGATGCACGAAAATGAAGTCCTTGCCGCCGGTTTCGCCCACGAGGCGCGGGTAGCTCACATACTTGCCGAGATTCTCGCCCGCCTGCCTCCAGAGACTGTTGAACGTGCCCGTGCTGCCGGTGAAATGAATGCCGGAGAACCACTTGCTGGACGTTGCAACCTTGCCGATGAGCGCACCGCTTCCCGGGAGGAAATTGATTACGCCGTCCGGAAGACCAGCCTCCTTGTACAGCTTCATCAGGTAGTAATTCGAAAGTGTCGATGTCGTTGACGGCTTCCACAGCGCCACATTGCCCATCAGAACCGGCGTCATGCACAGGTTCGATGCGATGGAGGTGAAATTGAACGGCGTAACCGCCAGCACGAAGCCCTCCAGGGGCCTGTATTCCGTGTGGTTGATATTGCCGGCGCCGTTCTTCGGCTGCATATTGTAGATCTTCGATGCGTAGTGCACGTTATAGCGGAAGAAGTCGATGGTTTCGCAAGCGCTGTCGATTTCCGCCTGGTAGATGTTCTTGCTCTGGCCCAGCATGCAAGCCGCATTCATTATCGGCCGATATTTGGTTGCCAGCAGCTCCGCGCACTTGAGGACGATGGCCGCGCGCGTTGTCCAGGGAGTTTCGCTCCAGATCTTGTGGGCCTCCATGGCCGCGTCGATTGCCATCTGCACCTCCTTCTCGCTCACCTTGTGGAAGGTGGCCAGCACGTGTTTATGGTCGTGCGGGCAAACCACCTTGCCGGTATTTCCGGTGCGGATTTCCTTGCCGCCGATGATGATTGGAATGTCCAGCACCGTGTTCCACTGACGCTCCAGTTCCGCATCCAGGGCGATGCGCTCCGGAGAGCCTTCCAGATATGCTTTCACAGGCTCGTTGGCCGGTACGGGGAAATTGATGATTGCGTTGTTCATAGTGTTATTATGTGTTTATAGGTTTTACGGTTGAACATCTTACAAATTTATCAATATTTTCTTAACTTTGCAACGGATTATGGCGCATTTATGCCGATGGGGGAAACCCGGTGCGAATCCGGGGCTGTGCCCGCAACTGTAACCCTCCGGGCGGGGGGAGTCAGAATACCTGCCATAGTCAAGTTGAGCATCAGGGCTCGGGGACAAGTCCAGGCTGAAACGTAAACACTTATACCTATGAAAAAAGCATTCCTGCTTTTGATGGCGGCCGCAATGTGCTTCTGGTCCTGCGACCCCAAAGAAGATCTCTACGATTACAAAGACAAAGCCCTCACCGGCACCAAGGTGAACGTTCCTGAAAGCTTCAACGCAAAGAAGGTGTTTGTGCTGAACGAGGGCCAGATGGGCGCCAACAACGCCTCGCTGGACGTTCTTCGCGTGAGCGACGGCCAGTACATCACCGGCGTGTGGAAGAAGATGAACCCGGGCGAGCCCGCCGGCCTTGGCGATGTGGCCAACGACATCGTCGTCATCGGCAATGAGGTTTGGATTACCGTAAACAATTCCGGGTATGTCGAGGTGATATCGGCCCAGGATGAAACCCATATCGCCGCAATCACGGTTCCTTCGCCGCGAAGCATCGCATTCGACGACAAATATGCCTATGTGAGCTCGTATTCCGGAGCATATATCACTTATGGCGCCGACTGGAAGATTGTTGGCTCCAGCAACCCCAAGGGGCATGTCTACCGCATCGACCTGGCCACCCACAAACTGGCCGGCGAACCCGTGGAGGTTGGTTATCAGCCGGAGGGCCTGGCATGCTATGACGGCAAGCTGTATGTTGCGAATTCCGGCGGTCTGGCCAGCCAGTTGCCTCCGGATTACTCCTACGACAACAAGCTGAGCGTCATCGACCTGAGCACTTTCAAGGTGGTCAAGGACATCGTGGTTGAGATTAATCTGGAGAAGGTTTATTACGACGGCGCAGGGCAGATTTATTTGACGTCGATGGGCGATTTCTACACCACCCCGTCCAGCCTGTGGGTAATTCAGGGCGACCATGTGAAAAAAGTGTGCGAGCATGTCTACAAGTCCTGCATCCTGGGCAATTCGGTATATGTGCTCGGGGACGAAAACGAGCTGGATAACAGCGAAAACGCAACTCACAGATACGAGCTCAGCCGCTACAGCATCGACGGTGGCGCTTTCAAGCCCACGTTTTTCAATCTTGCCTTCGATGGCAAGCCCTACGGCATTGCCTGCTTCGACGGCTATCTCTTCCTTGCCGATGCCGGCGACTACTTCAACCCCGGCACCCTGAGCATGTACGACACCTACGACTCCCCCTTCAAGCCCTGGACCGTGCCCGCCGGCGTTTGCCCCGCCCACTTCGCCATTTGGTGATTGGGGGTGGTTGTCTCTGGCGGCCAAATGCCTGATAGTCAACGACTTGATTGTTAACGGGTGCAAAATTATTTGCACCCCTAAACTCGTAACATGCTGAGAGCCAGCCACATATCCGCCAGTATTCTGGCCGCACTTCTTCTTGCGCCCGTCCTTGCGGGTGCCCGCGAGAGGGCGGATACGCTCTCGGCGGTGCATGTGGTGGCGGATAAGGTGTGGCCGGTGGTGAAGCCCGCGGAGGAGGTGTTCCTGCCTGCGGTGAAGGCGGCGCCGGTGCAGGTGGCGGATGTGCTGCGCCGGTTCACGGGCGTGCAGGTGAAGGATTACGGGGGCGCGGGGGGCCTGAAGACAGTGAACATCAGGAGCCTGGGGAGCGAGCATGTGGGGGTGTTCATGGACGGGATACAGATAGACAACGCGCAGAACATGCAGGTGGATTTGGGGCGGTTCTCCACGGAAGGGCTGGGCTCGGTGGCGATGTTCGCGGCCCTGAAGGCGCGCCGGCTGCAAACGGCGAAGGAGTACGCTGCCGGGGCGGCGGTGTATCTGGATTCGTACAGGCCCGGGGCCGATGGCTGGGCGCTGCGCCTTCGCCGCGGCTCGTTCGCCACGTCGAACCCTTCGCTCCAGTGGGAGAAGGTGTTCGGAGGTGTGGCTTTAAGGGCTGGCGCGGAACTTTTGAGCAGTAATGGCCGATACATGTTTCCGTACTACGACACAACGCTGGTTCGCGAGAATGGCGACATCCGCGCCCTGCGGTTGGACGGGCAGCTCTACGGCTCTGTGCGGGGCGGCGAGTGGCGGCTGCGGCTGTACTCGTACGGCTCCGAGCGCGGCTTCCCGGGACCGGTGATACGCCGCGCCGCGGGATTTCCCTTCAGCGCGGAACGTCAGGCCGACCAGGACGCATTCGCCCAGGGCTCGTGGACACAGGACTGGACGAAGTGGTACAGCACGGCGCTCCGCTTCAAGATGAGCAGTAACTACACGCATTACGCAACGCACCCGGAGAAGAACCCCATGGCGCTGCCGTACGATATACATTATGATCAGAAAGCGGCGTACGTATCGGTGGCGCAGTCGTTCACACTCGCAGCCCCCTGGGCGGTGGACCTTGCCACCGACCTGCAGCGGAACACGCTGGAAAGCGACGTGGGGCAGTTCGTCTCTCCCAGGCGCACCACCTTCAACGGCGCCCTTGCCACACGTTACGCCCTGGAACATTTCCGCGCCGCCGCCCACATAGTCTACGTGGGCGCCTGGGACACGTTCGACACGCCGGAGGCCGGCGGCTGGAGTCGCGAGAACTCCTTCCGCAGCGCCTGGATGCCGGGCGCCAGCCTCCTATGGGCGCCCTCTCCCGCCCTGGAGCTATCGGCCTACGCCAAACAAAGCTACCGCCTCCCCTCCTTCAACGACCTCTACTACTCCCTCATGGGCAACTCCTCCCTGAACCCCGAGCGCGCCACTCAATACGGATTAGATGTTCGACATCACAATTGCCACGGCAAGTGGCAATGGGATGTCAGAACATCGGCTTATTATAATACAGTACACAACAAGATAGTCGCCATCCCCACCGCGTCGCAGTTCCGGTGGACGATGCTCAACATCGGCATTGCCGATATCATCGGCCTGGATGTTAAAGCCATCGGAGGCTACCGGAACGAAGATTTCGTCGCGAGCCTCACCCTCCGCTACTGCCTGCAACGGGCCCTGGACCACAGCACCCCCGGGAGCCAGACCTACGGCAATCAGCTCCCATACATCCCCCGCCGCAGCGGCTCCATCGACCTGCAACTGGAATGGCGCCAGTGGACCTTCGCGGCCAATACGCTCCTTAACGGCGCTCGCTGGTCCCGCACCGCCAACACCCCCGACTACTACCTTGAACCCTGGAGCGTCACCGACCTTTCCCTCTCCTACACCCCCCAGCCCGGCCTCACCCTCTCCCTCACCGTGAACAACGCATTCAACAAACACTACGCGCTGGTCCAGGGCTATCCCATGCCTGGGACCAACGCGTTTTTCACTGCCGAGCTCCGCTGGTAGCCCGTGGCGCAATTACGCGTCCAGTTTTTCGTAAATAGAATTGTTGCTCTTGTACTCCGGAACGATCTCCTTCATCTTGCGCACGGTGGCCATGTCGTCGAACTGTTTGGAGATGTCCACCAGGGCGTCGATGTCGCGGGACACCTCTGCATAGTCGTACTCGCGCACCTGGGCGATACGGATCTTTTCGTGGAAGGTGGGCTTGGTGCCTTCCAGTTCATTAAGCACCTCTTCGTACAGTTTTTCACCTTCACGAAGGCCCGTGTACTTGATTTCCACGCCCTTTGCATTGGAGAGCGCTATCATGCGCTTGGCAAGATCCGCAATCTTCACGGGCTGGCCCATGTCGAAGACGAAAATCTCGCCGCCGTTGCCCTTGGTGCCCGCCTCGAGAACCAGTTTGCAGGCCTCCGGGATGAGCATGAAATAGCGGACGATGCGTTCATCGGTAACCGTCACGGGGCCGCCGTTCTTGATCTGCTCGCGGAACAGGGGAATCACCGAGCCGTTGCTGCCCAGAACATTGCCGAAACGTGTGGTGACGAACTGCGTGTACTCCACCTTACCAGCCTTGCCGCGTGCATTTTCCATCGCCTCCAGCTTGAGTTTGCGGTCCAGGCTCTGTACGTAAATTTCGCATATACGTTTGGAGCAGCCCATCACGTTGGTGGGGTTCACCGCCTTGTCCGTGGAAATCATCACGAACTTCTTCACGCCGTATTTCACGCTCATATCGGCAATCACCTTGGTGCCGTACACGTTGTTCAGTATGGCCTCGCTGGGGTTGTCTTCCATCATGGGCACGTGCTTGTATGCGGCGGCGTGGAACACATATTCCGGCTTGAATGAGCTGAAGATGTACTCCATGCGAGTGCGGCGGGAAATGCTGGTCACAACCACCTCGCAAGGCACATCCGGGAAGTCCTTGGCCATCATCAGCCTTACATCGTGCTGGGGAGTTTCCGCCTGGTCGATGAGCATCATCGAGGCGGGCTTGAACTGCGCGATCTGACGCACGATTTCAAGGCCGATGGAGCCGGCCGAACCGGTTACCAGTATGCGCTTGCCGGTGAGGATCTCTCCCACCGATTTCATGTCCACGCGGATCTCCGAACGGGGAAGGAGGTCTTCCACGCTCACCTCTTTGAGCTGGACGTCGTCCTTGGCTTCCTCGGCCAGTTCCCCATTGTGAACACGCGCCTCCTCGGCCTCGTGCGACATGAAAATCTTGCAGCCCGCATTGATGATGATATCCTGGATCTTCTGATTCTCACGGAATTCCTTAACGCGGCCGGGGCTCACCAGAACAGCCTGGATACGCCCTTTCCGAATCACCTGGTCGATGTCGTCGTCCAGCGAATAAACCCGCACGCCCAGGAGTTTCATGTTCTTGATCCTGTGCTCGTGGGTGATGAAGCCAACCAGCTCAAACCGGGCCGGACTCTCCGAACGGATGTTCTTTGCAAGGCCGATTCCGCCGGTGAGAGCCCCGTAAATGAGCACCCTCATGGTATCGGAATCCGTATTGGCGGCATCGTACATCAGCTTCACCAGCACGCGCATCGCCCACATGAGCATCATCGCAAGCAGGAAGGTGAAGCCGGTCTGATATGGATTCAAGGCCGATATTATATCGACATTCAATAAATCCGAGCCGATGGACACGGCCAGCGCCAGGACTACCGACACAAGATTGGCATAGGCGATTTTCAGAAGGTCCACGAAACTGGAGAAGCGCAGTACCCCCGAATAGGTGCGGAAAATCCTGGCACCCACCCAGCTGAGCATAGAGTAGAGCAAGGCGGAGAAAAACAGCGACTGCCTGTGTTCAAATGTGAAAAGGGTGTCTTCAGAAACCCAATAAACGAATATCGCCGACAGGAAAACAATGACTGTATCCGCCAGTAAAATCACCCAGTACGGAAGCACTTTCTTGCTGAAGTACCAGGTTGTAAACTTCTTAATTACGTTACTCATCCTGTGAGTGTTACTATATGTGGACTACAAATATAAACAATGATTTTTACATTTCAAATTC
>JAEEUZ010000087.1 GCA_016290725.1 Bacteroidales bacterium | reverse complement strand
GCTGCCTGCATCGTTCACGTCCTTGCGAGCGGGCAGCTGGACAAGCAGCCAATATCCCATTATTCCAATGCAGGCGTGTGCTCCTGGTACGATTTTGCCTGCGCCATCCGCGATATCGCAGGCAACAAGTGCGACATCCGCCCCTGCCATTCGGACGAGTATCCCTCCAAGGTGAAGCGTCCCAGCTATTCGGTTCTGGACAAGACTCTTGTGAAGAAATCATTCGGCATAACAATACCCCACTGGCACAGCTCCCTGAAGGCGTGCATGGCCCAAATAGACAAACTATGCAAGTGATAAAAACTCCCATTGAAGGCCTTGTGGTCATTGAACCCCGCGTTTTCGGCGACGAGAGAGGCTACTTTTTCGAGTCCTTCAACCAGGCCGAATTCGAGCGTGAGGTGGGCCCCGTGAACTTCGTGCAGGACAATGAAAGCCGCTCGGTGTACGGAGTGGTGCGCGGCCTGCATTTCCAGAAAGGAGAGCATGCCCAGGCGAAACTTGTGAGGGTTGTTGTTGGCAGCGTCCTGGACGTAGCGGTGGATATCCGCAAAGATTCTCCCACCTACGGGCAGAGCTTTTCCGTGGAGCTGAGTGCCGATAACCACCGCATGCTCTTCATCCCCAGGGGCTTCGCCCATGGGTTCAGCGTACTGTCGGAGCACGCGGTGTTCCAGTACAAGTGCGACAACTTCTACTGCCCCCAGGCGGAAGGCGCCATCGCCTGGGACGATCCCGCCCTTGGGATCGACTGGCGCATCCCCCCGTCCAAGGTCATCCTCTCTGAGAAAGACCGCAATCACCCCAAACTGTCGCAGCTATGAAAGGAATCGTTCTTGCCGGTGGCTCCGGCACCAGGCTGTACCCCATAACCAAGGGCGTGTCCAAGCAGCTTCTGCCCATCTACGACAAGCCCATGATCTATTATCCGATATCGGTTCTGATGAACGCCGGTATCAGGGACATCCTCGTCATCTCCACTCCGCACGACCTTCCCGGCTTCCGCCGCCTCCTTGGCGATGGACACGAACTGGGCGTTCGCTTCTCCTACGCGGAGCAGCCGTCGCCGGACGGTCTTGCGCAGGCCTTCATCATCGGCCGAGAATTCATTGGGGACGATACTGCCTGCATGGTGCTGGGTGACAATATTTTCCACGGCCCCGGTTTCAAGGAGCAGCTTCAGAAGGCGGTGGCCGATGCCGATAAAGGCTTCGCTACGGTCTTCGGCTACTGGGTGAGCGATCCGGAGCGCTACGGTGTGGCGGAATTCGACAAGGACGGCCGCTGCATCTCCATCGAGGAGAAGCCGGCGAATCCCAAGAGCAACTATGCCGTTACGGGCCTGTATTTCTATCCCAACAAGGTTGTGGATGTGGCTGCGGCGGTGAAGCCATCGGGGCGTGGAGAACTGGAAATCACCTCCGTTAATCAGGCCTTCCTTGCCAAAGGAAAACTGAACGTGTGCACGCTGGGCCGCGGTTTTGCCTGGCTGGACACCGGCACGCACGAGTCGCTGGCGGAGGCATCCAACTATATCGAGGTGATAGAAAAAAGGCAGGGACTCAAGGTCGCCTGCCTGGAAGAAATCGCGTTCCTTAACGGCTGGATAAGCCCCGAAACGCTTAAGGAGGCCGCCGCGCCCATGGCGAAGAACCAGTACGGGCAGTACCTCCTGAAACTTCTTACTTCTTCTTAGCGAGAGGAATTCCCTCTTTTTTGAATACCTTCGTCAGGGCCTTCACTGCACGGTCCACTTCTTCTTTTGAATGGCTTGCCATGAGGGAGAAGCGGATAAGAGTGTCCTGAGGTGCGCATGCCGGAGGTATGACGGAGTTGATGAACACGCCTTCCTCGAAAGCACGGGCGGTGACCCTGAAAGTTTTTTCCACATCCCTCACATACAGGGGGATGATGGGGCTTTCCGTATCTCCGATCTCGAAGCCTTCCTCGCGGAAACGCTCAAGTGCATAGTTGGTGACATCCCATAGGGCCTTGATGCGCTCCGGTTCCTTCTGGATGATGTGCAGGGCCTCGAGGGCCGATGCCGTAGCGGCGGGGGTGTCCGATGCGCTGAAAATGTAGGTGCGGGCGGTGTGGCGGAGATAGTTGATGATGACTTTGTCGGCCGCAATGAACCCGCCGATGGAGGCAAGACTCTTGGAGAAAGTGCCCATGATGAGATCCACCTCGTCGGTGAGGCCGAAATGGTTGCAGACGCCGCGCCCGTCCTTGCCGAAAACGCCAAGGCCGTGGGCTTCGTCCACCATTACCACCACGTTCTTGTATTTATGCTTAAGCTCGATGATTTCCGGCAGCTTTGCAAGGTCTCCTTCCATGGAGAACACTCCGTCCACCACGATCAGTTTTACCACCTGGGGAGGGCAGCGGCGAAGGCACCTTTCCAGGTCCTTCATGTCGTTGTGCTTGTAGTGGAGGTTCTTGGCAAAGGACAGGCGGCAGCCGTCGATGATGGAGGCGTGGTCGCGCTCGTCGCGGATGATGAAATCGTCTTTGGTGAGGAGCTGGGGAATAACGCCGGAGTTTACGGTGAAGCCGGTGGAGAAGCACAGGGCTTCGTCCTTGCCTACGAATTCGGCCAGTTCCTTTTCCAGCTGCACGTGGATATCCAGCGTGCCGTTGAGGAAGCGGCTTCCGGCGCAGCCCGAGCCGTACTGGCGGAGAGCCTTTACGCCTGCTTCGATTACTCTTTCGTCTCCGGTGAGACCAGTGTATGCGTTGGAGCCGAACATAAGGACGGAATGACCGTCCATCTCCACCTCGGTACCCTGTTTGCTGACAATCTGACGGAAGTAGGGATAAATGCCCTTCTCCATCATTTTCTGAGGCAAATCGTATTTTGCCAGTCTGGCATGTAGAAGACCCATACTTTTCGGTTTTGGTTTTAATACAAGGTGCGAAATTACAAAAAAAATCGTAACTTTGGAAGATTAAACGAATTTATGATGGAAGAAAGGAAGCTGAATTTTCTTGAAGAGATTATTGAGAAAGACCTTGCGGAAGGCAAGATGGACTCTATTCTCACCCGTTTTCCTCCGGAACCCAACGGCTATCTGCACCTTGGCCACGCCAAGAGCATCTGCCTGAATTTCGGCCTTGCCCGGAAGTACGGCGGCAAAACCAACCTCCGCTACGACGACACAAATCCCACCAAGGAAGACACTGAATACGTGGATTCCATCAAGGAGGATATCAAGTGGCTCGGTTTCCAGTGGGACAAGGAACTCTACGCCAGCGATTATTTCGACCAGCTGTATGAGTGGGCGGAAGATCTCATCAAGCGTGGCCTCGCCTATGTGGACGACCAGACGCAGGAGGAAATCCGCCTTAACCGCGGCACGGTGGAAAAGCCCGGCACCCCCAGCCCCTGGCGGGACCGCACACCGGAGGAGAACCTCAAACTCTTCCGCGAAATGCGCGACGGCAAATACGCGGAAGGGGAGAAGGTGCTTCGCGCAAAAATCGACATGGCGCATCCCAACATGATGTTCCGCGATCCGCTTCTTTACCGCATCAAGTTCGCCCATCATCACCGCACCGGGGACAAGTGGTGCATCTATCCGATGTACGACTTCACCCACGGCCAGTGCGACTCTATCGAACACATCACCCACTCCATCTGCACCCTGGAATTCGACGTCCACCGTCCTCTGTACGACTGGTTCATCGAAACCCTGGGCATCTATCCCTCGCATCAGTATGAGTTCGCCCGTCTGAACCTCACATACACCCTCATGTCCAAGCGCAAGCTCCTGGAACTTGTGCAGAAGGGTCTGGTGAGCGGCTGGGACGATCCCCGCATGCCCACGCTCTGCGGCGTTCGCCGCCGTGGCTACACGCCGGAGGCCCTCCGCATGTTCTGCGACAGGATCGGCGTTTCCAAGAGGGATCAGCTTATGGATATCCAGCTTCTGGAGTGGTGCGTAAGGCAGGATCTGAACGAGCGCTCAAACCGCTACATGGTGGTGCAGGATCCTGTGAAACTCACCATCACCAACTGGCCTTCGGGCAAGGTGGAATGGTTCGATTGCCCCCTGAACCCGGCAGATCCGGAGGGTGCCAAGCGCAGCGTTCCCTTCACCGGTGAACTCCTCATCGACAGGGCGGATTTCATGGAAGACGCCCCCAACAAGTTCTTCCGCCTGAAACCAGGCGGCGAGGTGCGCCTGAAGTATACCTATATTATTAAATGTAACGAGGTGGTCAAGGATGCCTCTGGCAACATTGTGGAGCTGAAGTGCACTTATGATCCTTCCACACATCCCCAGACCGGCGAATGGCGCAGCGTCAAGGGCACCATCCACTGGGTGAGCACCGCGTATGCAAAGGAACTGGAACTGCGCAACTACGACCGTCTGTTCACCCTGGCAGACATGTCGCAGGTGCCGGAGGATAAGGACTACAAGGATTTCCTGAATCCGGAATCCCTCGTGCTGGTGAAGGGCTATGCGGAGCCCGCACTCCTGGAAGATGCCAGCGGCCTCGCCGTCCAGTTCGAGCGCACAGGCTATTACGTGAAGGATAAGGACTCCACGGCGGAGCACCCCATCTTCAACAAAACCACAGCACTAAAAGATTCCTATAAACCGGAGTAGTGCGCTTAGCGAAGGAAGATTAGGCAGAGCTGGCGCCAGGAGAGGCGAAGCCGGTAACGGATATTACCCCAGGTCAGGCAGCCCGGGGTATTTTTTGCGATGTTGCCGGCGGTGGGGTGCAGCGTGTACTGCACGAAGGGGACGTTGCGGGCGCAGCGGGCTTTGCTGAAAAGGTGCGGGGGCATCTTGAAGCCCTGAAGCAGGAGGGCCGGGGTGAAGGTGAGCTGGTCGCGGGAGCAGCAGGCGCTGAACAGTTCCCACCACTTGTTGTCAAGGGCTACTACCGTGGGCTCGTTGTGGAAACGCAGCAGGATGTTCGTCTCATAGAGCCCGGCGTGGCGCGGCATGGAAATACGCCCCAGGAAGCGGTGGTGCCGGAAGGCCTGGGCCGTTGTGAGTTTATCCTTGAGATAGCAGTAGCGCAGTTCGTTCCACACGCAGTCGCGCTGGGGGTGGGGGAGGCCGGCTACAAGATGGCCGGCCGAAATGGCATACTCCACCTGGGCGTAGAACTCCTCCCCGCTGATGCAGAGGTTTGCGTCCATGAACACGCTCACCTCGTACTCCGGAAGGAGGGTGTGGGGGTGCAGCTTGGCGTAGCGGGCGCGCGTGACGGAATCGGCCTCAAAAGGGATGGGGCGCAGTTCCCAGATGCCGTCGTGACCCCTGGAGGCATCGTCCGTAAAGCACACATAGTCAAAGGACGAGTCTGTGACGGCGGGCTGCTTCAAAACGTCGTATCCGCCCGTGAGGCAGGTGTAGATTACTTTTCTCATAGGCGGAGGAGTTTGCCAATCTCGTAATCGGCACTGTCCGGCTCAAAGGGCACGAAGCCGCCGGTGGGGGTGAATGTGAGTTCGCCGAAGTATACCTTGCCGTTGATTTCGTATAGATCAACGCGCACGAAGCGGAAGCCTTCCGAGAGTTTGCGGGCGATGACCACCATTTCGTCGAAGCGCTGAGGTTTCGGAGGAAGGGTGTCGAAGCCGGGGTAATCCGCCCTCAGGAAAGGTGCCTTCTCCCAGTCCATCGTAACGAAACTGATGTGCGCAGTGCTGTGATTCTCAAGGCCTTCCGATATGTAAAGGAACTGGGGAACGCCGTCGAAGCAGTAGAACTTGTAGTCCTTGAGCTCGCGGTTTTCGCCGTCCTGCATGTACTGCTCCGCGATGATCTGAGGCTTTATGTCTCGGTACTGCCATTCCCTGCTGTGGGTGTAGAAATTCCGCTTCATCGCAGCGTCTATCTTCGCTTTGGCCTCCGGGGCGTCAAATGCCTTTTTGTCTCGGCAGATCACAAGCCCTCCGGAATCGTGAGTGCATTTGAGGACGAACTGTGCGGGGAGGCTGTTAAGGTCGATGTCGTCGAAGCGCTCCCACACTCCCAGGGTGGGGATGATGTACTGCTCCCCGATGAGCCCGCCCACGATTTCCTTCGCCTTCAGCTTATCCGAAAGGGACGTGTAGCGGGGATCCCTGTCGTGGATTTTCATCCACTGGAGTTTCTCGTTGAATGATTTGGGATTCCTTAAGTTCAGTTTCCTCCCAAATGCCTTGAAGTATTTCGCCCGGAGGATGGCGCTGTCGCTGAATAGGCGGGGGAAGCGGGGATTATCGGCCTTTAAAACGATGAAACTGAGGATTTTGCCGCGTTCATTCCCGTCCAGGCCGATGAAGAAAATTACCAGCGCTGTAGCTATGAGGGTGATGAGGATTCCCGGGATGCCATTTAGGCCGATGAGCCCATACAGCCACAGATACCCGAACATCGCAACCGCAACGATTGCGGGGCGAAGATATGCCTTGCGGAGGAAGCGGCCCACGTTGAACCCGAACTGGTAATGCAGCAGGATAAGCTGCACGATGCGGCTGAGGATATCTGCCGCAACGAAGCAGATTATGATGCTGTATGCGGGATAGCCCGAGCGGAAAAGCAGATACCCCGCCAGGAGGCAGCTCAGGTAGAAGATGCTGAAACTTATCTTATACCACTTGATGCGCCCGTATGCGTTGATAAGCTGCCCCAGCCCTGCCGATGTGGCCGATGCGGCCGCCACGAGGAGGGTCCATCGGCACATGAGAACAGTGCCTTCAGGCATCTTGCTGCCGAGCCACAGGCTCATGATGAAATCCAGTTCGCTCCAGAGCGGGAAGAACAGCAGCAGGAACAGGAGGATGCAGATCCGGCATACCCTCTGGGAGAGAGCCACG
This sequence comes from Bacteroidales bacterium, assembly GCA_016290725.1. Lineage (GTDB taxonomy): Bacteria > Bacteroidota > Bacteroidia > Bacteroidales > UBA932 > Cryptobacteroides. Next base: position 2,729 of record JAEEUZ010000087.1, on the reverse strand, counting down.
GACTTTTCCTCTTTTCCGGCGCCGATGCCCTGGGTTATCTGCGGGGCCGCTGCGGTGTCGAAGTTGGAGATGAACTGGTTCACATAGTTCTGCACCGTGGCAGCGTAGTAGTACGCGGCGTTCACCGTGGTGCCGAAGAATGCGTTTATGAGCATGTTGGAGCCCTGGGAACGGGCTATGAGGGCAGTGGACGAGAGGAGGTTGTAATTGCTGAACGTGAGCACCTCTCTGTACGGTTTCCAGCCCTTAACGGGGTTCCACTTAATTATCTCCGGCCAGCGGCGGCTGCTCAGAGCGTGGTATGCGATGAAGGCGATGAAGGTGGTTACGCTCATCATCACGGCGTAGATTCTGAGACCGTCCTCACGGCCCTTCATGAGCCAGAGGCCTATCACAAGCAGCAGTTTCACCACGGCGTTCGTGATGTCCACCAGGGCAACGGTCTTGAACCTTTCGTGTATGGTGAAAAGGCTCTGGAAAGGCACGTTGGCTATGCCCAGGCAGGCTACCACCGTGGACACCTGGAACACGAACATGGCATCGGCCTCCTTGCCGGGCGGGACGTTGAGCTTGGCGTGGATATACCACAGGCCGATGGTTTCCAGGAGTGCGAGAAGGAGCACGGCGCCGCCAAGATGCACCACGTGGCAGATGTTGAACATGCGGTTGGGATTGCCTCCGGGCTTTCCCAGTTCGATGTTCATGAAGCGTACGGTGGTTGCGGAGAGGGCGCCGGTTATAACCGAGATGAGCGCCACGGTACTGCCCACGGTGCTGTAGATGCCAACGTCCGACGCGCCGATTGCCCTTAGCACCAGAGAACTGGTTACCAGGCCCACGAGGATGGTCACGGCCATCCTGATGTAGATGATTACCGTGTTTTTGGCTATCCGTATGTTGGGGCTGTCGGCCATAATCGTACAAATTTAGCAAATAATTCCTTATCTTTGTGCTGGTATGCCCGAAGTAAGCGTTGTAATAGTTTGCATGAACCGGCCGGATATCCTGTATCCGTGCCTTGAGAGTCTGCGCAGTTGCAACTCCGTATCCATGGAGGTGCTGGTTGTGGCGTACCGCTTTTCGGCGGAGAATCTTGCGGATCTCCATGAGCGTTTTCCCTGGGTTACGGTGGTGGAGAGCGTTGGCGGTGTTCGCGGCTTTTCGGAGAACAACAATCTGGCACTTCGGCAGGCTCAGGGCAAATACTGCTTCGTCGTGAACGACGACACTCTTATGTCCATGCCGGTTGTAGACCGTCTGGTTGCCGACATGGAACGCCTCGGCCCCCGCGTCGCAGCCGTTAGCCCCCGCATCGTCTTCCCCGACGGCCACCTCCAAACCTGCGGCCGCGCCCCCTGGACCCCCTGGCGCTACGTTCGGCACTACCTCCATCTGGTAGACGAAACGAAGCCCTCGAAGTGGAATCCCGCTTTTGTCATTTCGAGCGAAGTCGAGAAATCTCTTTTTCGCACCTATACCCTCAACGGGGCGTGCTTCCTGGCGCGGACGGATGTGTTCCGCGAGGCGGGCTGGTTCGACGAATACTATTTCTTCACGCCGGAGGACATTGCGCTGGGCCACAAGTTCAACGACATGGGCTACGAGGTGTGGGCGGATGCCGATGTGACCATCACGCACATCGCAGGCGGCACGGTTTCCGAATCGGAACCCGCCATCAAGCCCGCGCGCGTCAAGGGCGCCCTGCACTTCTACGGCCACCGCCTCCTCCTTGGCACTTTCATCTGGTGCTACGAGGCTCTCCGCGCGCTGAAGTACATCGGCAAGAAGGGCAGCGTGAACTACCGCACGGCCCGCAACGTGATGTCCTGCGTCTTCTCCGCAGAAACTCCCAAGGAAGTCTTCCTCCGCTGCTCAAAATAGTGTCGAGTTTTTTTCTTATCTTTGCGCCCGATGCATAAGGTTCTGGTAATAGTGGTGCTGTACAACGGTCGCGAGTATGTGGACCGGTGCCTGGGGAGTGCGCTCCGGGCGGGGGGAGACCTGTATGTGGTGGACAATGCGTCGGAGGACGGTTCCGGGGAGTATGTGAAGGAGCAGTTCCCATCGGCCCATCTGGTGTGCAATCAGGAGAATATCGGCTTTGCGAAGGCGAACAATATGGGAATGGAGTATGCCCTGGAGCACGGGTATTCCTATGTGTACCTGCTCAATCAGGATGCGTGGATTCCGGAGGATGCGCTCACGGTGATGACGGGTGTGGCAATCAGGCATCCCGGGGTGGCCATTTTCAGCCCTTTGCAGATGAAGGCCGATATGAGCGGCTACGACCCCCGCTTCGAAAAGAATGTGGCGCGCCGGGTTTCCACCAGCGACAGTGAGGTGTCGATCGTGCCTTATGTAATGGCCGCGCACTGGCTGCTGCCGCGCCGCACGATCGAGACCGTGGGCGGGTTCGCGCCCATTTTCCCCATGTACGGGGAGGACGAGAACTATTGCGACAGGGCAAAGCACATGCGCATGAACGTCGCCATCGTCCCCTCTGTTAAGGCTGTGCATGACAGGGCCCAAAGGGAGGATCCGCTCCAAAAGCGTATCCACAGGGACTATTACATGGCATCGCTTCGGCATCTGTGCAATGTGAATCTGCATATCGCACTGTGTGTTCCATACGTTTTCATCTACACGGTTGTGAAGTCCATCCGCTTTAAGTCGATTGAGACCTGGAAGGGTTTCGTTTCGCTTATGAAGCAGCTTCCGGAGGTTATGCG
>JAEEUZ010000086.1 GCA_016290725.1 Bacteroidales bacterium | reverse complement strand
ACCGACGCCACCAGGTACAACAAGTACGGCAACTTCTACGTCCAGGACGACAGTGGTGAAAAGGTTTATGTCTACGGCCTTGTTACCACGATGGAAAGCAAGAGCGCACAGGATATCCTTACCACCCTTGGCGTGAAGGTTGGCGACATTATCACCGTGGTTGGTCCCAAGGCCAGCCACAACAACGCCGCCCAGATGAAGAATGCATTCTATGTATCTCACGAAATCCCGGTTCCTGACAACGTTGTAAAAATCAACTTCAAGCAGTGGGGTGCAGATAATCAATGGACGGATGCTACCAACTACGTTACTATTGAGAGCGGAGTGGTAAAACTGACGGCTTCCTGGGTAGGCGACAATGCAAACGGCATCTGGTACGTGGGTAACGACACCGCTCCCAGTGACTGGCGCTTCTACCAGGCAAGGCAGGGTGGCATGACCCTGTTCATCGCCGACGGTTATTGCGTGAAGTCGGTCAAGTTCACCTATGCCAACAAGAACGGCGGTTATCTCAAGGCTCCTAACGGAGACAAGGTGGAAACCGGTGTGGCATATACTGCCAGTCTCCCCCAGTCCTCATTGTTCACCGTTGCAAGCGATTCCGCAACCAACGGTCAGGCCAGGATTCAGGAGATCGAGGTTGAGTACGATGTCCTTCCCGAGTAGTCTTCTGTACATACATAAAAAGGGCGACCCGGCCGGGCCGCCCTTTTTGTATGAGATTTCTCGACTACGCTCGAAATGACAAGGCTACTCCGCGAAGTGGAGTCCGTTTAATTTGTTCCACTCACCGCGGGTGAAGTCCGGCATCACGACCGGCATGGAGCCGTGGAGAATGGAAACTTCCGTGAGTTCCACAAGGGAGCTCCACTCGGCCGCGTCGTAAACGTCCTGGTCCAGGGGAAGGCCGTTGTGGAGGCAGTAGATGAGGCGGTAGTCCATGATGAAATCCATGCCGCCGTGGCCGCCAACCTTGCGGGCAAGGTCTTCGATATCGGCAACGAAAGGAACCTTGTAGGCTTCCATGATTGCGTCGCGGTCCTCTTCCGAAAGGTATTCTTCGGCATCCAGGTCGTCATAGGACATTCCTTCCTTGAGATTGCCGCTGCCGATTGCGATTCCCTCGTTGGGATACTTGTTGGCGTAACCCTTGGTACCCTGGAGCTGGTACATGCGGCTATAGGGCTGGGGAGTTACTACGGCATGCTCCACAAGGATGGTCTTGCCGTTGTGGGTGCGGATAAGGGTGGAGGTGTTGTCTCCGTTGGCGTAGTGGGGGACAACTCCCTCGCCATAGCGTTCATCGGCCTTTGCCTGGCCGGCCCAGGAGTCTGTGTCCATGGCAACCAGGAGGTCCATTTTATCGCCGCGGTGGATGTTCAGGGCCTGGCAAACCGGGCCGATACCGTGGGTGGGATAAAGGTCGCCGCGATGGTCTTTGTTGTAGGTCATGCGCCAGTCGCCCTGGTAGCTGTCCCACCAGGGGGAAAGGTCGTGGCAATAGGAGCCTTCGCCGTGCACAATCTCGCCGAAGAGGCCCTGCTGGGCCATGTTCAGGCAGGTGAGTTCAAAGAAGTCGTAGCAGCAGTTCTCCAGCATCATGCAGTGCCTGCGCGTGCGCTCCGAGGTGTTCACCAGCTGCCAGCACTGTTCAATGCTTATGGCTGCGGGAACCTCGATGGCAACGTGCTTGCCGTGCTCCATGGCGTAAACCGCGATGGGAGTATGCAGCTGCCAGGGAACGGCCAGATACACTAGATCCAGGTCTTCCAGTTCGCAGAGCTGCTTGTAGCCCTCCTCCCCGGAGAACTCGTAAATCGCACGGGGCGCTCCGCGTTTTTCAAGGCTTCTCTGGGCCTTTTCAACCCTTTCGGGAAGAAGGTCGCAAAGGGCCACCACGGTGGCGTCCTCGATGAAGGGGAAGCGCCTCACGGCGTCACGGCCGCGGTCTCCAAGACCAACGATGCCAACCCTCACGTGCTCGATGGGATCCACTTTGAAGCCCAGCATGCACTGCTGGTCGGCCGGGCGCGGGGGAGTGTTGTAGACAATCTTGTTGTCCTTTATCACATAGCCGTATTCACTGGCCTTCGGGGCGCAGGAGAAAGCCACGGCGGCGACAACCGCCGCGGCAAGTATTCCGATAATTCTTTTCATAAGCTTATTCCAACATCAGGCTGCGGAATTCGTCAATGTCCTCCTGCGGAACCCCGGCCACATCGAGGAGATATTTCTCTACGCCCTGGGCAAAGGTTCCGTCTCCGGCAAGTTCCCAGAAGTAAGGGACAACATCGCTGTAGACCCAGGACATTCTGGTATTCTTGAAGGTGGGTGTGGGATTGCTCTTCTGGTCGGAGATGGAGACGCTGTAGCCAACAGGGGCAAAATAAGTAAGTTCGTATTCCTTGGCGATGTCGCCTTCACGGACACCGAGGATACCGAACAGCAGGATGCCGAGGGTTCCTGTGCGGTCGCGGCCAAGGGAGCAGTGGAAATGGACAGGTTTGCCGCTGCGTACGCTGTTTAGCACAAATTCGAAGCATTCCTTGGTTTTTGCGGCATCTTTTACGAGCATGGTTTTACCACCCTGTTCGATAACGGGAGCGCAGTGGTCCAGACCGGCAACTGCGGGAGTGAACATAACGTCACTCTCCCCGCGCAGGTCGAGTTCCGCACCGAGTCCCTCGAAGAGAACTTCTTTTTCTCCCTGTGCATTCAGGGGATAGGGACTCCACTTTTCGTTGAGGCGCCCGCCACGATAAATCTTGCGGTATTTGATGGTCTTTCCGTCAATGGTTTTCCATCCGCCGAAGTCGCGGCAGTTGCGTCCGCCACCACCCTTGATATTCCCTTTATCGTGGTCTCCGTGGAAATACACCTGATGGAGGGTCCCTATTGTGTTGAAACTACCCTGGGCAAGGATTTTACCGTTGGCTGAAGTAACCTTGTAAGTGTAGCTGTCGTTGGGAACCAGATTGGTGATGTTTACATACAAAGACCCGGCAGCAATTTCCAAATCTCCGCTCCATGAGAGAGCATCTTCCATGTGAAGTGTCATCGGCCCGTCCTCGAGCGCATCCTTGCTCCAGCGGATACTGTACTGCATGGGCATATCTCCATCCGGCCAGTCCGTTCCCCAGTTGGCCCAGGTGAGAGGCTCTCCCACTTTGCCACCGAAGCCGCCGTAATAGTCGAAAATCTTTGTGTCGACTTTGCAGGTTTTATCCTCATATGTTACTTCTGTGAGGAATTTCTCCACCAGGGGGTTGGTGGCCTGGACAGTGCTGCCGCTAATAAGTTCGGGTGCTGCTCCTGCCATGGGATCGCCAATCTGGGTTACTGTTATGCAAATGCTTGTTTTGGGAGCATTGATGAATACGTTGCAGGAACGGTTTTTCATCTTGGGATTAGCTTCGCAAGTCAATGTGACTACGACAGGCTCTTCAGACGCTTCTCCGCTTTCAGGATATACAGAGAGCCATTCTTCGTCGGCTTCAGCCGTCCAGTCTACATTTGATGTGACGGTAAATGTTATTGCGCCGCCATCGGCCTTGATGGAAATATCTCTTTCGCCGGATACAACTACGTTGGGCTCGGCTTCGGGGTTGTTCTTGTTCCCTTTGCAGAACACAAGAAGGGGAAGAACCATTAATAATGCCAGAATTTTCTTGAACATGGTGTTATATTGTTTGTTGATTATTTAACTTCAATCAGATAACTGCCCTTGAAAGTGGGACGGATAAAGGGATCCGATCCCTCGACGGCATAGGCGCGGGGCTGGTCCGCCGCATATTCGGTGACAATGTAGCTACGTGCTGGATCCAGGCCGCGAAGTTCGATAGGCTCTCCATTCCATTCCGGAGCATAGAAAGCATAGTACATTGCCCCGTCTTTCTCTATCACATGGGCTTCCGGCTTGTCAAAGCCATAATCGTAGAGATTCAGGTAGTTGCCCTTTGAAAGCATCTTTTCGCTGTAGATGGGAACCCACTTGCGAAGAAGTGCTTCTTTTTCTTCAGTGAGCAGGCTTCCGCCATTCTCGGTGGCATCGGGATTAGCCTTCGGCCAGGTGAATTTTGTGCCGATGACCCCGCCCACGCCAACCTGGCTGGGGAAATCCAGCCCGCCGTCGCTGAGCTCCACATGGTCCGCATAATAAGCCAGGCCGGGGGCGATTGCCGCATAGGCCTTGCGCTTCATGCGGATCTGGGCACTGGAAGTGGGGTCCGATGCAACCGCCTGGTTGATGTACGGCAGATAAAAGAAATTCACGGAGCATCCGCAGGGGCAAACCTGCACGATAGACCCCGGTTTATCGGCCTGGGCCCTCTGGTAGATGGTTCGGAAGAATTCCGGATGGCGCTCGCAGGCCTCCTCAGGGAAGGAAAGCCCGCTGGCGGGGTTATAATCCGGGGCCGACAGGTTCAGGTGCTGGCCGTCCAGCTTGAAGCCGTCGAAATTCCACTCTTTCAGGAACATGTCCACGAGTTTTTCCGTGTATTCCCAGGTGTACGGGTTAACGGGGGAGAGATACCAGCTGTCCCACCATGAAATGTCTTCGTGGTTGCCGTCTTCTTTCACCAGAAGCATCTCCGGGTGCTCTGTGGCGCATTTGCTCTCCGGATCCGCGGCCATAGGGGCCCACCAGAGCTTTGCCTTCAGACCGGCTGCGTGGATGGCATCCGTCATGCGGCGCATTCCATCCGCTCCGATGCGGTCGTTGGCCTCCCAGTCGCCTTCGCACCACTGGTAGCCATCGTCCACATCCACCCATTTGAAGCCGAGCTCTACCACTTTGGGAAGAGTGCCGATAACTTCGTCCACGGTAAAGGTGCGCTCATAGCCCCAGGCGCACCAGACGGGCTCGAAGGCCTCTTCCGGGGACTGGGGAGGAATATAATCGTGGGCTTCCCACATGTAACGGGTGAAGGTGCGAAGAGGCTCGAAGAAGTCTCCCTTCGGACCTTCTAGAATGAACTGCTCCAGGGAATACAGGGTGTCTCCCGGCTGCAGCACTTTTGCGTTTGCGAAATCTTCACGTATGCAGGCTTCCGTATGGTTTCCTTTACGCTTTACAGGCATGGAAACCAGTTTGAGAGATGCCTCCGCAACTCCCACGCTAAGGTTTTTCTCCGGAGTCCAGATGCAAACCATGGGGATGCCTCCGCCATAGTCGCTGTCGTTCATGCCAAGATAGTTGCGCTGATAAAAGCCATTATCCACGGGAAGCACCCAGTCTTTTCTTTCGCCGGATGATGTGGGCTGGAAAGACCATACCTCAGGAGCGTCCAGCGATATTCTGGAGGTTTCGATTGCATCTATGCTCACGGGGCGGGCCGTGGAGTTCACAAAACCAACCTTGCGGACGGTGAGCCCCGGGAACCCTGCAGGCTCCTCAAACTTTATGAGGGTTTGAAGCCCGTTCACGGTTTTCCCGTTGCAAAGGGCACGATCCACGGGTGCCTGCGCGCATGCGCACACGAAAGCGGCGGCAAGGGCGGCTGCTAAAAGTTTTCTCATAGTTTGATTTCTTTTGCAAAACGGCCGCGGCATACCTCCCTCACGTGTTCCAGCGAAGTGAATGCCCCGGTACCGCCGGCTGCGGTTGTATTTACTGCGCCGGTGAGGTTGCCGGTTTCCTGGCAGTCTTCCAGAGGCAGACCTTTCACGAATGCGCTTATGAATCCGGAGTTGAAACTATCCCCTGCGCCGATAGCATCGACAACATCGCTGTTGAGGAATGCGGGAAGAAGTTTCATGTTGCCGTCTTTTCTCACGAGCAGCGAGCCCTTCGAGCCGCATTTCACCACCATGGCGTTGCCAAGGAAGGGGAGAACCTCCGCTATGGCGCCCTCCAGGCTGTCTTTACCGGTGAGGGCCTGCAGCTCTTTTTCGTTGGGCATAAAGATGGTTATCTTGGGAAGCACGCTCCTGTAGTCCAGTTTCCATGTTTCCATAGGATCCCACTGTGTATCCAGGGAAACGGTTATTCCTTTTTCGGCTGCTGCGTCCAGAACTTTATGGATGTCCCGAAGGAGCGCGCTCTGCATGAAAAGCGACGACAGGTGGATATGCCGCGTGTTGTCGAACACGTCTTTGTCTATATCGTCCCATCCCATTACATCCATGGAACCCTGATAGGTGAGGTTCGCCCGGTCTTCGCCGTAATTCATGCAGATGGTTGCTCCGGTGGGGGTGGGGCCGTCCATGATGTAGCGGGTGTCCACTCCCTTTGCCTCAAGCGAGGTTTTTACAAGGTCTCCGAATGAATCCCGGCCCACGAGGCCAACGAAGCAGACTTTACTTCCCAGGGATGCGGCGTTGGCCGCGAAAATGGCGGTTGAACTGCCAAGGGTTACCGTCATGTCCTTTGCGAACTTTTCCTTGCCGATTTCCGGCTCCGATTCGATGCGGTTCAGGATGATATCCACATTCAGTTCGCCGATGGCTGCAATGTCGAAACGTTTCATACAGTTTTAGTATTACCTTGCGAATATAGTGAGAAATCGTGAAAATTTTCAATTTTCCATAAAAATTACATTTCGTTTTGTTTCGTTTGAAAAAAACACTATATTTGCATCAGACTAAAACTAAGCGATTATGAATATATACGATTCCGCCCAGGGGCGCAGGTCGGCAATTCTGCAAAAACTCCGCGAAGATTCAACCGTAAGTGTTTCGGAACTTAGCACCGAATTCGGCGTGTCGGAAGTGACCATCCGCAAGGACCTTCGGATACTCAAGGAACGCAAACTCCTTGTCCGTGTGCACGGCGGTGCGATTATGGGCGCCGGCTCTTCGCTGGACGAGGTGGAGGAACGCAACTTCAATTTCAAGCGTCTTGTGAACGCCCGCGAGAAAGAGGCGATAGGCCGTGCCGCCGCCGCCCACATCCGCAACGGAGACACCATTCTGGTGGACTCGGGAACCACAGCCCTGGAAGTTGTGCGCAACCTGGACCGCTTCACGGATCTCACCATCATCACCAACTCCCTCCACGCCATGACGGAAGCCATTAAGTACAAGAGGTTCAAAGTGATACTCCTTGGAGGAACGGTGCGCGAATCAAGCCTTTCGATGGTGGGTCCGCTGGCCGAATCCAACCTTAAACTCTTCTACTGCGACAAACTTTTCCTGGGTGTGGACAGCTTCAGCGTTGAGGCAGGTCTTTCCACCCCTAATGTGGAGGAGGCAAGTACCAATCAGGTGATGATTTCCAGGGCACGTGAAGTAATTGCAATGTTCGATTCCTCCAAGGTGAACAAGAGGGCTCTCGCATTCATTGCCATGCCGGACAAACTGAACACCGTGATCACCGACAGCCACCTTCCCGTAACGGTGCGCAAGCAGCTGAAAGCCATGAAGGTGAACGTGGAGGTGGTGAGCATTTAAAAATCGAAACGTGAGGAAACACTTTTTTCAAAAAAAAGTCTCAAAAACGAAACGGATTCGGAACTTATTCTTTATTTTTGTGGTGTGAATACACGCGTAATGACACGAAACTACAACACTTACAAGGAAATCCTTCAGCAGCCCGCAGTCTGGAAGAAAGCATTCCGGACGGTTCTGGAGCGTAAAGCGGAAATCAAGTCCTTCCTGGACAGGCATATTTCCGAAGGCTATCAGTTCATTCTCACCGGCGCCGGAACATCGGCCTACATAGGCGATGCCCTGGAGCCGGCCCTGTACAATACCCTCTTAAAGGGAGCCCGTTCGCTGGCAACGACGGACATCATTACCGCCCCGGAACAGTATTTCGGGCCGGAGAGTAAAGTGGTCCTCGTTTCCTTCGCCCGCAGCGGCAACAGCCCGGAAAGCGTGGGCGCGGTCCGCGCGGTGGAGAAAACCGCCGGCAAGGTGGCCCATATCTTCATCACCTGCAATGCGGAAGGGGAACTCGCCAAGATGAAGGGCCGCAATATCCTTTGCATCCTTCTTCCACCGGAAACCAACGACCTTTCCCTGGCCATGACAAGCAGCTATTCCACAATGCTGCTCACCTGTTCGCTCATCGCGAACATCGACCATATTGAAGAGGAGGAGGCTCATATCGACCTTCTTTCCCTCTGTGTGGAAAAGGCCATGAAGGAGTATGAACCCGCGATCAAGGAGATAACGACACGGAAATTCACCCGCGCCGTTTTCCTGGGCTCCGGCCCTCTCAAGGGCGTTGCGGAGGAATCCCGCCTGAAGCTTCAGGAACTCACGGACGGAGCGATAATGTGCGCTTTTGATTCGTTCCTTGGCTTCCGTCACGGCCCCAAGGCCATCGTGAAGCAGGATTCCCTTATGGTGTACATCCTTTCTCCGGATCCCAAGGTGCTTCGCTATGAACTGGACCTCATCGGCCAGGTGAACTCCAACAACAAGGTGATCGCCAGCGTGGTGGTTTGCCAGCAAAAGCCCGCGGAACTTCCGAAGGATAGCTATCACCTTTGCGTGGAAACGGGTCTTCCCCTAAGCTTCCCCGCATATTACGGCTGCGTATCCAACATTTTCGTCGCCCAGCTTCTGGGATTCTACAAATCGATAGACTGCGGGCTTTGCCCGGACACTCCTTCCGTATCCGGAAACATCTCCAGGGTAGTGGAGGGTGTTACCTTATATATATAATATGAAAAAGACAGAGAAACTTCTCCATCGCATCGACGAGCTGCAGAAGGAAACGGGCATTCCCCGCACCATATTCGCGGCCTGTCCCAATTCCCCCACCGTAATCAGGGCTTCCCTGCGTGCGGCAAAACGCAATAATGCCCCCATCTATTTCGCGGCAACCCTCAACCAGATAGACTGCGACGGCGGCTATACCGGCATGACTCAGGAGCAGTTCTGCCGCCTTGTGCGCTTCGAGACGGAAAGGGTTAACTTCACCGGTCCCGTAATTGTTGCCATCGACCATGGCGGTCCCTGGCTCAAGGACAAGCAGCGCACGGAAAAGTGGAGCGTGGAAGATGCGATGAACGGCGTGAAGAAGTCGTTCGAAGCCGCGGTTCTCGCAGGCTACGACCTCATTCACGTGGATCCCACGGTGGACATCAACGTTCCAAAGGGAAAAATAATTGACATTCATGTTGTGGCGGCCCGCACTGTGGAGCTCATCGCCCATGTGGAGAAGTTCCGCAAGGAGAAGGGCATCGCCCCCATCTCATACGAAGTCGGTACGGAAGAGGTTCACGGCGGCCTTGCCGATGAAACTACTTTCGACACATTCATAAACGAACTTAAAAAAGGGTTAATTGTTGCAGGACTGCCGGACGTATGGCCCTGCTTCATCGTGGGAAAAGTGGGAACCGACCTGGATACCACCATCTTCGACGGCGAAGTGGCCAAACGTCTCACGTCCAAAGTTCGTCCTCTGGGAAGCTACATCAAAGGTCATTACACCGATGATGTAGCCAACCCCGAGGAGTATCCGCTCTGCGGAATGGGTGCCGCCAACGTGGGCCCGGAATTCACCATGAGCGAGTATAGGGCCCTTTGCGAGTTGGAAGAGCTTGAAAAACGCAAATATGCGGAAGGCCTTGTGGCCGTTCCTTCAAACATGCGTGAAGTCCTCCTGCAGGAAGTGGAAGACAGCCACCGCTGGGAAAAATGGCTCCATGAAGACGA
>JAEEUZ010000085.1 GCA_016290725.1 Bacteroidales bacterium | reverse complement strand
GGACGGCTCCAACATCTACACCACCAAGTACAACGGCTACGAGGCGATGGACGGTCTTCTGATGCTCCTCAACAGCGATCACTTCAACGAGGACAAGGTTGACAATCTCAGCGAAACCCTCGACTTCACCATCACCCCGGTGAAGGGCCTCACCATCAAGGGAGACTATACCTACGCCCTCAAGTACAACCGTTACCTCAACCGTTCCGTCAACGGCACATACTCCAAGTACCCCGGAGAAATCGCCATCAAGGACGACAATTCCGCTTTTTACGATGTCCTCACGGAAAGCGCGAATACCAACATCTATCAGGCATACAACCTGTACGCAACCTATCAGGCATCATTCGCAGATGCACACAACCTCAAGGCCATGGCCGGTGTCAACTACGAAACCCGCTGGATCAAGGACCTCGGAGCAAAGGGATACAACCTCTACTCCACCGAACTCAACGACCAGGACCTTGTAGGCGCCGATCCAAACGACCCTGACGGCAAAAAGCGCATGGAAACCAGCGGCGGACAGAACGAGCTCAAGACCGCCGGTTACTTCGCCCGTGTGAACTACGACTACAAGGGACGCTACCTCCTGGAACTGAATGCCCGTTATGACGGTTCCTCACGCTTCCTTCGCGGCAGCCGCTGGGTATTCTCCCCTTCCGCATCCCTGGGCTGGAAGATCTCCGAAGAAGAGTTCTTCAAACCGATGAAGGGCTGGTGGGACAGCGCAAAACTGCGTTTCTCCTATGGTCAGCTGGGCAACCAGCAGCTTAGTGCATACTATCCTGCGATCCAGACCATCTCCACCGACGGCAAATCGTCCTACCTCCTTGGCGGTGCCAACCTGCCCCAGGCAAGCCTCAGCGCCCCCGTTTCGTCGGGCCTCACATGGGAGCGTTCCCTGCAGAGCAATATCGGTATCGATCTGGCTTTCCTGCAGAACCGCATCGTGTTCAGCGCGGAAGCCTATATACGTGACACCAAGGACATGCTCACCGCCGGTGAACCCCTTCCTGCCGTGTATGGTGCAAGCGTTCCCCAGGAGAATACAGCGGACCTCCGCACCAAGGGTTATGAATTCACCCTGGGCTGGAGGGATTCCAAAATGCTCTTTGGAAAGCCTTTCGACTACGGCGCAAGCATAGTGTTCAGTGACTATGTTTCCCATATCACCCGCTTCAACAACCCGGACAAGCTCTTCGCCAAGACCTATTGGGAAGGGCAGAAGTACGGCGACATCTGGGGCTACCATGTAGACGGCCTGTTTGCAACCGACGAAGAAGCCGCCTCCTACCCCGTAGACCAGTCCCTTGTGAACGACGCACAGATCTTCCCCACCACCACAACATCCCCCAACGGCCTGTATGCAGGTGAAATGAGGTTTGTGGACCTGGACGGCAACGGCAAGATCGACAAGGGCGCGGAAAAGGTTGGAGACAGCGGCGACTGGCGGGTTATCGGCAACAGCCAGCCCCGTTACAACTTCGGTATCAACATCAACGGTTCATGGAACGGCTTCGACCTTGCCCTCTTCTTCCAGGGAATCGGCAAGATGGACTGGTACCCGCCGGCAGGTTTCCGTTCCTTCTGGTTCCTGTATGACCGTCCTTACCAGACCTTCATCCCCAGGGACTTCTACGACGAATGCTGGTGGCAGGACGAAGAAGGCAACGTGAATCCCAACGCATACTATCCCCGTATCCACGGCTACGTTTCCATGAGTGAGAAACGTCCCCTGGGTGTGGCGAACGACATGTATCTGCAGAATATCGGATACATCCGCCTGAAGAACCTTACCTTCGGTTACACTCTTCCCGAAAGACTCACCAAGAAGTTCTCCGTAGCGAAGATGCGTGTATACTTCACCGGTGAAAACCTCTTCTACATCGCTCCCGGCCTTCACGGCAAATACGTAGACCCTGAAATGGCCCAGACCGGTGGTACCGGACGTATCTATCCCTGGCAGAAGAGCTTCAACTTCGGTATCGACATAACCCTTTAATGAATCCTGCCATGAAAAAAATATTCTACCTTTTGACAATTCTTCTCGCAGGTTTCTCATTCACTTCCTGCGACGACCTTCTGGACGCCGTGCCCAAGGACAGGCTCACCAAAGACACATTCTTCAAAAGCGAGAGTGAGCTCAAGGCCTTCGCCATCGTATTCTACGGAGCTTTCCCTGAAGGCGACCTTTATGTTGCCAACGACGACCATTATACCCAGAACAACATGTCCAATGAGGAAATGGGCAAACGCACCATTCCCGCAAGCGGCGGCGGTTGGAGCTGGGGTGCCCTCCGCAACATCAACACCCTGCTTGAATGCCTGGACAACTGCCCGGACCACGCTGCGCGCGTGAAGTACGAGGCCCTGGCCCGTTTCTTCCGTGCATACTTCTATTTCAATAAGGTAAAGCGTTTCGGCGATGTTCCCTGGTACGACACCACCGTCGGTTCCACGGAAACCGAAAAGCTCAACCGTCCCCGCGACAGCCGTGAGTTCATCCTTGGCAAGATGCTCGAAGACATAGACTTCGCCATCGCCAACCTCCCCGTGGACAAGAGCGCCTACGAGGTTACCAAGTGGACAGCAATGGCCCTCAAGTCGGAAATCTGCCTGTTCGAAGGCACTTTCCGCAAGTACCACGCAGGGGATGTATTCCTGCAGACTCTGCCCGAAGATGCCAAGCCCTACAAGTGGTATCTTGAAGAGTGCGCCAACGTATCCCGCGAATTCATCCAGACCAGCGGCTACGGCCTTCATCCCAATTACTGGGAGCTCTTCCACACCATGGATGCAACCGAACTCACCGATGAGGTGATCCTGGCCCGCGACTACAACAAGGCCTACGGCGCATATCACAATGCCGGCAGCACCATGAACACCGGTTCCCGCGGCTGCCCTTCCATGACCAAGAAACTCATCGCCAGCTTCCTGATGAAAGACGGCACCCGCTTCACGGACCAGGCCGGCTGGGAAACCATGACCTTCGTCCAGGAAGTCCAGAACCGCGATCCCCGTCTTGCAGCAAGTATCCGCACTCCCGGTTACAAGCGCATGGGCGAAGAGGCCACCACCTCTCCGGACTTCAAGGTAACCTTCTCCGGCTATCACCCGGACAAGTATGTTACCACTCCGGAGCAGGATACGAACAACGCCTCCGACATCGACCTTATCCTCTTCCGCGCCGCCGAGGTTTATCTCAACTTTGCAGAGGCCCTGGCAGAGGCCGACGAGCTCACCCAGGCCGATCTTGACATGTCCGTGAACCAGCTGCGCAAACGCGCGGGAGTCACCGGCAAACTGGATATGAACACCGCCAACGCGAATCCGGATCCGTTCCTCACCGATGCGGCCTGGGGCGGATACCAGAGCCCCGTCCTTCTGGGCGACGCCAACAAGGGCGTAATCCTGGAGATCCGCCGCGAACGTGCGGTTGAACTGTGCCAGGAAGGCTTCCGCTACTATGACCTTATGCGCTGGAAGGAAGGTAAACTCTTCGAGAAGCCTTTCTACGGAATGTACTTCCCCGGAGCCGGAACCTACGATGTTGACGGCAACGGAACCAACGACCTTGAAATCTTCACCGATGCAAACGGCAACACCGCTGCAACCGCGAAGAAACTTGGCGACGAGATTTTCCTCAAGGACGGCACCAGCGGTCTTGTATGGCTGCACAGCACCATCGTCCGCAACTGGGACGAGGAAAAGGATTATCTCTATCCCATCCCCACGGACGACCGTAACCTCACCCATGGCGCCCTTACTCAGAATCCCGGTTGGGACAAGCTCGAAACCATATCTTTCTAAGCTAGCGACTATATGAAAAAATATATTTCCTACTTTATAATCCTCCTTTCCGCCCTGCTTCTGGCCTGCGCCTGCGACCAGAAAGAGAATGGGCAGCAGGAAGAGCAGCCCGAAGCTCAGCTCAAGGGTATCTTCTACGTAGGTGTGGATGAGACGGAGGTTATGGAACTCTCCGCCTCAAGAGCCAGGACCGTTTTGGTTAGGGCCCTTGCGGATGAGGGAGAAGTATCAGACCTCGTCCTTAAGATCACCTTCAAAGCAGATCCGGATGCCGTTGCCAAATACAACAAAGCGAAAGGCACATCCTATGTGATGTGTCCAGGATCGGCTTACGAATTCACCGCTCCCGAAGCCATGATGCCCAAATACGGGCGTTCATCCACATCGGCAAAGCTCAAATTGTCCGGTGCCTCCCTGGAAGACGGCATCACCTATATCCTTCCCCTTACAATCGACAAAGTGAGCGGAACGGATAAATGGGAGCTCAAGGAAGACCCTCAGGCATACCTCATCTTCAAGAAGGCCTATGTGGCTCCGAATGCCGGTTCCGGCACAAAGGAAGATCCGTACAACCTGTACACCGCCCAGGATCTCATGGGCATGAGGGAGCTGCTGGTGGAAAAGAAAATCACTTACTTCCGCCTCCAGAACGACATCGACATGTCCGGTATCGAGAACTGGGTGCCCCTCAACTTCGCAAGCCCGTATGAACTCGGAGTCGATTTTGACGGAAACGGCCACACCATTTCCAACTTCTACTGCGACTACTCATCGTATCCCAGCTTCTTCGGCGTTCTTAACGGCAAGTGCTACGACGTAACATTCACCAACGCAAAGGTTGTCGTGATCGATGCACGTTCCGGTATCCTGGCAGGTTATTGCGGCCTCCAGGACGCCTCCAAGGGCATCCGCGGAGACTGCGAGCGAGTGCACATCCAGGGTGAACTGGACCACACCCTGTCCACCAAATACGGCGCCGGCGGATTCTTCGGATTCATGGGTACCGGTTCCCTGCATGCCTGCTCGGCCGATGTTATCATCAACTCCAGACTCAACAACGTTGGCGGCCTCTGCGGCTACTGCGGCAAGGTAGTGGAGATTGTCGACTGCTGGACAAGCGGTGTCATCACCGGCGGCCAGCGCGTCGGCGGCATCATCGGCGGTACGGTTGGTGACGACGATCCTTCCATTCCCATCAGGATTGCCAACTGCTACACCACCGCAACGGTCCACGGCTCCTTCGGTATCGGCGGCATCGGCGGTTATTTCACCATGGCAAAGGCCACTCCCAAGGACGTGGATCCCGGCAACATCTTCGAGAACTGCATTGCCTGGAACGATGAAATCAGGGCGAATACTCCATGGAACTCCGAAGGGACCTTGGGAAATCCCAACCCCGGCGACATGAGCCACTACAGCTGCGGCGCCATCGTCGGCTGGACGGCAGTGAGGAACACCCTCCGCAGTTGCTACCGCAACCCCGCGATGAAGTACAACGAGAACATCTTCTTCGACTATTCAGATGCCTTCTCCCTGTACGACCAGAACGACGTCTCCCCCGCTTCTCCGCTTGTAGTGGTGGAAGTGGCAGGAGCCAACTACAACTATCCTTATCACGGCAAGGCGGCTCCTTCCGGAAAGACTGTTTCCCAGATAGCCAAGGGCCTTGGCTGGAGCTCATCCGTATGGGATTTCAGCGGCGAGTTGCCCGTGCTCAAGGGCAAATCCTCATCCGACGAGCCCGAGGCACCGGAACCCGGCGGACAGCTTCCCGACTTTGACGAGAACGAGTTTTAACCCTAAAACATGAACGGATTATGAAAACAAGATATTTCATCATCGCCTTGTCTGTTGCAGGAATCCTCTTCTCGTGCAACAAAGTTTCCCAGAATGACATCCCCGCTCCAAAAGAGCAGGTTACCATCACCGTTACCCTCCCTGACGACGCCACAAAGGCCGGAGTGGGCGAAAAGACCACCCTTTCATGGACATGGCAGGCCGGTGACAAACTCACCGTCGTGGGTGAAACCACCGAGATTTTCACAATCAAGCCCGGCTTCACCGCCAAGAAGGCGGAGTTCACCGGCGCAGCCGTGAAGGGCGATAAATTCAGCATCTACTATCCCGGACAGGAAGAAGCCGAGTCCGACTGGAGCGCCCAGGTTCAGAAGGGCAACAACAACCTTAACCATCTGAAATACGTGGCGGCCCTCAAGGACGTGGACAATTACCTCAGCTTCTCCTTCAACGAGGACTGGGCGGCCGAACACGGCGGCACCATCTCCCAGATCGGCGTGCTGAAGTTCGTCCTCACGCCCCCTGACGGTACGACAAGTATCACCGAGGTCTCCCTCTCCACCGACGACGAGCTGTTCTACTCCGGCAACGGAGACGCAAAGACCAACAAACTGAGCCTTACTCTTCAGGACATCGCACTGAACCCCGGTGACGCCCTCACCGCATGGATGATTACATCCTGGAACGAGGCCACCGTCCCGGCCGGAACCGCTTATAAAGTGTCTATACTTGCCGATGAGAAAACCTTCACCCAGAAGGTTTCCAAGGCGGCTGCTTCCACGCTGAAATCCGGTGCCGTGAGCGTAATCACCCTATCCAATGCATCCCTTTGGAAGGACGATACTCCCCGCTACGCTTCAGGTGAAGGAACCGAGGCTTCTCCTTATATCATCACCGAGCCCAAGCACATGATGAACATAGGCGAAGACCTTCTTGCAGGCGGCTCCACATACTTCACTCTCGGCGCCGATATCGACATGACCGGCATTACCTGGGTCCCCATTTCCTGCGCCGGCGGCAAGAGTATTGTGTTTGACGGTGGCAATCACACCATCAGCAATCTCGGCGACAGCTTTATCAACGAACTGGAAGGCACCGTGAAGAATCTTGTCATTGATGCGGCAACGGTAAGCGCAAGCGCCACAGCCGGTATCCTTGCCAATAAGGTTGCCGCCAATACAGAAGCAACTGTCAGCGGTGTCCAGATTAAAAACAGTTCCATTACGTCCACCTCTTATACGGCCGGACTCCTCGGACAAACCGACGGCAACCTTACCATCAGCAACAGCACCGTTTCCAACACCAACGTCACCTCCGATAACCTCGCCGGCGGTGTTGTGGGATTCTTCAACCACAGCGGTTCAAGCCACAGCCAGATGGACAACTGCTCATTCATAGGCGGAACCATCAGCGCAAAGGCAAATTACTGCGGCGGACTCATCGGCTCGGTTTCCGCGGCTCCTCACCATATCACCAACAGCCTTGTCAAGGACGCCACCATCAATTCCACCAAAGAACGTGTGGGCGGTGCCTTCGGACAGATTAACAGGGGTGGTGCACTGGTCGAAACCACCAAGGTGGAGAATACTAATGTAACCGGTTCCAAGAATGTGGGCGGCTTTGTCGGCGTTCTGTACGGCAACGCCAGCAGATGCTGTGTAATCGGCGGCAGCGTAACCTGCACAAACAGCAATCTTGGCGGTTTCGTTGGATACCCTGAAGGCAATGCCGACTATACCTGCACCGTTACTAACTGCTACACCACTACTGCAGTCAATGGCGGCGACAAGAACAATGTTGGCGGATTCGTCGGCCAGCAGCAGGGCACCTGCGACATCTCCTGCTGTTACGAGGCCTGCACCATTACAGGTACAGGCACCGGCGTTGGCGCTTTCATCGGCCTGCTCAATGTTGCCATCAAGTCTATGACCAAGTGTATAGCATGGGATAGCACACTGTCCTTCTATGGTGCAATCAAGACCGCAGGAATGGATGCCAACATTTCCAATTGCTACTATGGCACTGAAGGAACCATTTCCGCAAAGGCCCAGGCCCTTGGCTGGAGCGCCGATGTGTGGGACTTCAGCGGTGCAGAGCCTAAATTGAAATAATCATGCGCAAACTACAACGTATTTTTTGGATACTTGCCGTTATTCCGTTTCTGATTGCGGGATGCGACAAGCCCCATCATACAGAAATTCCCGGCCCCCCTGGTCCCGGTAACACCGAGAACCAGGGCGGGAACGAGAACCAAGGTGGTAACGAAAACCAGGGCGGAAACGAAAACCAGGGTGGGGGCAACACCCACTCCGGCCCCTGGGACGAGAACCGCGGCAAGGTGGTAAGGCCCGTCAACGGACAAGACGGATGGACTGTTACCACAGTCATGGAAGGAATCACATATTATGCATTCTCCTCCAGCAAGGAGTCCATCACCGGAGTGGCCCAGAAAGTCTTCGTCGTGGACCTGGACCTGAGCAATCCCAAATACGAGGTAAAGCTCACAAGAACGGCACCTTCCGTTTTCACATCCACCGTTCACGCCAACTACAATTCCATTGCCACAATCAATGCAGGCTATGAGCAGGGATCCATCTACATCCGCAGTGGCGGCTTGAATTATTCTCAGATTCCCAATACCGTAATCGGAGACACCGGTCAGGACAACTGGAAGAGCGAAGGAGCCTTCTACATCGACAGCAACGGTAAACCGGGCATGGTATTCGTGGGCTCTCCCAAGCGCGACGGCGTTGTATCCGGCATCAAGGGCGGAACATATGCCGAGGCTGTCAAGAAGCAGCGCGCCTACTACGATGCAATGAAGAGGGCCGACTATCCTTTCCTTCTTTCCAGCGCTCCTACGATGATTGACGACTTCGAGCCCCTTGGGGAAACATTCTGTGACTATCAGAATATTACCGAAAGTCAGGCAAACAACCTGAATTCGGAGAATCTGGAGCACCACCAGAGGGTTCGCCATCCCCGTACGGCTGTAGCTCTCACTGAGGATAACCACTTGATTTTGTTCGTGGTGGATGGCAGGCGCACCTCCCGTAAAGGCATGTCCTGCAAGGAACTCACGGATTTCCTTATCAGGTGGTTCAACCCGCAGTATGCCCTCAACCTGGACGGCGGCGGTTCCACAGCCATGTGCGTGGAAGGACTCAGCAACAGCCAGTACGGCAACAGCACCACACACGTTGTAAACTCCCCTATCGACGGCAGCGTCAATGGCCAGGAGCGTGCACGGGATACGCATATTGTTATTCTATATAAATAAAAGGCAGCCTATGAAAACAAGACATTTACTGCTTATTATGCTTGCAGCAGCGGCAATCGCTTCCTGCAAGAAACCCAATGATCCGGATCCCAAGCCGGGGCCCGGTCCTTCGGGCGAAACAGCCCTCAAGGCAACACTTCCTTCAAGCGGCCCCTTAAGCGTATACCGCTGGGCAGCATCGGATGAAATCCGCGTCGGTGACGGCGTGTTCAAACTAAAGGACGGCGCCGGAACTGCAACCGCAACGTTTGACGGCACTCCTGCTAAGGACAGCTATTATACAATCGCCTATCCTGCCGACATCAAGGGCACGGACACATACCTTGCCTATTCCCTTACGGGGCAGACGCAGAAAGGCAATACCACGGATCATCTCATCTGGACGGCTCTCATCGAGGATGCCAGTACCTGGGAGAACATCACCTTTTCTAAGGAATGGGCAACATCCAAGAGCGCGTCCTTCCGTTCCAACGGCGTTGTGGCCATGAACTTCACACTGCCTTCGGACATCGGCACTCTCAAGAGCATCACTCTTGAATCGTCCGGAGTGAAGTTCCCGGTTAACAACTCCGGCTCCGTCACTGCCGACGAACTGGTGCTCGGGCTCACAAACGTATCGGCCACATCGGCCCTCAAGGCATATCTTGCCGTGTCGGAGAAAGAGGTTGATATTCCTGCCGGAGCATTGAGAATCAGCGTGGAGGGCGACATTACCTATAATATAATGTTTCCCCAGGCCGTGAAGATGGGCGGCGGCATCCTCACCGAAATCAACGTGAGCGACGCTTCCGCATG
>JAEEUZ010000084.1 GCA_016290725.1 Bacteroidales bacterium | reverse complement strand
GGGGAAAAGTGTACAGATTGATGCCGGTTTCGGGGTCTTTGGCGCGGCCCACGTTCACGCCGTAGTCTTCCACGAAGAGTTCACAGGCGCCGTTTATGCGGCAGTCCAGAAGGTGGCCGCCGATGCAGGAGTAGTCGCTGCGGGACGCGGTAACATGCACGTGCAGATATACATTGCCGTCCTTGCGGGAGATGTTTCCCTCGATGCAGGTGAGTTCCATCTGCTCGTCGAAGGTCTTGTCCACATAGGCCATTGTGAGGGGATTCAGATAGCGGAACGTGGCGCAGTTGGTGGCGCCCAGCCCGCGGATGCTGCCGGAGAGGATGTCGCGCTCTGCACAGAAAGCGGAAAGGGCCTCGATCAGGCTCACATGATTGTCCAGGCTTAAGATATACTTGTTACCAGTTTGTTTGTATTTGTACATTTTCATAATGGTTTGAGTCATACATTCCCTGTGGGTTGGTGCCGGGTGCGCCCTGGGGGACTTCCATTCCAAGGAGGCCGAAAAGCTGTTCCCAGTAGACGGGTATGGTTCCGTCCGGAGCGGCCCAGTTCATGGGGACACTGTCGAAAACGGGGTTGCCGGATGCGTCCAGATAACTGTTCTGCACCAGTTCCGAGCAGTACATGGCTCCGTTGTCGGCAAGGAAATACACATCGTATGGCTGGCCGCAGAAAGCCTTTGCCCTCTCCACCGCGGCGGAGGCGTCCACCCCGGATACTCTCTTTATTAAAAATTCCGGAAGAGTTCCGTCCTTAAGGGTGAAGTCCTTGAGGAAAGTGTCCAGCGGATGGCGGTCCACACCATGGGCGATGGTGGCGTCGATGATCCAGGTGCTGTCGCCCTGAACTTCCGCGATTGCAACGTGAATGAGGTTAAGGCCATCGGTACCGGTTGCAGCTGCGATTGCCGCGTCCATGGATGTGCTGTCAATGGAATAATCCATGGGTAGCCCCACGAATACCAGGTCTCCGCTGCGAAGACAATCTTTCCTGTTGCACCCCAGGGCGCAAAGAAGCAGAACAGAAGATAAAACGAGTAACTTTTTCATATCAGTGTTGTCCTTTTTTCCAGAGCTCCCAGCTGTTGAACAGATTCTGCCAGATGGCATAGAGTCCGCCCGCCACGGAAGTGACGGGGGTCATATACGTATATCCCAGCCATATGAGGAAGCCGGTATTCTTCTGCCCAAGTGCCTGACCGGGCGTAATACGTTCCGGGCTTAGCCTTTGGCCAAGGAAGAACTGGATAAAGCATGCCGCAACGGACACGGCAACTATGCATGCGACGGGGCCGATGTCAAGTCCGCTGAGGAGCAGGGCCCTGGTACTGAGCACCATTGCCAGCGTGAGTCCCACGCCCCATATATAAAAGGAATAGCGGCTAAGGCGCATGAGAAGGCGCTGGAGCCGGTGTGTGGTGTAGCGTATAAGCCAGGCCACGGCGCATGGGAGAAGCAGCACAGGGAATACGCGAAGGGCGATGTGGCCCACATAGGCCCAGAAGCCAAGTTCCGTTGAAGGATTCACCAGAGGAATCACCAGAGGAATCAGGAGCGTTGCAACCACATTTATTATCACCAGATAGGAGACGGTTTCGTTGATCTTTCCGCCCAGCTTTTCCGTAACCACTCCGGCGGCGGAAGCCGTGGGGCAGATAAGGCAGAGCATGGCGCACTCCAGGATGATTCGCCCGGCCCCGGGGCCGGTAAAGGCCGTCACTGCCGCAAGAACAAGGAAGCAGCATACCTGAAACGCCAGGGCCTTCAGGTGCCATCGGCAGAACTTGATATCGTGCGGAGAAACCTTCACGAACTGGAAGAACAGAAGAAGTGCTATCACCCAGCGCTGCCCGGAGGCGGCAAAGGCGTGACAAAATGGCCCGATGGGTCTTAATGCGGGCGTAAAATGATATATAAGGTATGACGAGATGCCCAGAACAATGGCCCCCGGCAGCATTAGCGCCTGAATATTCAAAGCCCGTTTCACTACTCCATCAGCTTTTTATACTTGAAGCGCTTGGGCTCCGCATCGGCCCCGAGCCGGAGTTTGCGGTTCTCCTCGTATTCAGCGTAGTTGCCTTCGAAGAACACCACTACCCCGTCGCCCTCATAGGCAAGGATGTGAGTGGCGATGCGGTCCAGGAACCAGCGGTCGTGCGACACCACTACGGCACAGCCGGCGAAGGAATCAAGGCCTTCCTCCAACGCGCGGATAGTGTTCACATCAACGTCGTTCGTGGGTTCGTCCAGAAGCAGGACGTTACCCTCGTCCTTCAAAGTAAGGGCAAGATGCAGCCGGTTGCGTTCGCCTCCGGAGAGCACGCCGCAGAGCTTTTCCTGATCCGCCCCTGAGAAATTGAAGCGCGAGACCCAGGCGCGGGCATTGATGTCGCGCCCGCCCATGCGAACCCACTCGGAATTTCCGGCGATGGTCTCGTATACGGTCTTGTCCGGGTCGATGGAGCGGTGCTGCTGGTCCACATACGCCAGCTTCACCGTATCGCCGATCTCTATCGTTCCGCTGTCCGGCTTCTCGATGCCCATGATAAGGCGGAAGAGCGTGGTCTTTCCCGCTCCGTTCGGGCCGATGACGCCCACGATCCCTGCTGGCGGCAACTCGAACGACAGATGCTCGAACAGCAACCTGTCGCCATAGCCCTTGGACACGTCGTTGAACTTGATAACCTTATTGCCCAGGTGCGGGCCGTTGGGGATATAGATTTCGAGGTTTGCCTCCTTCTGTTTTGTATCGGCCGATGCCAACTTCTCATAAGCCCCCAGACGAGCTTTCTGCTTGGCCTGGCGGGCCTTTGGCGCCATCCGCACCCACTCCAGCTCGCGCTCTAGGGTTTTGCGGCGCTTCGACTCAGCCTTTTCCTCGGCAGCAAGGCGCTTGGTCTTCTGGTCCAGCCAGGAGGAATAGTTCCCCTTCCAGGGAATACCCTCGCCGCGGTCCAGCTCAAGTATCCAGCCGGCCACGTTGTCCAGGAAATAACGATCGTGCGTGACGGCGATAACAGTTCCCTTATACTGCTGCAGATGCGCCTCCAGCCACTGGATACTCTCGGTGTCCAGGTGGTTGGTGGGCTCGTCCAGAAGAAGCACGTCCGGCTGGCGCAGAAGCAATCGGCACAAAGCCACACGGCGGCGCTCGCCTCCGGAGAGTGTGCTCACCAGCGCATCGGAAGGCGGGCACTGCAGGGCATCCATCGCCCTTTCCAGCTTGGAATCTATCTCCCAGCCGTCCATGTGGTCGATCTGCTCGGTGAGTTCGCCCTGGCGCTCGATCAGAGCGGCCATTTCCTCGTCGGACATCGGCTCCATGAATTTCTCAGAAATCTCGTTGTACTCCTTCAGAACATCCATCACCTCCTGCACGCCCTCCTGCACCACTTCCAGTACTGTCTTGGACGGATCCATCTGAGGCTCCTGCTCAAGATATCCGACGGAATATCCCGGCGCCCACACAACCTCGCCCTTGTAGGATTTCTCCACTCCGGCGATGATTTTAAGAAGCGTGGATTTACCGGAACCGTTAAGGCCGATGATGCCTATCTTGGCACCGTAAAAGAAGCTCAGGTAGATGTCTTTGAGGATAACGCGGTTGTTGGTGAGGGTTTTTCCCACCCCGCACATCGAGAAGATAATTTTTTCGTCGGCCATATTATTAAACACTAGTGTACGAAACAGCGGTCCAGTTCGTCCTTTGACATGTAGAAGAGGCTCTTCAGCAGGGCGTTGGAACCGAACTGCTCCTTGAGGTACTCCTGGCGGCCGTTGGCATAATCCCGGAGGCCCTGTATGCGGCCTTCCCAACCCTGATACGTGCCCGTCCAGCGTTTCTGGTTGCGCTCCACCTCCGAATCAATCTGTTCCACGAACATGTCGATGGCGGCGTTCACGTTTTCCTTGCTCCAGATATAGGTCATCTGATACTCCAGCCTTTCCAGGAACAGCGCGCGGAAGTCCTTGTTCTTGGCAAGAGCGCGGATGAAATCCGTTGCGTGGAGTTTCTGAGGGGTGGGCTTGTAGTAAATGAGATAGCCTTCGGAACGGGGGGCGTTGAAGCCCATATCCACGTCGTACAGCAGCCAGTGCCACTTGTTGTCCAGGTTGGGCGAGCGGAACACGCGGACGTTTCCGGCGTCGCGGTTACCGATATATGTTTCGGCAATGATCCAGTCCACGTAGCTCTGAACATCCATGTGCTCTTTCACATATTCGTAGCACTCCGGTTTGGACAGGTCGTGACTCTTCATATAGGCGAAGAAGCTGTTCCAGTCCTTTATGCTGCCGTTCTCCAGGGCCTGGTTACCCTGGATAATGTCGATGTCGTCGGACGGAATCCCGTAATGCGCGGCAATGAAGTGCTTGTTCACTTTCTCGCGCATGAAGTAGATGCCGTAATACTGGCCGTTGATATAGAAGACGGCGGGTTTGGTGGCCATCACGTCGATGAGCGGATCCATCAGATAGGACGCAAGGTCGTCCTTGATAAGGGTGCCGTACACGTCCTGGCCGCCGGTTCTCATTACCAGGCATTCATAAGTGGAGAAATCGCGGTTCTCGAAAACCTTGTAGTGCAGTTTCGGGGCGCCGTAAATCTTCTTGAACTTGAATTTGAGGCTCTTCTTGGCGTTGATTCTGGAGTAGCCGCCGAAGATGGATGCACCGCAGTCGATGGAGAATCCCTGTCCGTGCTTTGGCAGGTAGGCAAGATTGGCCTGTCGTACCCATTTTCTCCAATAGTTGGCGGCCAGGTAGGGATATGGAATGCCGTCGCCGGAAGCCTGCCCCACCGGGAGAAGCCTGTGGGGGCCGTTGGAATAAATGCCGCTTCCGGTGGAAAACAGCCCGTCCGGAGAACTTACAAGGCTCACCACGTCCAGCGTATGGCCTTCGTTCACCAGGTAGGTCCACGATGTTACGGGGCTGTTCTGGACACCATCCCTTACCGAAATCGTCCTGATTACCGTGGTCTTGGTGAGCAGGAAAGCCTCTTTGTATTTTTTAGACGATTTGCTGGGGGCCGATCCGTCCGTGGTGTAGTAGATGTCGCCACCACCGGCAAAGAATTCCACCTTCAGGGTGTCCACTCCGTCATACTGGCCGGAAGGGATGCTGGCTATGGGGGCAACTCCGGGGACGAGGTTCGCACTGCCGGGAGAGATTACCGGGGTGCAGATATACACCTTCCCGTCCAGGCTCACGAGACTCTGGTCCGAGAGGCTGCTCACCGGGCAATACTCCCAGATGATGTGCCCCTGGCGGTCGGAAAGATACAGGCCGTCTTCTCCGTTTGCAATGGAGAACGGGGCCCTGAAGAATCGACCGTCGGACACATCCTTGTAGGAGGAAGAGCAGTTGACCACAATATATGCGCCCGCTTCCATGATGGTTTTTTCCGGAAAGCGGAACAGGTAATTGGCGTTTTCCTTGTCCGACAAGCCCCATCCGGAGATGTCCACAGCCTCTTGCGAAAGGTTGTGCAGTTCCACGTAATCCACGAAGTTCCCGTCCGGGTCCTTATATGCGGTATCGCAGGCCGCCAATATCTCGCTTACGATTACGCCGGTATCGTTTGCCTTGCGGCGAGATGCCTGGTATGTTCTCCAGCCCTGGACCGTGTTGGGATATCCGGGAGAAATGCGTTCTTCGCTGGTGGCCTCGAATGAGCCGTCCGGGAGGCGTTTCCGGACAACGGATTTGTTCTTCTTGTATTTTGGGGATTCTATGATATCCACGAGAGCGCCGTCGCCGTCCTTGAGATAGAAGCATGCGGCCTGATCCATATCCCTGATGTCGGCAAAGAGCATGTACTGTCCGGCTCCGAGGCTGCTTTCGGCGGGTTTACGCTTGCGGCCGCCCACTATGAGGGTATAGCCGCGGAGGTCTACCGCGGAATCGGCGGGATTGAACACCTCCACCCATCCGCCGGCAGTCATGTACTCCGAAATGTAAAGAGGCGACTCCGATGCGGGGAGTTCCAGAGGGTCTTCATTCACCACATCCCGGCAGCTCTGAAATGCAGCCGCAACGGATAAGAGCAGTGTGAGACCTATTGCTGACATCTTCATATCGTGTAAAACGCGGGCGTCAATAGCCCACCATTATTTCCTGGAATGTATTAATCTGTTCCCTGGTGATTCCGTGCTTCTTGATCAGATAGTCCTGAATCTTCTCCGCCAGGGTGTTGCCCCTGAAATTGTCTTTTATGTACTGAACGCAGGGGGCGTAATTGTACGGCGGCAGCGAGCAGCGGGTGTGGGACATCCGGCCCACGGCCATGCAGGTGAGTTCGTAGTCGCGGGCAAGGTCGTTCTCGCAAACACCGGCCATGCCGCCAAGCAGGAAGGCGATCATTCCGGTGCGGTCCGCTCCGCGGGCGCAGTGGAAGTACACGTTGTCGCCTTTCTTCAGGCGGTCCACGATGCAGGAGATTACCGGGCCGTACATGTTGCTCACATACACGGCGCCAAGGTCCGATATGGGAAAGTGATAGTGGCCCACATCGGCCCCCAGGGGGCTCTGAGTCATATCATTGCCGGGGTAATCGTCCGTGAGAAGGAGCTCGCGGTAGCCGCGCAGGTCCACATCCGCGGTGATGCGGAGTTCGTCGTGGAGCACCCTCCAGCCGTCGCGGTTGAAGAGAGTGTCGCGGCGCCCGCCGTTGGCGTTGTCCATGGCTGCGCCGCGGTACAGGCGGCCATAACGGAGGATGCAGCCGTCGTCCGTAACCATGCCGCCCATGTCGCGGATGTTGCGCACGAAATCGGCCTTGATCATCCTGCGGCGCCCTTCCACGAAGAAGAAGCCCCTCTCGTATTCGGTGTTGGCGGTGGGGTCTATGAGCGAATAGTAGTAGCCCCTGCCGGGGATGAGGTTGTAGACGCTGCAGTGCCGCACTTTGGGCGAAACGGTGATTGCATATATCGGCACCGGATCGAACTCGTCTTCACGGATTTCCAGCACCACGTCGTTCCAGAACGGGGTGAAATCCCAGCGGAAAACAACGGGTTCCGGTTTATCCCAGCGGCCGTAGCCCGACGGCATTACGGAGGTTATGTTTGTGTAGGTATAGTCGTTTACGTCGTAATTGGAATTGTCCAGATACTGCCGCAGGACGTCGTTTTCAATGAAAACAAGCCTGGGCACTATCTGCGCCCCCGCCCTTCCGAAGCCCAGAAGGAGCAGAGACAGAGCAATTATTATCGACTTATATGCTTTTGCCATGATTTCCATATTATCCTGCAAATGTAAGGTTTTTTTGATAAAAAACCTCAATCACGGCAAGCACTGCGAGCAAATACTATTCCTCCGAGGGGTCTGGATAACGCACGAAGAACTGGAAGCCGCTGCGGCGGTACAGGAACTCCGCATTGGGCACTTCGGTGCGAAGACGCTCGACTTTCTTGGGGATATCCTTCACCACGAAGTAGCAGGGTTTGTCGATGGGGCCGGTGGCGAGCCAGGTGAAATCATCGGCCCGGTTCTGAGGCTGCCGGTCGGTGTAGAAATACTGCGCATAGCTCTTGAAATATGCCGGCCTCACATAGCAGTCCTCTCCCTTTTTGTCGATGTAGAATTCCACTGCCGATGCCTGGCTGTACTTCTCCACTTCGGGCACGGCGCTATACATTGCCGTGAGGATGAAAATGAGGTTCCCTGCGGCCAGGATGCCGAAAGCGGGGAGGGCGGGCTTTCGGGAAAACTTCACCACGAACCAGATTGTACATCCGATCAGCACTATGCCGATAATGGGTTCGAAGCCCATCCAGGAGGATTCCGCCTCCATGCAGCTAACGGCAAAGGGATCCTTCACGTACGGAATCACCAGATGCTTGAACTTGTCGAAGAGGGTAAGTGCCGTGAACGCGAGCCCGTAGACTACCGTAGTGCCGATAAGGAGCCCCTTTTGCCAACCGCGCAGTTTCCATTTTCCGTCCATCATCCTGGTTGCGGCGAATGCGGCCAGGAAGGTCATGGGGAAGTAGCAGAACGACGAGTAGTGCACAATCTTGGTGCGCACGATGCTGAAAAGGATGAGCACCACCCAGAACGACACCATCATCCAGCGGAAAAGCACGGCGATGCTGCCCCCTTCCCCCTGCAGGGCCTTGCGGCGGAATGTGGACAGGGCGAAGAACGAGGCTGGCGTAACCCCGAACAGCAGTATCACGAAATGATACAGCGGGAATCCGCCATGCCCTGCGTCCTTGGTCTGGAACAGCCGTATCTGGTAGTCGATGAAATCCTTGATCACTTCCTGATGTCCGGTGAGCGCAAGGGCGATGAACCACGCCCCGCCGGCCAGCGCCAGAACGGCCACATACACCGCAACGTCCTTCCAGCGGAAGCTGAGCTTGAATTTTCCAGCGATGAGCCACACCAGGAAACTTAGCCCGAACACGAGGAATGCCACAGGCCCTTTCGTGTTGATGGCAAGGCCCATGAACAGGGCGCTGAGTGCCGCGTTCAGCATTCTTTTATCGGCCTTCGAGGGGTCCGTATACAGGGCAAAATGGTAAATGCTCAGGAAGATGAAAAGGTTATACCACGGGTCGATGATTCCGGATTTGAAGTAGAAGAACGGCAGCAGGGAAATAGTGTACATCAGCGTCCACATTAGCCCGAAACGCGTATTCTCCACCCGTCTTCCGAAATTGAAAAGCAGCAGCAGTGTTATTATGCCGATGATGGCGTTCGGGAACCTTGCCGCGAACTCGCCCACGCCGAAAATCTTCATCGACAGGGCCTGCATCCAGATGAAAAGCGGCGGCTTCTCCCAGAACGATTCGAAGTTGATTTGAACGTTGAACCAGTCGCCGGTTACGATCATCTCGCGGGCGCTTTCCGCGAAGTTGATTTCGTCCCAGTCGAAAAGGCGCGCACTGCCTATTCCGGGGATGAAGAGAAGTGCCCCGGCAATGGCGATCAAGATATTCAGTATGAGGATTTTATTTTTCATCGGCCTTGGAGAAAAGGATGGTTTTCTTGGCAACGAAATTCCAAACGAAAACCAGCACGGTTGTTATGACTTTCGATATGAGGTAATGGATGCCGGCTTTATCGGCAAGAAGCCACATAAGAAGTTCGGTCAGCCCCAGGCCGATGACGCCGATACCCACGAAAATGCCGATTTCGGCGCTGCGGCTTTTGAGGCGGCGTTTGTCGAACACCCAAAGGATGCTGAACAGATAGGTTATAAGCAGCCCTGCGGCAAAGGCGATTGCCGTCCAGATGAGAAGATACTCCCTGCCGAACAGCTCCGTGAGAAGCGCCAGCAGGCCCGCGTCCACCACAAAAGCGGTTCCGCCGGAAACAAGATAGCGGAAAACCTGCACTGTGAGGTTTCCGCTCTTGCCCTTGAACAGGGTGGCCAGAGTGTCCTTCAGGCTCATTATCTGGGGAAGAGTTTGGACTTGCAGAGATGCCACTTGCACAGCCTGTACACCAGAGATACCCTAAGCACGCCGAAGCCGTAGATGGTGCTCCTGCGAAGGTTGATCGAAGAAGCGTCGTCGAAATACTTCGTGGGGCAGGTAACCTCGCCAATCTCATAGCCCTTCCAGAATATCTGAGCGGCCATTTCGTTGTCCAGGATAAAGTCGTCCGAGCACTTGTGATAGTCGATGCTGCGGAGAACGTCGGCACTGAAGGCGCGGTAGCCGGTGTGATATTCGGAGAGTTTCTGGTTCAAAAGGACGTTCTCCGTGAAGGTGAGGAAACGGTTCGCTATGTATTTGATGAGCGGCATTCCGCCCTTTCGCGCGCCTTTTCCCAGGAGG
>JAEEUZ010000083.1 GCA_016290725.1 Bacteroidales bacterium | reverse complement strand
CAAGGAGCCCGCACCCTTCTGCAAGCCGGAATACAAGGACTCCTTCCTGGTGGACAGCATCTTCATCAGCGCCGACCAGCGTGCCCACGTCGCCGCCGGATACGGTTCGATGACGCCCCTCTTCCTCGGAGAGGTCCCCGGAATGTTCCGCCGCGGCGAGTTCCCGGTCGATGTGGCCTTCATAACCTGCTCCATGCCTGACGAGAACGGATACTGCAGCATCGGCATTTCGGCCGATATCGCCGTATCCGCAGCCGAGGTGGCGCGGGTGGTCATCGCCGAGGTCAGCCCCAACATACCGTATCTGTACGGCGGCTGCCTCATCCACGAGAGCAAAATCACGGCCGCGGTGCTGTGCGACGTCGCTCCGGTGGCCATGCAGTTCGGGGAGCCCACTCCCGTCGAGTCCGCCATCGGCGCCAATGTGGCGTCTGAGATTCCCGACGGCGCGTGCCTGCAGATAGGCGTTGGAGGCATTCCCAACGCCGTCCTGAACGGCATCAAGCACCATAAGCACCTTGGCCTGCACACGGAGGCGATGACCGACGGTGTCATCCGCCTCATCAAGGAGGGCGTCATCGACAATTCGCTGAAGAAAGTCCACCCGGGCGTGAGCGTGGCTGCTCTCGCGATAGGGTCGAAGGAGATGTACGGATACATCGACCACAACCGCAGCATGGAATTCTACGACGTGGCCTATACCAACAATCCCTTCCTCATCGCACAGAACCCGCGTGCCTGCGCCATCAATTCGGCCATAGAGATCGACCTCACGGGGCAGATATGCGCCGACTCCATCGGCACTACCATATTCTCCAGCGTCGGCGGCCAGCACGACTTCATGTACGGCTGTTCGCTTGCCGAGGGCGGCAAAACCTTCATCGCAATGCCGTCACGTACGGCCAGGGGAAAAGCGAAGATTGTGCCGACACTCACTCCCGGGGCGGGGGTCGTGACCACCCGTTTCCAGACTCAGTACGTTGCTACTGAGTACGGGATTGTGTACCTGCACAATCTCAATCTTGCAAAGAGGGCCAAAGCGCTCATCTCGATTGCCCATCCCGACGACCGTGAGGCCCTTGAGAAAGCGGCATGTGAGCGCTTCGGCTACAGTTTTCTCAGACTTCGCGTATAATATCCATTCCGAGGCGGATGGCGTCTTCGTTCATCGGGATGAGGTGATGGTGCCTTTCGGGAAGGGTCTTGCGGAGGGCCTTGAGCACGCTTTCCACGGAGACGATGGGGTGGATCTTCAGCAGTCCGCCGAGGACCATCATGTTGAATACCTTGATCATGTTCATCTCGGCAGCCTTGTCCATGGCGTCGATGCGGTATACGTGGATGTCCTTGCGGGTGGGGGGCACGTTTATGCCGTAGCCGTCGTAGATGAGGGTGCCGCCGGGTTTGACCTTGGGCTCGAACTTCTCCAGCGAGGGCTGGTTAAGGACGATGGCAGTGTCGTAGGACGACAGGATGGGGGACGATACGGGCTCGTCGCTCACAATCACGGTGACGTTTGCCGTGCCGCCGCGCTGCTCCGGGCCGTATGCCGGCATCCAGGTCACTTCCTTGTCTTCCATAAGGCCGCTGTAGGCCAGGATCTTACCCATGGACAGGACTCCCTGTCCTCCGAATCCGGATATGATGATTTCGTGTGTCATAGCTCTTAACCTTTATCTTTCATGTCTCCCAGCGGGTAGAAGGGAACCATGTTCTCCTCCATCCACTTGTTGGCCTTTTCCGGGCTCATCCTCCAGTTGGTGTTGCAGGTGGAGACGATTTCCACCAGGTTGGAGCCCTTTCCCTGCATCGAGTACTCGAATGCCTTGCGGATAGCCTTCTTGGCCTTCAGGATGGCGGGCACGCTGTGAACGCTCTGGCGCGTTACATAGCATGTGCCTTCCAGCTGTGCGGCGATATCGGCAATCTTCAGAGGGTAGCCGTGAAGCTTTGGATCGCGGCCGTAGGGGCAGGTGACCGTCTTCATGCCGATCAGGGTCGTGGGGGCCATCTGGCCGCCCGTCATACCGTAGATGGCGTTGTTGATGAAGATGATGGTGATGTTCTCGCCGCGGTTCAGCGCGTGGATGGTTTCCGCCGTGCCGATGCAGGCGAGGTCGCCGTCGCCCTGGTAGGTGAATACCAAGCGGTCCGGCCACAGCCTCTTCACTGCCGATGCCAGCGCGGGTGCGCGGCCGTGGGCAGCTTCCTGCCAGTCTACATCTATATATTTATAGGCGAACACAGCGCATCCCACGGGGGAGATTGCGATGGTCTTCTCCGTCATTCCCATATCGGCAATGACCTCCGCTACCAGTTTATGCACAACGCCATGGCTGCAGCCCGGGCAGTAATGCATAGGCACGTCGTTCAGAAGTTCCGGTTTGCGGTATACCAGGTTTTCGGGCCTGATTATTTCTTCTTTTGTCATAAGGCGATGTGATTAAAGAGTCATTTTCTTGATCTCGGCAACAACTTCTTCCGGCTCAGGGATGATACCGCCAAGACGGCCGTACCACTTCACCGGCACGTTGCACTCCACGGCCAGGCGGATGTCCTCCACCATCTGGCCGGCGTTGATTTCCAGCGAAAGGATGCCCTTCACCTTTTTACCAAGCTCGCCGATCTTCTTCGACGGGAACGGCCACAGGGTGATAGGACGCAGCAGGCCCACCTTGATACCCTGCTCGCGGGCGATGGAGATAACCTTCTTGGCGATACGCGCCGCGCTGCCGAATGCCACGATCAGGTACTCGGCGTCGTCGCACATATACTCTTCGTAGCGTACCTCGTTCTTTTCGCATTCGCGGTACTTGGCCTGGATGCGCAGGTTGTTCTGCTCCATCTCTTCCGAGCGCAGCTCAAGGGAAGTGACGATATTGGGCTGACGCATGCCGATGCGGCCGGTAGTGGCCCAGGGGCACTCCTTTGCAATCTCTTCGGTGGTGCGGCGGGGCTTGAATGGAGGAAGCACGACTTTCTCCATCATCTGGCCGATGGCGCCGTCGCTGAGAATCATCGCGGGATTGCGGTATTTGAAAGCGAGCTCGAATGCAAGGTCTACAAAATCCGCCATCTCCTGCACCGATGCCGGGGCAAGGGTAATGAGACGATAGTCTCCGTGGCCGCCGCCTTTCACGGTCTGGAAATAATCCGCCTGGCTGGGCTGGATAGTTCCGAGGCCGGGGCCGCCGCGGGAGACGTTCACGATGAGGGCGGGGAGTTCCGCGCCAGCCATGTAGGAAATGCCTTCCTGCATGAGGGAGATGCCAGGGCTGGAGGACGATGTCATCACGCGCTTGCCGGTTGCGGCGCCGCCGTACACCATGTTGATGGACGCGACCTCGCTTTCCGCCTGCAGCACCACCATGCCGGTGGTTTCCCAGGGCTTTTCAGCGGCAAGGGTTTCCAGAACCTCGCTCTGGGGGGTGATGGGATAGCCGAAATATCCGTCGCAACCGCAGCGGATGGCGGCATGGGCAATGGCTTCATTGCCTTTCATCAGGGTGACTTCTTTCTCTGCCATAGCTATTCCTCCTTTTTACGGTAAACTGTGATACATCCGTCCGGGCACACGATTGCGCAGGACGAACATCCCGTGCAAACATCCTCCAGGGCGGTTTCTGCATAATTGTACCCCTTCTGGTTCACGCTCTTTGAGGTGAGCTGGAGCACATGCAGGGGGCAGGCAACGACGCAGAGGCCGCAGCCCTTGCAGCGTTCGATGTCGACAACTGTCGCACCTTTCATTTTAGCCATACAGTGTGTTATTGTTTATTGGTTGTACATGTCTTTGTTGTAGAAGTCCAGGATCTCATTGGCTATGTCCAGAGCCTGCTTCGCGGGGCTTTCCGGATTCAGGTGGACGGCTTCAAGGTAGCTGTTCATCGCCATCTGCCAGTTCCCCTTCTTGCGCCAGGCGTTGCCCAGCAGGTAGAAGAGTTCATCGTCCATCGACCCGCCGCCGGAGCGGAATTTTTCCATAAGGTCGATGACGTCATCGGCCTTATGAGCTTCCAGCATCGCCTTGATCCTTTCCTTCATCACTTGGGATCGTTCACGAACATGCACCAGCCGTAGGTGTCTTCCTCCAGGCCTTTCTGGATGCCCACGATGCGGTTGTAGAGTTTGGTGCTGATGGGGCCGGCCTCTTCGCCGTATCTGTACTCACGGGTGATTGTGCCGCTCTCCAGGGTAACCTTGTCGTCGATGCGGGAGATAGGCGTAATCACCACGGCGGTGCCGCAGGAGTTCACCTCCTCGAAGGTTTCCAGTTCGTCGATGAAGATTGTGCGGCGCTCAACCTTGAGGCCGAACTCCTCGGCCACCTTGCGCAGCGACTTGTTGGTAATCGAAGGCAGTACGCTGGGGGAGTTGGGGGTGATGTAGCAGCCGTGCTTGATTGCGAAGAAGTTGGACGAACCGAACTCCTCGATGTGGGAGTGGGTTGCACTGTCCAGGAACAGGAGTTCCTTGTAGCCCATCCTGTGGGCCAAATTGTATGCGTGCAGCGATTGTGCATAGTTTGCGCCCAGCTTGTATCCGCCGGAGCCGTAGGTGGCCGCACGGTCATAGTTGCGGGAAATGACCGCCGTTACCGGCATAAGGCTCTTGCCGCCGGAATATGTTCCCACGGCCGATGACATCACTGCGAACATCACGTCCTTTGCCGATTTGATACCCAGCTGAGGGTTGATGCCGAACAGTACTGGCCTCAGGTACAGGGATGCGCCGCTCTCATAGGAGGGAATATAGTCCCAGTTCTCCTGAACGCACATTACGCACATGTCGATGAACATTTCCATCGTGGGAGCAGGCATATCCAGGTAATTGGCACTGGACTGCATGCGCTTTGCGTTTTCGTCCGGGCGGAAGAGGCGCACTCGGCCATCTGCTCCGCGATATGCCTTCATGCCCTCGAAGCAGGAAGGAGCATAGTGGAAAATGCCGGCGAAGCAGTGGAGGCTGAAGTTGAAATCACCCGTTACTTCGGGTTTGGTCCATCTTCCGTCGATGCACTTTGAGAACACTATCGCGTTTGTGGGATAGTAGTTGAACGAACGTTTTGAATAATCTATTTCTGCCATGTTATTAGTTATGTGTGTGGTTATTAGTCTTCAATAATGCGGTCCTTGTTGTAGGTGTGGATCTTGGTGGCTCCGGCGAGGATGATGTAGCCGTTTTCCGCCAGGGATTCCAGCTCGTTCTCTCCGGGATAAACCTTAACGGGGGCAAGCCAGCTCACTTTCTTGGTGATGGCGTCCGTGATGTCCTGGCTGTAGGCGACGCCACCGGTGAGGATAATCACGTCCACGTGGCCTTCCACAAGCGCGCCCTGGGCAACGATGTACTTGGCGATGTTAAGCACGAAAGCCTTCATGAATACGACGTACTCCGGAATGCCTTCCTTTGCTTTCTTAACTATCTCGCGCATGTCGTTGGTACCGAAATATGCAACAGCACCGCCTTTGCCGATGAGCTTTTTCTTCACCTCCTGCTTGGTGTACTTCCCGCTGAAGCACATGTCGATGAGAGGGTAGGGAGGGCAGCAGCCGGCTCGTTCCGGGGTGATGGGGCCATCCCCGCCAAGGCCGTGGGAGGTGTCGATAACCCTTCCGCCGCGGTGGGTGGAGATGGTTACGCCGCCGCCCATGTGGCATATTATGGCGGTGGTGTCCTCCGCCTTGCGGCCGGTTTCCTTGAGGTATCGGCGCATGATGGCGCGGGTGTTGAGGGCGTGGAACAGAGTTTTGCGGGGAAACTCCGGGATGCCGCCCACATGGCACTCCGGCAGCATTTCATCCGCCATGGGCGGATCCGCCACATAGGCCACGCACTTGCCAAAGCGGGGCTTAATGCCTTCCTTTTCCCGCAGCGCATTAATCTCCACGGCGATATTGTCGCCGATGAGGGCGCTGAGGTTGCAGGCGTGGTTGCCCTCGCGGCTCTCGCTGAGCACCAGCCTCATATCGGCATTCACATTATACACGCCGGTGATGCAGGGGGTGAACAGTCCGCCGCGGCACATCACGATGTCGATGTCCTCCAACTTGATGCCGCACTCCTTCAGAGCGTCCAGGATGGCGTTCGTTCGCATCATGTCCTGATCCATCACATCGGCAAAATGCGAAAGGTCTTCAACGGTGTGCTCCAGCTTCTTCTCCAGGATAATGTCGCCGTCCTTGTACACGGCGAACTTGGTTGTTATTGAGCCTGTGTTAATTACCAGTACAATGCCCTCCGGGGCCTTTCCGTTAATCGGAGCAATTTTACTCATGTGGTTATTAATTTGCTTACAATTTCGCAATTATTTTTCTAATTGACAAGAAAATCTTAAAAATAATTCAAATATTGCTTACTGTTTTACAAAACTGTCGAAATACTCACAGGTGCCCTTGATGATGTCGTCCAGGCTGCCGTCGGAGACTACGGTCTCGAGGGGGAAGCCGAAGGAGAGGGCGCGGTAGGTGCCGGGGTCGTAGGCTACGGCGGCGGAGATATCCGTGCTGCGGTAGCGCATGACGGAGGTGGACTGTTTGCCGGCGGGGCCGATGCCGTCGGCATTCTCCACACGGTAGACATCCATGTTGTATTCACGGTTGTAGCGGGTTTCCGGCAAGTTGAGGGTGCGTCCGTAGGGGCGAACGGTGCCGCTGCGGTCCCCATAATTCGTGAGCCATTTGTAGCCGAACAGGGCCTTGATGGCTTCGCGCACTTCGTCGCTCTTTTTCTCAATGGGATACAGTTTGTCCCAGGCATCCGTGCCGATGTAGGCTCCGGACAGCAGCAGGTGGCAGCCGTTGGAGGCGAAGCGGGCGATGGCGCCGCGGAAATCCGCCGGGAAGACTTCGTAGCGGTCTTTGTGGGCGCGGTTCAGCCCGCAGGGGGTTGTTACCTGCTTGCCGCAGATTATGTCCAGGGCCCACACTCCAGTGGTGTCCGCCGCCGTGAGGGCGCCGGATGCGGTGCTGGTCACGGTGCAGCCGGCTTTCATCAGGGAGCGGGCGTGGGTGGCCACGAAGTCGAAGGTGTTGCCCGCGAACTTGATGCCCCTGTGGTCTGTGAAGCAGCCGCCGCTGCCGGGATTGTCGTCATCGGCCCAGGGAATTCCCTTTTCGAAAAGATAAACCTCGCCGGCGTAGCTGATGTCTTCGCCCCAGGCTACTCCGCCGTCCAGCGTGTACATGAAGCCGCCGTAGCTGGGGAGGTTCACCCAGACCGGGGCCGATACACGGGTGAAGTTGTTCACCACCATCACGTTATGCCCGTTGCCATCCTCCGGGATGCCAACGCAGAGAACTTCCGAGGGGAAGCTGCGGCCGCCATCGTTTGCCGCCGCGATGCGGAAGCTGTACAGGTGGCCTTTCTTTACCGATACCTCCGCGGTGCATATGGCGCCGTCCTTATGCACGTCCGTGAGTTCAACGCCTCCGTCGAAGCCCTCGTCGTCTTCACGGGTGTACAGGATGTAGCTGCTGGCCCTTGCGGTGGGCTCAAGAGGGTCGTTCACCGCTTCCCAGCGCAGCTGCGCCTTGCCGTTTTTGCCAAGAGTTACGCTGAAGTTCTTCACGGGGAGGGGCTGCACCACATAGCTGCAGCCATAGCGGTATGAGAGGTATTTGAGGATGCCCTTGTATACGGAGCGGCTAAAGTCGAAGCGGAAGGCAGGGTCCAGGCCGAAGGTCATGTCCGTGAAATTCTGGTGCGAGAAGGCTTCCAGTATCATTGCGGGCACAACCGGTGCGCTGGCCTCGTGGTAGCCTCTGTCGTAGATGGTCATGCGGGTCCAGCCGGGGAGCCACAGGCTG
Source organism: Bacteroidales bacterium (assembly GCA_016290725.1). Taxonomy (GTDB): domain Bacteria; phylum Bacteroidota; class Bacteroidia; order Bacteroidales; family UBA932; genus Cryptobacteroides. Next base: position 2,084 of record JAEEUZ010000083.1, on the reverse strand, counting down.
CGCATGTCGTCCACTATCTGGGTTTGCATGAGGTCTGCCATCATGCGTGAACTCTGGCGGGATTCTCCGCTTGGGAGATGGGTCTTACCCGCCCTTTCGGAATGGACGATGGAAAGGGTTCCGTAGGTGTAGCCATCGTCCTTAACCCCTGCGTTGGAGTGGAAGGCGAGGGAAAGGTCGAAGGGAACGCCGCGGCCGCGCCCGTTGGGATTAACCCTGGAGCCGCCGCTCATGTTGTTCACCCAGATGGCACGGGAGCCGTATTCCCTCTGGTATTCCGTTTCCCAGTCGAAGTAGGAGAGGCTCATGCCGCCCCAGAGGAGGCTGTACAGGGCGCCTTCTTCATAGCAGGGGAGGCCTGAGATGCCGGCCCCGCGGTCTATCTTGCCCATGCCGCCGCCGAAGCGCACGGCATCGGCACTCACCACGGTGTTCTCTTTGAAACTGCTTCCCTTGGGAACGCCGTTGTCCAGTTCCACCCAGCCGCTGCGGCCTTTACGGAACTCGAAGGTGCCAAGGTATACCCAGGTGCCGCCGGCCATGGTCTGGTTCACGGCGAATCTGGTTTCGCCCCCGGCGTGATGAACGGTGTAGGATGCGCAGGTTGTGCTGTTGGAAAGAGTCTTGTACGACACGTAGACGGCATATTTGCCGCTCTCTTCGAACATTGCCGTCCAGCGTATGGAGGCGTTGGCGTTATTCTGCACGCCGATGCTGCGGGCCGTGCCCATCTCGAAGGGGTTGTCTTCCCCTGCGTAAACTTCTTTTTTATCGGCAAAACCGATTCCTGCATTAACCCAGGAGCCTTTTTCCTGGTATACTCCCGCCTGCCTTAAGGGGCGTTCGCGGGGGCCTTCGAATGAAGGGTCGTTGTCGCAGACAATCTCCAGCGGCTGGGTGTCCCTTTCCCTTGGTGTGAGCACTACAGCGCCGGAATTCTCCAGCATGGGGATTAGGAAGGGGAGTACGAAGCTCTGGGTGAAGATGTCTTCCATCGTCCCGTGAAGGGGAGCCCTTTGCCATCTCCAACGCTCTGCGTCCGGGTCGAAATACCTGCCGTGGCTCTGCCAGATGGAAATGTGCCTTCCGGAAAGGCCCTTCTCGTAAACCGGCCCGTCTACAACGCTCACGAGCGGAATTGTTTTCGAGCGGGGATCCCTTATGCGGAAATTGTTCTGCCGGGGTTTGCCGTCCGAGGTAAGAAGCGGCATCTGGAGGTCCCGGATAAGTTTGCGGTCGCCGTAAAGATCTCCCAGCTCGTAATTGGAATAGGCCGATGGGAACAGCTTTTTGAATTCCTTGGTAACCCACTCATAGTCACCCTCGTGCCAGGGATACTCCGCAAAGTCCGACGTGAAATAGAAGTCCAGCACTCCGCCGCGGTCCATGATCTTGGAGATGCGCACGGAGGCCCTCACCTTGTTACGCCTTTCCATCCTGGCCTTGAGGCTGTCGGCTGCAGGCTTGAAATCGCGTATCATTTTGGTCTGTGCTCCGGCGGGGAGTGACAGCGCCAGGGCGGCGGCAAGGCAAAGGATTATCTTTCTCATCTGGAAGGCTTTTTCTTCATTTTGGATACGTCAAGGACGATAACGATGACCGAGGACACCGCCAGAGCTATCACGTCGGCGATAAAGTCTTTCGGCTCCCCGCTACGGTACGGCAGCATGCTCTGCAGCCACTCCGTCATGGCAGCAAGGCCAACTCCGGCGGCAAATGTGAGAGTGGTGAAAAGCAGCGATGTCCACACCTTTTCGGTGTACTTGTCGAATGCGAAGAAAGCCAGAATGGGCAGCGGGAAGAACATGCAGAAATGCGCGACCTTGTCCGTAGGGATGCCGAAAAGCGTCTTCTTCACATCCGGGGGAGTATCGAAATTGGCAAGGCACAGCACGCCCACCGCGACCAGGTACAGCCCCAGTATGATCCTCGCCAGTATGATTTGTCTTTTTGTCATCAATTATCAGTATTGAAAAAATACTTTTTTGTATAAGATGATATATTTCCAAAACTACGGACCAGAGGTCCTATCCCTCCCAAACAAGTTTGGGCCCCTCCCATTCACAAGGGCATGGGCGCCCATG
>JAEEUZ010000082.1 GCA_016290725.1 Bacteroidales bacterium | reverse complement strand
GATGCTGGCGCCCTTCAAGTCTTTTTCCATCAGGGCTTTGACCCATTCGCGGGGGATGATGTTAGGGCCGTTCTGCTCACCCGTGTGGAGTTTGACTCCCACGCGGCCTTCGATCTTGCCGTTCACCTGCTCGTAGGCCTTGATGAGGCCTTCGGCAGACAGTTCCCTGGTGAAATATACAACGGCCTTGCCTTCGGTCTTCTTGCAGCAGCCGGCAAGGGTAGCCAGCAATGCGGCAGTAAGTGCTATGCTCATAATGGATAGGATGGGTTTCATGATGGGTATTTTTGCAAAGTTAAAAGTTTTCTTCAAGTATTTTATATTAATTTTGCGTTATGTAAAAAAAACTATAAATTTGCGCTTAGAACAAATTGTAACCGCCATGCAGCATGTAAATCCTTTCTATACTACGAACAATATCCCCTCCCGCTATTTCTGCGACCGGGCACAGGAAACCGAAACGCTCGTGCGTTCCGTAACCAACGGCAACAACATGGTGCTGATGTCGCCCAGGCGCATGGGAAAGACCGGGCTGATCAATCATGTTTTCACAGACAAGCGCATCGGCAAGGAATACAATTGCTGTTTCATTGATATCTACGACACGTCCAGCCTTCAGGAATTCACTTTCCGCCTTGGGCAGGAGGTTTTCCGCAGGCAATCCGCCGGAGGCATCCGCAAAGGTGCTCGATTCCTGGAGGTGCTAAAATCCATCCGGGGAGAATTCTCCTACGATCCTGCCACCCTGGGGCCCAAGTTCGCGCTCTCCCTGGGGCAAATCCAGCAGCCGCTCCGCACGCTCGAAGAGATCCTCCAGTTCATGGAATCTTCTTCCAAGCCCTGGCTGGTGGCTATAGATGAATTCCAGCAGATAGGAAAATACGACGAAAAGAACATGGAAGCCCTGCTGCGCACCCGCTTCCAGAGGCTTGCAAACGTGACATTCATCTATTCCGGAAGCGAAAGGCATCTGCTGGGGCAGATGTTCTCATCGGCCGCAAGGCCATTTTACATGAGCACGGGCACCCTGGAGTTGAAGCCGATCGACAGGGATAAATATGTGGAATTCGCGCGGAGGCAGTTCAGGAACGCCGGCAAAAGCATCACCAAAGATGCCGTTGAAGGCCTGTACGACCTTATGGAAGGCTACACCTTCTTCATGCAGAAGACCCTCAACGAAGTGTTCGCATCCACCGAAAAGGGCGGAGACGCCGGGCAGATAGAAGTATTTGCGGCTATGGAATATCTGCTGGATACCGCCGATACCACCTATAGGAACATACTTGCTGGGCTGTCGAAAGGGCAACGCACAGTGCTTTCCACTATCGCTGTAGATGGGCATGCCGAAAACATTCTGTCCCAGAGCTATATCTCCCGCCATTACCTTGGTGCCGCCAGCTCAGTGCAGGCCGCGGTCCGCTCGCTGCTCGCCAAGCAGCTCATCTCCCGCGATGCCGACACCTACTTCCTCGACGACAAATACCTCGAACTCTGGATACGCCGTTGCTACGGCATATCGCTTGAGGAGTCATGGGTGGAAAGGTGGCAAGACTAGGGCCTACATTTCCCGGTTACGGATGACCCGAACATAATTATAGGTGGCGCGGGAATAGTGGTTTCCTTCTTCTGCACCAATATACAAACTGCTCCTGGTTACAAGATTTGGAACAACCGTTGACTGATTGGCATTGCCCCAATTGGTCTGGTGAGTTCCGTTCCACGTAACGCCGTCCGAGTCGAGCAGGACGTTGAGATAACCTGGCAGTTCACCCGCCTGAATCTTGGAGAAATTGTTAGTCGCATACACCGCATCAAACTGAAGTTTGTCGGTAGGAGTATCCGAGCTGTCTTCGGCGGCAGGATTATGGGCAGGGTAATAAAGCTGAAGGGAACCGGCTATCCATCCCGCTCCGGTGGGTCCTATACCAAGTATATTATCCATGCCAACAGTCTGGATTTTGGGAGCAGTGTCAGATAGCTTACCATGAATAGTGCGGACAAAGACACAGTTTCTCACATCCATATCCACTTCTATATAGTCCCCATCAGCAAAATTAAGGTCGGTTATCTGTTGTGCCGGCCAGGTATTGTTAATCACCCCCTTCTGCCTGAAATCCTTATAGGGTCCTGTTGAAGGCAAAGATGAATACCATGCATTTGCATTATCAAAATTCTGCCACCAGGAATCCGTCCATGGATGATAAACGCTATTATACTCCGCACCGTCATCATTGGGTGAATAGTAGAATTTTACTACCTCCATAGAGCGCACGGGAGTATATTCCGTGTGGCCATCCGTGCTCTCTACTACAAGTCTGTAGTCGTAGCGCTTTCCTATGAAATTACCGGTGGTGAAATCACTGCTTGAAATGGCGTCAAACAAGTCTGCAATATAGATATCCTCCGAATAACTGCGATGGAAATCCGTGTCCAGACCAGTAATAGCGTAGTCGTGCCAGGCGCCACCGCTTTCCTTCCACTGGAGGGTTGCGGAAGAAAACTTGATGGAATGACCGCCGATAGACATTTTTACCCGTATCGGCATTCCGTCTGTTACGTTGCTGACAGACGGAAAATCAACAGATAAGCCGCCGGAAAGGGGATGGGACAACGAAAGCTCTACACTCTTCGTTTCGGTCTGACCGGCAAGATTCCTTACCTGAGCTTGTAGAGTCACTGGAATAGGGAAATCAGATGCGTCAAGACCGAGAGAAGAGAGTGAAGGAATTATAGTCTTGAGGGTATCCCGGAATTGAAGGCCAGTGGGCATTTTATCAATAGGGAGATCCAGTTCGCGGTAGTTTCCGTTATGGGTATTATATCAAAGTTTCAAAGATGCGTATGAAAATGCAGATGCTACAGAACTGAAGTTGAAAATAACGCGAGTCCAGTCTTCCGGGTACAGGACCTTTTCGTTAACAAGCAAATCTCCACTTATGACGCCTGTCATCTTTTCGTCCCGCACACAGCGTGTCCTGGATACCTTGTTATCGCCATTGATACCGCCTGTACAGAAGGTCTTTTTGCTGCTCGTGCTATAGGCAAAGCCCACCTTGTCCTTTTCAGTGCTCCAAGGACCACTTTCCTGACGCAGGCTTCCATATAATCCCCGGTCATAGTATGTGCGGCTAGGCATAACCTTCACAGAACTATAGTTGGTTCCGGAGGCATCCTGAAGAAAATAACTCTGCGGCATATACAAAGACATGATCACATATTCCGTCTGGTTAGGGAGACGCCAGCCTTCCGGGCAATAAGGGTTCCTGCCGCTGGAAGTGATGATAGGATTAATTTCCGCGGAATACAGCTCGGGGAAATCGTCAACCTGACTGGATTGAGGTTGTGCAGTCATCTTGACGTATACCCTGTTGTTGAGAGAGGTCTGAGGGTGGAATGGAAGCTCTCCTTCGGAATACTCGCGAATGGATTTGGTATTCAGGCGATCGAAGTAAAAAGTGGTTGTGGCATCGACCCCGCTGCCTTCGGTCTCCATCGTGAAATATTTATCAATCTCCTGCTTGTAGGGAGCATAGCTGATGTCCGTAACTCCGGAAGGACCATCATAAGTGCCTATGTTCCTGAGGCAACGGACACTTTCTCCAACTGCAGCTTCATCTTCACTATCCCAAGTCGCATATACGGATGAGGAGCCATTCCAGTCCCTTTCAATCGGAGTCGCACCTGCTCCTTCTTCAGACCAGCAGACCAGTTTGTTAGTGCTGGAGACCACATGCGCGCGCCATTGCCCTGCAGCCGGCTGGTAAAGACGGGCGCTGAGAGACAATGATTCGTTTCCGACCCACATTCCGATAAGCTGGCGTGTAGAGGCAAGATACCAGCGGACTTCGTCGCGGTCAATGGTGCCATTGCCGTTGTTGTCGCGGTTGCGGGTCAGGCAGGAGAAAGCCATACCTTTAAATCCATTCTTGAGCTCCGGCGTATCATTATCCACGGCAAAATCCATGTATGTCGCCCATTCTCTATCGGTACGATCGGTCCCGGTGTCTGATCTGTTACTGTAAACGTCCCATATGTAGGCAGTGTTCAGTCTGCCATTCTCACGTCCTATGTTGGAATCTTCTCCCGCTCTTGCTGAGGCTCCCAATGGACATTCATCAGGCCAATAATGCCATCCCGAAGGCACTTTTTCCTTTATCTCGTCCTTGTGCTCCGTGCCCCAAAGGCTTCTGAGTCCGGGAGCGTAAACGTTGTATATAGTTTGTATGGACTGCTGGATAATCGAGTGACTGCTCATGATCACGTCGCTCTTCTTGTCGCGGCTCTTGCGGGCATCGGAGAGTATGTGCATTTCGCGCGGCGCCGCATTGACGAACCGGCGCCACAGATCCGGGTCAGCCCCGGCACTGGGATCAAGAGGGTTGGTCTCGTAATAATATTCGTCTATGAAGATGGTTACCTTGATGGTATTGGACAGAAAATCATTGGGCTCGCTGTTCTCTTTGCGCACTTTCTGGTCAAAGAGGTATTCGATGAGCTGGTTGATATCCATCAGTTTCGGAGCCGGATCTCCTGATGAAGGCTTCCATTCCGGCTTGTATTCAGATATGCCGGGATATTTGAGCCTGTTGTCGGAATACTTCGACGGATCGACAGAATCCGGTTTATTCACTCCAAACATCACCCATTTGTAGTCGAGGCCATCGGCATTGTAAATGGGATAGGTCCGGCCTCCAACGATTTCGGTGGTTTTCCTGGGTTCTCCCTGACCGAAAGGCGTCTTTACGTACCAGGAGAATACGCTCGGATCCCAGTCTTCGCTGTATTGGAACGAGACGCTGTGATACTCGTAGTGGGCATCTGCGTTCACGATTTCATCGTTCGTGAGCAGCAGGTAGCCCTCCTGGCCGGGCTGGCGTTCATTGTCATTTTCGACCTCGGCATAGACACTGCCGGAGTTGTCGATCGTGATTTTGTAGGTGTAATAACAACCTCTGAGAGCGCTGTAGTCGTCGAATGCATTCTCTACAAGGCTGCCGCTTGACCCGAAATCTCCGAGGTGTACGGAGAAAATGGTATCGGTGGTGAGGGCATTGTTGACAGTCTCTCCCGTGGCCTGATAAATGCCGGTGGAATTAAGAGTCAACACCATATCGAATTTCACATAAGTAGCGAGGTCGTTGGCGTATTCCCATTTGCCGTTATTGACATAATTGCCGGAATGGTACTCCTTGTCTCCGCCGCCATCCCTTGTCCACCATTCATAACCGCTGTTTCCGGAGTCGGTTTTAATCTGTTTTTCCCTGTCGTGGTATTGTGTCGCGTGCTTTTTCCTTACCTGCTGATTCTCCAGGGTGTAGAAGGTAAATACATACCAGTCGCTGTAGCCGGGATCCTCGGAGGGCACGGTCCCCTCAAAATAAGATGTCTCCGAATCAAAGAACACCGCATCGCCGGGGACTGTCCCGTCTGGGAAAAGGAAGCATTTGTCCGGAGTGCTGCATACGGTCCAGTATACCGCTTCTTCCGCATCGATGTTATCCCTGTTGGTGCGTACCATGAACTTGACCTTGGCATCCAACGGCTTGAGAGAGACCTTGAAATCAGTGTCGTAATCCTTGGGGAGTTCACCCCAGATCATTTCCCTGGTATCAAGCTTAGTGCCCGACTCATCGGAGGGCCCCATTTTCCCAAGTTTGCCCATCATCAGGAACAGGTCCTTCCGGTTGACGACATCCTGTTCGAGGGTGATTTTGGTTTTCTGGAGTTCCTGCAGGGAAGCTATGCCATTCAGATAAGCGATGTCATCCAGGTCCGGATCGTCACTCATACTGCTCACGGCATTTGTAACGTTGGCAAGGACTACCAGAAATGCGTTGGAGCAGGTAACGGTAGAGACTTTTACCGCTCCTGCGGTCTGGGACACAGCGGGAGAAACTCCCGGCAGAGTCTTGTTCTCAACCCACCAGCCCTCGTTGGGGTTGGCGTTCATACTCGCGAGGTCGGAAGCAAGATGTTCGTATGAGAAATAACGCCCATAAATCTTTTTGGGCGAGCCGCCAACCAGGGTCGTGTTGTCGAATATCATCACGTACAGGTCGTGGACACGCGATTCGTCGGCTTCGGGCGCTTCTGCTTTAGTCCCGACATCCAACTTGATCATTTCGGAGCTGCCGAAATCGATCTTCAGCGTAACCGGAACGCCGTCAGGAAGGGAGTAGTTCCGAGGGAGACGATCCTCCTCCATGATGCGGCTGCACGCAAGGGTTAAAACTGCGAGCAGCATGATTGCGGCTGTACGTAATAATTTAATCATAATCAATCAAACAAAACTTGCTCCACGACAGGCTCTCCCCAACCGCCGACCTCAAAGTTGAAGGATACTGTAGTACCCTTACTGATTTTGGTCACGATGTGAAGGTGCCTGTTCCTTTCCAATGACGGTATGCTTACGGCATGGTCGTCATGGACCGGAAGGTCGGAATAAGTGTACTCATGCTCGGCCGGATCGCCCTTGAACAAGGTGAAACCGATATCGCAGGTGTATGGTCCCGAACTCGGGAACACATACCACGACATGGACACGCTGCACGGGCTGGACGCATCCAGAGTATCTTTTGCCGGGATCACGAGCGAATCTTTCGCCGCCATTATGTTTCCGGCAATTGTTCCCCCCGGATAATCGGGCGTACCTTCAATGACATATCCACTGTTCGGACACATCCCTACGATGGTGTTGGTATAATCGTAGAGCTTCAGCGTGTCCGCGGTGTTGTTTATGAACTCCGCGGTGACCTTTGCCACACAGCGCTTCATCGCGAGAGTGACTTCTCCGGTATGAAGTGACGATACGTTGACGGTACCTTTGGCAGACAGAGGAAGCTTCTCGGGAAGATTGCCGTCGTCGTTGGGGCAGACACTAGCCGGCACCGAACCGAACAAATCCGCGAATTTCAGTGACTCGATAGCAGATTTTGTAGTAAGCCCGGCAAGATAGTTCTTTGCCGTCAATACCCCCTGACCAGACATCGGCCAATAACCCTCGGTATTTGCAAAGGCATAGACACTGTAAACGCCTTCATCCAGGCCTGTGAATTTCACCCTCATGGAAGTTTCGTCAGTAACGCTTTCCAGGGAACTGTCGACATCTACGCCGGGATTCGGATCCGGATAGACTCCGACAACGCTGTTGGACGAATTAACTATAAGGATGACCAGGTCGGGCACGCCGCCGCTGATGTAGATTCCTCCTCCGTCGGATACGTCGCCGTCTCCGGAAGCTGCCTTGGTTTGCAGGGCACCGGTCCTGAAGTTGAGCTGCATCTCACAGCAACCCACAGCCTTGACGGCCGGTTCCATGCGTGTGCACGAAACGGCGCCCGATAAGGCAAGCAATGCTATGAGAATTAATCGCTTCATTGAATCAGTAATCCGGGTGTTTCAGCTTCAATGGTCTCGCCCCAGTCGGTGGTGGAGATGCTCACGAGTACGCCTCCGTCAAGTCTCATGGAGATTTCGTAGGTGTACTTCGTGCCCATGACCCAGGTGCCGATAGGGGTTTCGCTATCGCGCGGACACACGTCTTTGAGCGTGATGCTCTCATACTTCTGGGCGGAACCGGACGGGGTATAATAAAGGAAGAGTGTCGGCATATCCGCAACGAGACCTCCGGCAGCAGCGGCCTGGTCGAGCCTTTCGGGAATCATCACCCAGAAGGGAGATTCATAATTGCCGCCCGCAGTTATGTTGATGGCCGGGGACGGCTTGAACTTCCTCACGTAGTCCGTATTGCGTTCGGTGTTTATCCACGATTTCTCGGCATTGCCGTACTGGTCCAGGGTAATCTTCGCGTCGCCTTCCACCACCAGGTTCTTAAACTTCAGTGAATCCAGGGTTACGCTTGTGGTTCCGGAATTGTTGATAACCTTAACGCAGACCGCACTTCCCAGATGGGAGAAGTTAAGCGGAACCGTTCCGTTGGGATCCAGGACACTGCCTCGCCTGCGGTAGGACGCTCCCAGAATGTCGTAGTCGTGGGAAGCAAGGTTGTAGTGTGTGGATACGGCCAGGTTTCCGGAGATATCCATCTTGGTGCTGCCCTTCCCTGCGGGAGATACCGCAACGAAGTCGTACCAGTCGCCGGTGCTTTCCCAATACCAGAAACGGGTGGGACTGTAGCTCCAGACAAGCGGAGTGGCAGGATTGTCATCGTCGTCATCCGCCGTAACGGTAACGCCGTTGATGCCGCCGAACACCGTGGTCTTATCTCCGGATATCACGGATTCGCCGAAAACGGCGAAGGTGTTTCCGTCCGCGAAAGCATCCGTGAGAGTAGCCTTCGTAGACGGCGCGTCGTCGTTCAGCAGCAGCGATCCGGCTCCGAAGCGGATTTCTCCCTGCCTCGGTGCCGGATCGTAAGTCTTCACGCACCCTGCCAGGGTTGACAGGGCGAGCATGCAGACGGCTGCTAATATGAACGTTACGCGGTTAAGCACAAATGATTAGTTGAGGATGTAGTGGAAACCATTGGCGGTTGCATCCCAGTCTGCGATAGACGCGGTGAACGTGATCTTGTTCGCATTGATGGTGATGTAGTAGGTGTAGTGGTATCCGGGCAGCCAGCTTGCAATGAAGGTGGCGGTGTTGCTGTCGCCGTCAGTGCTGTCGAATGTGCCAAGTTCAACCGCATCAGGAGTATAAGTGTTCTCTATACCTGCAGGGTCGGTGAGTTTGTAGGCAATGGTGACGGTCTGTGCGCCGGCTCCGGTAGCAAATGCCTGAGGCATAACGACGAGGCTGTTGATAAGTGCACCTGCGGTGCCGGTGGTGTTGCCGGTAGCGGCTGCAAGGGTGGGCAGAGATGCACCAGCGCCGGAAGCATGGGTGAAACTTGCAACGGTAGGAGTGCCATCGGGAGTCCAGCCGCCTACACCTGCGGTACCGACGGGGTTGTTGCTGCCGTCGTAGCTTGCCACGGTGAAGGTACCGACGGTGCGGATGTTATCAAGCTGAATGCTCGTAACTTCGAGTTCTGCATCCACGATGTCATCGGCCTTCTTGACCTTGAAGTCAACAAGGGCGGCCATGTGCTTGAACACGAGTGGAACGGGAGCGCCATAGTTTGCGTTGGCAACGTCCTTCTTCTGAGCGATGAGGAGATTCTCGTCAGCTCCGTTGAAGGTGCGGTCGATAGTTGTGAACAGGCCATTGTCTCCATAAGTGCCTGAAGCGAGGATATCCTTGGGCCAAACAGCGTAGAACGTGTAGTTGGCGAAGGACTTGTCCCAGTAGCGGAGAGGAGAATAGGTCCAGTCGGAGCCGTCATAACCCACTTCGACAGCCTCAAAGACTATGGTCTCGTTGGCGGGACCGGCATTCCACTTGAATCCGAACACTTCGAATTGATCCCCGTTGGCAAATGCCGTCTTAGGGGCTTTGGTCATCACATCAGACCATGTGCTAAGGCTGATGGGGGCACCTTCGTTGACCGACTTGTTGTGGTCGAAGGTCTTGGTGCAGGCAACCAGCGCTGTGGCTGCAACTGCTGCGATCAAAAAGTAACGTTTCATAATAGAAATGTTTTAAAAAGGTTAATAAAAATATATAATAAATTGATAATCAATATGTTATAGTCGTCGTTCCTGTTTTCTCCTCCCAGTCTCCGATGAGAGGCTTGAACCCTCCTCCTTCATCTACCGGCGGGTCGGTATCTTCGGGCGGGAAGTCGCCCACGTCTATCTCCAGCGGTATCACTCCGCCAGTGGGAAGGGCCCGGATCTGGTCGGTTACGTCTATTCGTATATTCTTGTATTTGCCTGTCTTGAAGGCCACGTTCAGCACGAGCCAGTGCTTTCCGGCCGGGGCAGCGGCGACGCTTGCATCGTCGTAGGGGTTGCAGCCGGGGATGCCGAAGGTGAGGCATCTGGCTCCGAGCAG